>JBIOYC010000238.1:0-43463 GCA_044869955.1 Thermoanaerobaculia bacterium | reverse complement strand
TCCGCGGTGGCCGCTGTACAGTCCGCGCCCATCCCCCAAGAGAGCGGGACGTCGCTGGGAGTGGTGCCGGCGGCGAAGCAGCGGCAGCCCTGGATCGCCACCGGATGGGCAGCCGGCGGAAGGAGATCCGGGATTCCCTCTGCGGCGACCGGAGTGGCCGGCGACTCGTCCGATCCGGCGAAGCCAGCCGGAGCGAGGAGCGCCAGGCCCAGAGCGAGGAGGAGGAGGAGGGGGGCGTGAGCACGACGTGGGAGCATTCGACGTACCTCCGTGGACGTCTTCGGGCTGAATCGCACGAAGACTATGATCATGTTGTCTGAGACGCATGTCCATCCTACAAGAAGTACGGTACAAAGTCACCGTGTCCCTGAGCCTCTCGAGGCAATCCGCCCCACCCCGAGGTAGACTGCCTCAGTGGTCGCCTCTCATCCCACCAGCTCGTTCGCCGAGAAGCGCCGACTCCTCCAGCTCGAGACGCTTTACGACCTCTCCCTGGCCCTGCACGAGGCCAAGGGGGAGGACCTGCTGCTCGAAGAGCTGCTCGAACGGGTCTGTGCGGTGCTCGATCCCAGCGCGGCGGTGGCGGTGACCCGGGACGCCTACGGCGGTGCCCGCGCCGCGGCGTCCGTGGGCTGGGCGGAGCGCCCCCCGGACGGTTCCCAGCTCCTGGCCGACCCGGTGTGGCGGGAGCTGCTGCTCGACTCCGGCGCCCTGATCCGTCGCGACGGCCAGCTGGTGCGTCGCCCCTTCCGCGAGCTGGTGGCGGCTCCCTTCTCCTACCGCGGCACCTACCTCGGCTACCTCGCCCTGCTCGACAAAGAGGCCCGCGACGAGGCCAGCGCCTCCTTCTCGGAGGATGACCGGCGTTTCCTCGAGTCGATCGCCGTGCTCGCCGGCGTCTCCCTAGACAGCGCCCGGCAGATGGAAAAGCTCGCCCGCGAGCGGGAGCGCCTGGAGGAGGAGAACAAAGTGCTGCGCGGCGGCCTCTCCGAGGCCCTGGCCGCCCAGCGCATCGTCGCCGAGGCACCGGAGATGCGCCGGGTGCTCGACGTGGTCGAGAGGGTGGCGCCGCGTAGCATCGGGGTTCTGGTTCGCGGCGAAAGTGGCACCGGCAAGGAGCTGATCGCCAAGCTGCTGCACCTGCTCTCGGGGCGCACCGGCTCGCTGATCGCCCTCAACTGCTCGGCCCTGCCGGAGAGCCTGGTCGAAAGCGAGCTCTTCGGTATCGAGGGCGGCGTCGCCACGGGAGTCACTGCCCGGCCGGGCAAATTCGAGCTGGCCGACGGCGGCACTCTGCTGCTCGACGAGATCGGCGACCTCCAGCCGGCCGTGCAGGTCAAGCTGCTGCGCGTGCTCCAGGAGCGGGAGGTGGTGCGGGTGGGCGGCCGCAGGCCGATCCCGGTGGACGTTCGCCTGGTGGCCGCCACTCACCACGACCTCGCGGCCATGGTGCGCGATGGCACCTTCCGAGAGGACCTCTTCTACCGCTTGAAGGGAGTCGAGATCCATCTCCCGCCCCTCTCCGAGCGGCGCGAGGAAATCCCGCACCTGATCCGCGCCTTCGTCGAGGACTTCTGCCGCCGGGAGGGCATCGCCCCCCCTCTGATTCGCGCCGAGGCCCTGGCCGTGCTGATGAGCCACGGCTACCCGGGCAACATCCGCGAGCTGAAGAACCTGGTGGAGAGCGCGGTCTCCCTCGCCGAGGGAGAAGTGCGGGCGGACCTGGTGCTCTCGCTGCTGGGATCGGGGCGGCCGGTGCCCGAGGAGGCGGCGACCCAAACTCTCGAGAGCGTGGAGCGCCGTCACATCGAGCAGGTGCTGGCCCTCACCCAGGGCAACAAGAGCGCCGCGGCCAAGGTCCTCGGCCTCGACCGGCGGACCCTGGCCCGGAAGGGGTTCTGAGCGGCGCGAGACAATTTGCCTCGCATGAGGCGGTTTGTCTCGAGCCTTGGCTCTGCCCTGCAAGAAAGGGCTCTCCCTACGACCGCCGCCGCCGGTTGTTTCGGCCTGAGGCAATTTGCCTCGCCCAGCCTTCGGGTCGGCCTGGTGAGTGATCCGTAAGCTATTGATTCCAAAAGGGATTCTCGCCGCGGTGGCGATCTCGCAGGAGTTGGCAGAGAGCTTGCGTAGAGGACCGGGGCAGAAGGAGGAGCCCATGCTACAATCCGTGCGCAAACATGTCGCCGTCGCCGCGCCGCAGATCCCGGTGAAAGCCCTGCTCTCTCTTGGTTGCATCGGCAGCTTTGCCGTCCTGTTGGCGCAGGATCGGGTCCATCCCTTCGTCGTCTACCTGCTGCAGCTGTACCTTTCCTTCTGATCCCTCTCGAGAGCCTGTAGCTCATGGCCGGGACTGCTATCTTGCGGGAGGTCAACCTGACGCTCCCCATCGCCGCCGACATGGAGATTACGGCCACCCGGGCTGCGACCTCCGTTGCGGAGTCGATGAGCATGAGCCCGGACAAGATCGACGAGGTTCGCATGGCCGTAGTGGAGGCCTGCATCAACGCCTTCGAGCACTCCAAAGCCGCCGACGGGAAGGTCCACCTGACCTTCGCCGTATTGGGGGACGAGGCTCCTCGCACTCTGAAGATCACGGTGCGCGACAGCGGACTCGGATTCGATCCCACCAAGGTGGAGCGTCCCGACCTCGAGAAGAAGCTGCATGATCGAAGGAAGCGCGGCTGGGGTCTGAAGATCATCGAGGGTTTGATGGACGAGGTGACCATCCGCTCGGGCGGAGACGGCACCACCGTGGTCATGAGCAAGGCGCTTTAGACGAGGGTTGTGCGATGACGGAGAGCCTCAATCTCAATGTCGACCGCCGTGGGGAGCTCGTCGTCCTCTATACAGAGGGCTACATCAACAACCAGGGCGGCGAGAAGATCGCTCGTCAGGCGTACGAGCTCATCGACCAGGGGACCAAGATCATCCTCCTCAACCTGGCCGGGACCAAGATCGTCAACTCGATCGGGATCTCGATCCTCATCGAGATCATCGAGAAGATGATCGAGATCGAGGGCAAGCTCGCCTTCTGCAGCCTGACGCCGACGATCGAGAAGACCTTCCACATCATGGGGCTCACCCAGTACGCCGGCATCTACCCGGACGAGCCAGCGGCGGTGCAGGCCCTCGGCCAATGAGTCATCCGGACCCCGGAGCGGCCCTGAGCGCCGCTCTCGAGCGGCTCGGGGAGTCCATCAGCGGCGATGAGCTCGTGTCCCTCAAACGGGACATCAAGCGCTTCCAGTTCGAGGCCGGCCGCCGCGACGTGGCCCAGGAAGCCCTTTACGACGTCGGCCTAGCCATCGCCTCGACCCTGGACTTCCAGCAGCTGACCGAGGCCATCCTGACCTGGGCCCTGTCGCTGCTGGACGCTCGCCGGGCCGCCCTCTACCTCGGTGACTCGGGCGGGTTACGGCTCGCCCGTACCCTCGGCGGCGAGGCCCGAGCCACCGTCGGCCCGGTCGACGTTGCTTCACCCCCGATCGATCTGCTGCCCGACGCTTGCTTCCTGCTGGCAGCTGCCATCGAGGTCGAAGGTCGGGCGATGGGCCTGCTGGTGGTGGGCGACAAGGAGAGCCGCTCTGGAGTCGGCCCCTTCGCCGCGGCCGACCAGCGCACCCTGTCGCTCTTCGCCAACCAGGCGGCGATCGCCCTCGAGAACGCGCGCCTGCACCGCGAGGCTCTGGAGAAGGAGCGCCTCGAGCGCGAGATGGAGCTGGCGGCCGAGATCCAGCGTCAGATCCTACCCAAGGCGATCCCTTGCCTGCCCGGCTACGAGCTTGCGGGCTGGAACCGACCGGCCCGCCAGGTCGGGGGGGACTACTACGATTTCTTGCCTCGGAGCGATGGGCGCCTGCTGGTGACCTTGGGGGACGTCTCGGGCAAGGGCGTGCCGGCGTCGCTGCTGGTCTCGACGCTGCACTCGGCGTCGCGCCTGCTGGTGGATCGTCAGGAGCTGGGGCCCGAGCTGGTCGAGAAGCTCAATCGACACGTCTGCGAGTCGAGCCTGCCGAGCAAGTTCATCACCCTGGTCGTCGGCGAGCTCGACGCCACAAGGCATTGTTTCGACTTCGTCAACGCCGGCCACAACCCGGGAGTGGTGGTCGGGGCCGATGGCGGCGTGCGCTGCCTGGACGCCACCGGCGTGCCCCTGGGCCTGATCCCCCTGGCCCGCTATCAGATGGGCGAGGTCCAGCTGGCCCCCGGGGATCTGCTCTGCCTCTACAGTGACGGCATCACCGAGCAGGCGGATCCCTCGGGCGAGGAGCTCGGCCTCGAGCGGCTCATCGCGACCCTGAGATCCCACCGAGGCGAACCCCTACCGCGGGTGCTCGCCGAGCTGGAGGTGGCGGTGGGGGCCTTCGCCGACGGGGTGCCGCAGGGCGACGATCAGACCGTGGTGCTGGTGCGGCGGATGGGTTGATCCCGTAGGGGCGCAGCATGCTGCGCCCCTACAGGTCCGAGGTGGTCTCCAGCGCCCGCCACACCCCACCCGGGCGAATCACCATCGACGGCGCGGTGACTCCGCCCAGCAGCACGTCGTCCCCCGGTACCGTTACCGGATCGTTGCCCACGGCCTCGATCTCGCCGAAGACCCGCAGCAGGTCGTCTTCCCAGACCCGCTCGCCGAGGCTCTCACCGACCCCGCCTTCGGACATCCGGCGGGTCTCGCGCAGAACGGCACGGAAGCGGGTCGAGCCCGGCTGGGGCAGGCTCAGCTCGTCGATCGGCCCCAGCCACGTCCCGACACCGACCCGGCGTGCCATCTCCCCGGCTTCCTCCGCGGAGGGCTTTACCACCAGGTGGTTGGCCCGCACCTCGCTCGGCGCGAGCCAGTGTGGGGTGCGGGGCCTCTCCAGCTCGGCGGCGAGCAGGGTGTCCAGGGCCGGGGTGATCAGCTCCCCGCCGCGGATCAGCTCGATGGCGGTGCGCGGCTGACCCTGGCCGTCGAAGGGCAAGGGCAATCCGGGGGCGGTGCCGTCGTCGAGCAAGTCGAAGCAGGGAGAGAAAAAGCGACTGCCCGGCGACAGCCCGAGGGGACGGCCCAGCCGGCGGAAGCCGCGTGCGGAGAGCAGCATCTCGTTGAGCTGCGCGGTGAGCGCTGCGACGGTCTCGGCGGCGAGCCAGAGGGGGCCGCCGGGCAACGCGTCCCCCGGCTCGGCGGCGACGTCGCAGCGCCGGGACCGGGCACGGGCCACCACACCTTCCGGCTCGAGGCCGGCGAGAGAGCGCGCTGCTGCGGCCGCCGAGCCCGCCAGGGCCCCCCGGCCGCTACGCGCCAAGAGGCTCGCGCCGGTGACACGGGTCGAGCGATAGGGCCTGCCGGTGCCGGCCGCGGCGACCTTGCTGACCGTCCAGACCAGTCGGGCCCACTCCCCCTTCTCGGTCCAGCCGAAGAGCAGCGAGCGGGCCGGCTCGGCCTCGAGGCCGGCGATGGCGGGATCGAAGAGGTCCGTCACGGCCGCCACCTCGGCCTGTGGCGCGAGCGGGACAGGCGGCATCTTGTCCGCCACGCGGCTGTGGGCGATGGCCAGCCGCACGGCCTCGGTCAGGGCTCCGGGGCTGCCGTCTGCCGCGCGGTAATAGCCTTCGCGGCCGGCGTCGACCACCCTCACCGTCACTGCCAGGCGCTGGCGGGCGGCCGGACCGTCCGGGCGCCGCTGGGTGCTCGCCTGTCGGCGCGAGGTCTCGACCCAGAAGATCGAGGTCTCGTCGGCTGGGGAGTTGGCGAGGACCGCCTCCAGCAGGGCCTCGAGCTCGTGTCCGTCGGGGGCCATGCGAGGCTCAGGCGCGGAAGAGGAATGCCTGCTCTTCGAGCCGGGCGCCGCGGGAGTCCGCCACGGCGAACCTGGCCCCGCCCCAGATCGCGGCGCTGCCGTAGTCGCCGGCCTTGTTGACGGCGTAGAGCTTGAGGTTGAAGTCCGGCCGCCCGTCCGGACGCCGGAGGCGGGCATCCCGATTGAGGTGCACCACCCGTTCGAGGGTCTTGAGGGCGGCGTCGGTCGGCGAGAGGCCCTGACGCATCAGCTCGACCACGCTGTGGCCTGCCGCCACGCCGATCGAGGCCTCGCCGCGGCCGGTGCCGCCTGCCGAGCCGACGTCGTTGTCGCAGTAGAGGCCGGCGCCGATGATCGGGCTGTCGCCCACTCGCCCGGGGACCTTGAAGAAGAGGCCGGAGGTGGTGGTGCAACAGCCGAGATCCCCGGTGGCCGTGCGGGCCGACAGATGGATGGTGCCGGTGGGCCGGAACAGATCGCGGTTCTCCTCGAGGAAGCGCCGCACCTCGGGGTCGAGGTTGGCCAGAGGAGGATCGACCCAGTCGTCGACGGTCGAGAGGTTCTCCCGCCAGTAGAGCCACACCTTGCGGGAAAAGTCGGTGAGCAGGTTCTCGTCCGCGAAGCCGTGCATGGTGGCGAAGCGACGGGCGCCCTCGCCGACCAGCAGGACGTGGTCGGTGCGCTGCATCACCAATCGGGCGACCTTGGCGGGGGTCTTGACTCCCTGCAGCGCGGCGACCGCTCCGGCCTTGGCGGTGGGCCCATGCATCACGGCGGCATCGAGCTCGACGACACCGTCGAAGTTCGGCATGCCGCCGTAGCCCACCGTGTAGTCGTTGGGGTCCAGCTCGTTGATCTCGACGCCGGCCACGGCGGCGTCGACCGGGTCGGCACCGGCCATCAGCTCGCGCCAGGCGACCTTGACCGCCTCGAGGCCGTTGGCGCTGGCGATGGCCACCGCCCCGTGATCGCTCCGCGCAGCCGGGGCGACCGCCTCGGCGGCTCGCGCGGCCGGAGCCAGGGCCGGGGCCGTCACGCCCGCGGCCAGGCCCTGCAAGAAGGCTCGTCGATCCATGGCCCGGGAGTCTACCAGCCTCTGGCTTGTTCTTTGCTTTGTACACCTGCGACAATGGAGCACCGACGCCCGTGACCCGCACCCGCCTCGAAATGATGAGCCCGGCCGCTCGCCCAGCGCCCCGCCTCGTGGCCTCCGGCCGGTCCGGCCGCAGCGTTCTGCGCAACACCTTTCTCGCCGCCGCCGTCGCCCTCTCGGCCGGGACCTTCGCCCTCTTCGCAGGACGCCCCACCAACGACCCCTACCAGCCGCAACGGCGTGCCATGGTCGAGCAGCAGATCGTCCGCCGCGGCGTCGTGCAGAAGGCCGTGCTCGACGCCATGCGCGAGGTACCGCGCCACGAGTTCGTGCCGTCGTCCTGGCGCTCCTGGTCCTACACCGACCGTCCCCTGCCGATCGGCTTCGACCAGACCATCTCCCAGCCCTACATCGTGGCGCGGATGACCGAGCTGCTGCGCCTCGACGGCAACTCGAAGGTGCTCGAGATCGGCACCGGCAGCGGCTACCACGCGGCCGTGCTGGCGCGGGTGGCCGGCAAGGTGTACTCGATCGAGATCCTGCAGCCACTGGCCGAGCGGGCTCGCCACACCCTCGAGAGCCTCGGCTTCGACAACGTCCAGGTGCGCGTGGCCGACGGTTATCGCGGCTGGCCCGAGGAGGCTCCCTTCGACGCCATCGTGCTGACCGCGGCGCCGGCCGACATTCCCCAACCCCTCCTCGATCAGCTCAAGATCGGGGGCCGGATGGTCCTACCCCAGGGCTCCGGCAACATCCAGGAGTTGCTGCTGGTCACCAAGACCTCCGAGAGCTTCGAGCGGGAGCGGATCGCCGCCGTTCGCTTCGTGCCCATGACGGGTGAGGCGCGCAAGGAGCGCTGAGCCATGACCGCCGGGCGCAGGGTGCTGGGGCTGGCCCTCTGGCTGGGGCTCGCGGCCTTGGCCGCGGCGAGTGCGCAGGAGGCGGCCGAGTTCGTCGAAGCCCGCCGCGACATGGTCGAGCACCAGCTCAGGCAGCGGGGGATCACCGACCCCGCCGTGCTCAGGGCCATGGGCGAGGTGCCACGCCAGATCTTCGTCCCCGAGGAGTATCAGCCCCAGGCCTACGTGGACGACTCCCTGCGCATCGGCAGCCGCGGCCAGAGCATCCAGCAGCCCTACCTGGTGGCGCAGATGACCTCTCTCTTGGACCTCGACCGCGGTGCCAAGGTGCTCGAGATCGGCACCGGCTCGGGCTACCACGCGGCGGTGCTCTCGAAGCTCGCCCGCCAAGTCTTCACCATCGAGATCGACCCCGCTCTCGGCAAGCAGGCCCAGCGCAATCTGAAGGCGGCGGGTTGCAGGAACGTCCACTCCAAGATCGGCGACGGCTACCTCGGCTGGCCCGAGGAGGCCCCCTTCGACTCGATCATCCTCACCACCGCCCCGCCGCGGGTGCCCCAGCCTCTGATCGACCAGCTGCGGATCGGCGGCACCATGGTGCTGCCGGAGGGCGACACCATCCAGAGCCTGCTGGTGATCACCAAGAGCGAGGACGGCTACGAGCGGCGCGTGGTCAAGCCGGTGGCCCTGCCGCGGATGAAGGGTGAGGCCGAGCGCCGGCCGGCCGAGCCCCCGCGTCCCCCTCCGGCGCCGTGACGGGGCTCTCCGGGGCGCTCGTCCTCCCGCGAGGACAGTTGCTTGCCGAGAGTCTCTTCGAGGTTCGCTGCCACAGCTTCAAGTAATTGATTCCATGAAACTTATGGCTGGGCACAGGCTTCTGGCATGGAAGGTGAAATAGACGTAGAGCGAAGGAGGAAAGTCCCATGCTCAAGACTAGAGCCATCGTCATCCTCACCGCCCTCGCCGTCGTCTCCTCCCTCGCCGTCGCCCAGCCGGCCCAAGCCGATCACGATCGCTGGTACCTGGGCAGCGGGTTCGAGGTCGGCGGCGTCTACTTCAACATCGTCCTCGCGCCGCCCGGGTATCACAGAACGGGCTACTACTACCGTTCTGCCGACCCCTTCTCCTACCGCCACGTGCGGTGCACCTCGCGGTGCTTCAGGGAGGGCGGCTACAACTACCACCATCAAAGCTGTCCGGTCGTGCATCGTCACTTCACCCACTTCCGGCTGGACCCGGGCCGAGTGTTCCTGCGCTACGCCCCGTCCGCCCACTTGGACCGCCACCACCGGCACGGCTGGCGCGGCGATGACGACCGCTTCGACCACCGGGGCCGCCGCCACCGCCACCATCGCGGCCACGGTCCCTCCTGCCCCCCGTATCCCCACCATCACTGACGTCTAAGGGCTGACGGGCAGGCACGGGGGCCTGCCGCTACGGAGAGCAGAAGTCCGTGATCTGGGTCCGCGGTAGGGGCGGCCCCCCGTGGCCGCCCCCTTCGTCTTCCCTTCCAGCGCTGCCGGAGAGATAGAATCCGCGCGTGAGCGAAGCGAGCGGAGCGCCGGGGCCCAGAATTCTCGAGCGCGCCGAGCACCCGATCTCCCGCCGGAACATCTCCGAGAACGCCCTCAAGGTTCTCTACCGCCTCCACGGCGCCGGCTTCAAGGCGTACCTCGTGGGCGGGAGCGTCCGCGACCTCATGTTGGGCCGGCAGCCCAAGGACTTCGACGCTGCCACCGACGCCCGGCCCAACGAGATCCGTCGCCTCTTCCGCAACTCCCGCATCATCGGTCGCCGCTTCCGCTTGGTGCACGTCTTCTTCAAGGACGGCGTGGTGGAGACCTCGACCTTCCGCCGCGAGCCGGATCCCGGCGAGCAGGAGTCCGGCGAGGGCGAGCTGCTGATCACCAGCGACAACACCTTCGGCACTCCTCGCGAGGATGCCTTCCGCCGCGATTTCACCGTCAACGCCCTCTTCTACAACATCGAGGACTTCTCCGTCATCGACTACGTCGGCGGGATCGAGGACCTCGAAGCGCGGGTGATCCGCGTCATCGGTGACCCGGACGTGCGCTTGCGGGAGGATCCCGTGCGCATGATGCGGGCCTGCGAGTTCGCCGCTCGGCTGGGTTTCGGCATCGAGACCAAGACTCAGGAGGCGATCGGCCGTCATCAGAAGGAGCTGGCCAAGGCCTCGCCCGCGCGGCTCACCGAGGAGGTGCTGCAGCTGCTCTCCTGTGGCCACGCCGGTCCGGCCCTGCAGTGGATGCTCGACCTCGGGCTGCTCGCCGACCTGCTGCCAGAGGCCCTCGCCATCGTCTCGGCCGGCCCCCGTGGATTCGGGGACTTCTCCCGCTTCCTGCCCGCGATCGACGCCTTCGCCCGCGACGGGCGGCCCCTCTCCGAAGTGGCGGTGCTCGCCGCCCTGCTGCTTCCGGCCCTCTTGGTGCGGCGCATGGAGGTCGAGAGGGAGCGCCAACGTCCTCTGGGTCGGCGCGGCGTCGAATCGCTGATCCGCGAGGTCGTCGAGCCCTTCGTCCAGCGCTTTGCCCTGTCCAAGGCCCGTACCCAGGGGCTGCACCAGACGCTGACGATCTTCCAGGAGTTCGGCGCCGATCTGCGGCCGGTCGAGCGAGCCCGGCTGGTGCGCCGGCCGAGCTTCGGCGACGCCCTGTCGCTCCTCGAGCTGCTGGTGCGGGCTACCGGTGAGGGCAGCGAGGTACTGACTTCTTGGCAGGCGGATCTCGAGCGAGTTGCCAAGGGCAGACCGGCGCAGCCCATCGCCCCGACGGACGCCGTCGAGCTCGAGCCGGAGGTCGAGCGTCGCGGCGCTCCTCGGCGGCGCCGGCGGCGGCGATGACCCTGGCTGCTGCCGAGCCCTGCCGCTAAGATCCGCTTCCAGAGCAAGCGAAAAGGAAACCCTTTCATGGCCTCGAAACCAAGCTTGTGGAGCTCGTCGCTCGGCAAGAAAGCCGTCATGGCCGTCTCCGGGCTGATCCTCTTCGGCTTCGTGCTCGTCCACATGGCCGGCAATCTGAAGATGTACCAGGGCCGGGAGGCGTACAACCACTACGCCGAGGGCCTGCGCGAGCTGGGGGCCCCCTTCTTCCCGGAGAGCGGAGTGCTGTGGGTGGCGCGGGTAGTCCTCCTCGCGGCTGCCGTCGCCCACGTGGTGGCGGCGTGGCAGGTGTCGCGACAGAGCCAGGCCGCCCGCGGCGGACGCTACGCCCGACATCAGTACGTGCAGGCCGACTACGCGGTCCGCACGCTGCGCTGGGGCGGGGTGATCCTGCTCCTCTTCGTCGTCTACCACCTGCTGCACCTGACCTTCGGCAACCCCGCCGTGCACCCCGACTTCATCCCCGGCGACGTCTTCCACAACGTCGTCGTCGGCTTCACCAACCCCCTGGTCTCGATCTTCTACCTGCTCGCCAACGTCGCCCTCGGCTTCCACCTCTACCATGGTCTCTGGAGCGTCTTCCAGACCCTCGGCATCAACCGGGTGGGGATGCAGGAGCGCTGGCGGGCCGTGGCGGCCGTCTTCGCCTTCGTGGTCACCGCCGGCAACGTCTCCTTTCCCATCGCCGTGTTGACCGGCGTCATCGCCTGACCACGGAGGAGAGAGCAAGCCATGATCCTCGACTCCAAGATCCCCTCCGGACCCCTGGCCGAGAAGTGGGACCACCACAAGGGCCACCTGCGACTGGTCAACCCGGCCAACAAGCGCAAGTTCCACGTGCTGATGGTCGGCACCGGCTTGGCGGGTGGCTCGGCGGCCGCCAGCCTCGGCGAGCTGGGCTACAACGTCACCTGCTTCTGCTACCAAGACAGCGCCCGGCGAGCCCATTCGATCGCGGCCCAGGGCGGCATCAACGCGGCCAAGAACTACCAGAACGACGGCGACAGCGCCTTCCGGCTGTTCTACGACACGATCAAGGGCGGCGACTACCGAGCCCGCGAGGCCAACGTCCACCGCCTCGCCCAGCTGTCGGTGAACATCATCGACCAGGCGGTGGCGCAGGGCGTTCCCTTCGCCCGCGAGTATGGCGGCTACCTGGCCAACCGCAGCTTCGGGGGCGCCCAGGTCTCGCGCACCTTCTACGCCCGCGGCCAGACCGGCCAGCAGCTGCTGCTCGGCTGCTATCAGGCCCTCTCCCGCCAGGTCGCCCGCGGCACCGTCACGATGGTGCCGAAGACCGAGATGCTCGACCTGGTGGTGATCGATGGCGTGGCCCGCGGCATCGTCACCCGCAACCTGGCCACGGGCGAGATCCGCCGCTGGGTAGGGGATGCCGTGGTGCTCGCCAGCGGCGGCTACGCCAACGTCTTCTATCTCTCGACCAACGCCAAGGGTTGCAACACCACGGCGATCTGGCGAGCCCACCGTCGCGGTGCCTGCTTCGCCAACCCTTGTTTCACCCAGATCCATCCGACGGCAATCCCGCCCTCGGGCGAGTACCAGTCGAAGCTCACCCTGATGAGCGAGTCGCTGCGCAACGACGGCCGCATCTGGGTGCCGGCCCGGGGGGGCGACAGCCGCCGGCCGGGCGACATCCCCGAGAACGAGCGGGACTACTACCTCGAGCGGCGCTATCCCAGCTTCGGCAACCTGGTACCCCGCGACGTCGCCTCGCGGGCGGCCAAGCAGGTGGTGGACGAGGGGCGTGGCGTGGGAGCCACCGGCTTCGGCGTCTACCTCGACTTCGCGGACGCCATCCAGCGCCTCGGGAGGGACACCATCGCCGAGCGCTACGGCAACCTCTTCGAGATGTACGAGCGCATCACCGGCGAGAACCCCTACCAGGCGCCGATGCGCATCTACCCGGCGCCCCACTACACCATGGGTGGCCTGTGGGTGGACTACAACCTGATGTCCACCATCCCCGGCCTCTTCGTCATCGGTGAGGCGAACTTCTCCGACCACGGCGCCAACCGCCTCGGGGCCAGCGCCCTGATGCAGGGCCTGGCGGACGGCTACTTCGTGCTGCCCTACACCCTCGGCGACTACCTCGCGCCGCGAATGGGGGAGAAGGTCGGAGTCGACCACCCGGCCTTCGCCGCCGTCGAGGACGAGGTGCGAGAGCGCACCTCCCGCCTGCTTTCGCTCTCCGGCGGCCGGACCGTGGACTCTTTCCATCGCGAGCTCGGCCGCATCGTCTGGGACCAGTGCGGCATGTCTCGCTCCGGGGAAGGGCTCGAGAAGGCCATCGAGCGCGTCCCGGCGCTGGCCGAGCAGTTCTGGCAGGAGGCGCGGGTAACCGGCCACGGCGAGTCGATCAACCAGAGCCTGGAAAAGGCCGGCAGGGTGGCGGACTTCTTCGAGCTCGCCGAGCTGATGTGCCGCGACGCCCTGACCCGCGACGAGTCCTGCGGCTGCCACCTGCGCAGCGAGCACCAGACCCCGGAGGGCGAGGCGATGCGCGACGACCAGAGGTTCCGCCACGCCGCCGTGTGGCAGTGGCAGGGGGAGGGGAAGCCTCCGCTCCGCCATCGAGAGGAGCTCACCTTCGAGAACGTGCAGCTCTCCCAAAGGAGTTACAAGTAATGAACCTCACCCTCTTCGTCTGGCGCCAGGAGAGCCGCGGGGCCGCGGGCCGGATGGTGCGCTACGACGCGCCCGACGTCAGCCCGGACATGTCCTTCCTCGAGATGCTGGACGTGGTCAACGAGCGCCTGATCGGCCAGGGCGAACGGCCGATCGAGTTCGAGCACGACTGTCGCGAGGGGATCTGCGGCTCCTGCGGGCTGGTGGTCAACGGTGTGGCCCACGGCCCGATGCCGGCCACCGCCACCTGCCAGCTGCACATGCGCCACTTCAAGGACGGGGACACGCTCCACGTCGAGCCCTGGCGGTCCCGGGGCTTCCCGGTGATCCAGGACCTGGTGGTCGACCGGGGCGCCTTCGATCGCATCGTCCAGGCGGGAGGCTTCATCACCGCCGCGACCGGCAACGCGCCGGAGGCGAACTCCCTTCCGGTGGGCAAGGAGCTCGCCGAAATGGCCATGGACGCCGCCGAGTGCATCGGTTGCGGCGCCTGCGTGGCCCAGTGCCCCAATGGTGCCGCCCACCTCTTCACGGCGGCCAAGATCTCGCACCTCGGCCTGCTGCCCCACGGCCAGCCCGAGCGCTACGAGCGCGTCCTCCGCATGGTCGAGACCATGGAGCGCGAGGGCTTCGGCGCCTGCTCCAACTTCCGAGAGTGCGAGGCGGTCTGCCCCAAGAGCATCTCCACTGACTGGATCGCCCGCATGAACCGCGACTACCTCGCCGCCCGCCTCTTCGTCGAGAAGTCGGAGCAGGAGCGCTCGGGCGGGGCGGGGTAGGGCAGGCCCCCCGCGCACTCCCAGCACGCCCCCTCGCCGTTGGCCGGAGCGTCTTCGACGCCGGCTTCATCATCCCGTTGAACAGGCTCCTGCGGCTGATGCCGAGTCGATCGGTCAAGCCGCGATCCGTGTTAACATGCGCCTAGCTTTATTTGGATCTGTTGTAGTTATCCGCGTCGAGGAACCCTCTCGCAGCCCGCTCACTCCGTGCGAGCCGGCAAGCCCGCCCCTCGCATCTCGCGTAGAAGGGAGGCATTTGTGAGACGAGCCTTCATCGGAATCGCTTTCGCCATCGCTTTCGTCGCAGCCCTGGTCGCCTCGGCCGCCGCACCCCCAGGGGCGATGAAGGCCTTCCCGCCAGCGGGCCTGGACCTGGTGACTCACCAGCTCCAGATCCAGCTCTGGTCGGTCGGTGCCGACGGCAACAACGAGCGCCTGCTCGAGACCCTGAAGTTCGAGGGTCGCATGCTGCTCGAGCGCCGCAATCCGGCGGTCAACCGCGACGGCTACCGGCAGATCGAGTTCGTGGTCAAGAACTGGGAAGCCTTCGCCTGGAGCGAGAAACTGGACACCCTGATCACCTACCGGCTGACCGAGGGAGTCCCCCAGCGCTTGAGCACCATCACGGCGCAGCAGAGGGGCAGTGACTTCCCGGCTCGATTCCATTTCAACGTCACCTTCGATGCCATCGCCTACGGCGAGCGCTTCTTCGAGGAGTACACCGGCGAGCCGGACAGCATCGAGTTCTACGAGGTGCCGCCCTCGGGCAATCGCGCCACCAGCCCGACCTTGAGGGGCTTCGAGTCGACTCGCATCGAGATGACCCATCCCTCGCTGGGTCGGCTGCGCTTCGTGCCGGTGGAGTGCAACGACAGCAGCGGGCGTACCATCGCGAGCTTCGCCTCCGGTACGCAACCGAAGGTCTGAAGAGAGAACGCCATCGAGGAAGGTTGGAGAGAGAAGCCGGTGCTCGAGCTTCGTCATTTCCCTCGGGAGATGGTCTCGTCGACACCGGCCCTCTCCCAGGCACTCTGCGAGCGGCTGCCCGGGCCGAGAGGCCACCGGCTGCTCGGTAGTCTGCTGCAGGTTCGGCGCGATCCCCTGGGCTTCGCGGTCCGAGCGCACCGCGAGCATGGCGACCTCGTCGAGTTCAGGATGCCGGGCCGACGCCTGGTCCTGGTCACCGAGCCCTGGGTGGCCCGTCAGGTGCTGGTGCACAACCAGAAGAGCTACCGCAAGGGGCTCGGGCTGGACCAGGCGCGCAGCTTCTTCGGCGCAGGCCTGCTGACCAGCGAGGAGGAGGTGTGGAGCGCTCAGCGGCGCTCCCTCCAGCCGGTCTTCGACCGTGGTGGATTGGCGCAGTTCGCCCGGGTGTGTGCCCAGGCCGCGGAGCGTCAGGCGTCGCTCTGGGCCGAGCAGGCAGCGGCGGATGGGACCACCGACGTCTCGTCAGGCGCCACCCGCTACGCGCTGGAAGTGCTCGAGCACACCTTCTTGCCGGCCGATTTGTCGTCGCGGGCGCCCACGATCGCGCGCGATCTGGGGGCGATCTCGCGCTGGGCGATGCGCCGCATGGCCAGCCTGCTCCCCGGGCCGACCTGGCTGCCGACGCCGACGAGCCTCGCGGCTCGCCGTGCCCTCTCCCGCCTGCGAGCGCTGGCCGCCGAGCCGCGGCAGGGGTCGAGCACACCTCTCGACGTGCTCGCACACCTCGGAGCCGAGGGCCCGGGCGAGGACGGGACTCGGTATCGAGACCAGTTCCTGACCTTCCTGCTCGCCGGCCACGAGACGTCCGCGGCGGCGCTCACCTGGACTCTCTACTTGCTGGCGGGCAGCCCGGTCTGGCAGGAAAGGGCCCGCGAGGAGGCTCTGCGGTGGCGTCGTGACGGGCAGCCGGACGACGTCGACGTCCCGCCGGCCCTCGGTGCGGTGGTCGACGAGGCCCTGCGCCTCTACCCCCCGGTTTGGATGCTGACTCGCAAGGCCATGGCTCCCGATCACCTCGGTCCCTGCCTCGTGCCCGCGGGGACCGACGTCCTGGTCAACGTCTACTCTCTCCAGCGCCACCCGGGGCACTGGTCCAACCCCGAGGCCTTCGATCCGGGTCGCTTCGAAGATCTGTCGGCTCCGCCGCTGGCCTACCTGCCCTTCGGGCTCGGTGGCCGCGCCTGCATCGGTCGGCTCTTCGGACGCTTCGAGGTGATCGTCGCGCTCGCCGCGGTCCTCCGGCGGTGCTGCCTGGCACCCGCCGCCGAGCCGCCACCGGAGATCGAGGCGGGGCTGACCTTGCGGCCCCGACGCGGTCTCCGCCTCGCCCTGCGACCTCTTCCCGCCGGCGGGCCCTGAGCCTCGATGCACCGGTTGACCCTCTTCGCCACCCGCCGTCCCTGGTCGATCCTCGTGGCGGCCTCGCTGCTCACCGCCTTCGCCCTGGCAGCCCTGCCGGGGCTCAGGATCGACACCGACGGGGCGGCGATCCGCGGCGAGGAGGCCCCGGTGGCCGCCCGCTCGAAGGTCGACGCGGACGTCTTCGGCAGCAGCGAGGACGTCATCGTGCTCGTCCTCGCTCGTCCAGCTGGGCCTTCGCTCCATTCTGCCGAGGGCCTCGCCACCGTCCGGGATCTCCACCGCGCCATCGCTGCCCTCGCCGGGGTGCGGCTGAGTGGGGTCCGTTCGATCGCCAGTCTGGAAGAGCTCGAGCTCGGCGCCACCAGCCTGAAGGTACGGCCGATCCTCGACGCTCTCGAAGGTCGGGAGGCGACCTTCGAGGAGGTCCTGGAGAGGGCTCGCGGCAGGAGCCTGACCGAGGGGTTGTTTCTGTCGCCCTCGGGGGCAGCGGCAGCGATCTACGTGCCCCTGCTCCCGGTCTCGGACCGGCGGGCCGTGGTGCGATCGATCCAACTGGCTGCCGAGCCGTTCGGCCGGGATCGCTTCGAGGTGGCCTTGACCGGCCCGGTGGTCGCCCAGACCCTGCTCGGCGCAGCCGTGTTGGAGGACCTCGCGACGCTGATTCCCGTCATGACCGGGGTGCTGGCCCTCTGTCTCCTCTTCTTCCTCGGTTCCGTTCGCCGGATGGTCTTCCCGTTGGCCGAGGTAGGGCTGGTGTTGGCGTGGACCTTCGGCGCCATGGCTCTGGCCGGCGTGCCGATCACCCTGGTGACCACCTCCTTGCCGATCGTGTTGATGGTGACGGCGATTACCGACGAGGTGCATCTGCTCGAGCATCTGGATCGACGGCTCAGCCTCCTGACCGAGCCGATCGGGGGCGCTCGCGACGAGGTGTCCCGGGCGGTGGTGGCGACCTATCGCGAGCTCGAGAAGCCGATCCTGACCACCTGGCTGACCACCGCCGTGGGCCTCGCCTCCCTCACCTTGAGCCCCCTGCCCGCGCTCTCCGACTTCGGGCTGTGGAGCGCGATCGGCATCCTGCTCGCGCTGCTGGTGAGCTTCCTGGTGGTGCCCGCGCTGATGAAGGTGCTGCCGCCGGCCTGGCTGCAGGGGCGCCGGCGGCCTCGAGCCCGACGGCCCACCGTGCCCTTCGAAAGGCGTCTGCTCGGCTGGGGACGACTGCCGCTGCTGGCCCTCCTGGTGGCGGTGGTGGCCCTCTTGCCCGGGCTCTGGCGCCTGCGTGTCGAGGACAACTGGATCCGCAACTTCCCCCAGGATTCGCCCCTCGTGGCGGCTGAGAACCGGCTCAACCGAGAGCTGTGGGGCAGCCACCGCTTCGACCTCGTGCTCAGCGGCGAAAGTGACCTCTTCTACACCCCCCGTGGCGCCGCCATCGTGGCCGAGGTGGTGAGGGTGGCTCGCGACGGGGAAGGGGTGGGCGGGGTGGCGAGCTACCTCGATCCCTTGCGCGACCTGGCGTCGGACCTCGGTGAGGCACGGCGGCTCGAGGAGCTACCCCGCGAGCGCTTCGAGGACCTTCTCACCCTGGCCCAGAGCACCCCGGATCTCGGTGCCATGAGCGAACGGCTCGCCGCCAGTGGCCGCAGCACGCGGGTGCAGGTCTTCCTGAAGGGCGAAGATTTTCGGCGTGACAGCCGACTGGCGGCCTATTTGACCGGGGAGATCGGGCGCATCGCCAGCCAGGAGGGTCTGGCCTTCCACACCAGCGGCGACGTGCCGGTCGGCCTCGAGATGGTGGCGTCCATCGTCGAGGGCCAGCTGCGCTCCATCGGCTGGTCGGTGCTGCTGATCCTGGGGCTGGCCGCGCTGGTCTACGCCAGTCCCTGGGCGCTCGTGGTGGTGCTGCTTCCCACCCTGGTGGCCGCCTTCGTGGTGTTTGCCGTGATGGGGCTGCTGGGCACGCCGCTGGGGGTCGCCACCAGCATGTTCGGCAGCCTCGCGATCGGCACCGGTGTCGACTTCAGCCTGCACCTGGTGGACGCCTCCTGGGCGGGCCTGGCGGCGGGTCGCTCCCGGCTGCAGGCCGGCCTCGAGGCGCTGGAACGCTCGAGCCGGGCGCTGCGCTGGAACGCCGTGTTGCTGGTGGCCGGCTTCTCCGTCCTCCTGCTCTCACGAGTCCTGCCCAACCGCGGCCTCGGGCTGACCCTGGTGCTGGCGATCGCCAGCACCTACCTGACCACTCTCCTCGTCTTCTGCGGGCTGGCCGGCGAGCGCACCTCGCTCCGACCGCCTCTGCCGAGCACGAGGGACGACGGAGGTACCGATGCGGTGCGCGAGGACCCTCGGCTCCTGGCTGATCGCGATGTGGCTGGTGGCCTGTAGGGCCGACTCGGGGCCGCCGGCCGGCTCGCTGGCGGCCTCGCCCGAGGCGCCAGCGGCGGTGGCGTCGGGGCAGCTCGGACCGGACGCCGGCGCCGAGCGGCTGATGGCCGAGGTGGAGACGGTGCTGAGGCAGACGACCCGTCTGGTGCGCTTCGAGATCGTCACCCGGCGTGCCACGAGTCAGGTCGGCGTAGGCTATCCTGCCCGAGAGGAAACCGAGCTATGGGGGCTGATCGACGGCTCGACCCCGCAGCTGCGCCAGCTCTTCGTCTTCTGTGAGCCTCGACGCATGCGCGGCACGGGCCTCTTGATCGATGACCGGGCGGGCGGCGACGAGGTCGACTCGATGTGGTTCCACATGAAGACGTTCGACCACTTCAAGGAGATCCCCCGCGAGTCGCTCAAGCTGGTCGTGGCGGGGACCTGCCTGACCTACGAGCAGGCCCGCGGCTTCCTGTCGCTCGACAAGTACCGCTTCGCGTGGCGCCCCGCGGCCGCCGCCGCGGAGCCGACGAGCGAGACCCGCTCGGTCGTGGGCTGGCCGCGCGGCCCCGAGCTGGCGGCGGACCTCGGCTTCGCCTGGATCGAGGCGGAGGTCGACCCCCGCCGCAAAGTCCTCCTCGCTGCCACCTGGTACCAGGCTTCTGGCACGCCCAGCAAGCGCTACCGGGTCGAGGAGGTCGAACGCTTCGAGCAGCTCTACACGGCCCGCAGGGCGGTGTTCGAAGACCTCGAGAACGAGGTGACGAGCGAGCTGCGCCAGACCCTGTGGCCCGCTCGGCCCGGCATCCCGGCCTCCCTCTACGATCGAGCGGTGTCCGATCAGCCCCTGCTGGCCCGCGCCCGTGGGGTGATGTCGGATCTCGGCGTGGCGGAGGCGGTGAAGCTGACCCGATGCGGAGAAACCCGCGAGACTGTCGAGGTGTCGGATGGCGGCTGAGACGGTGAGCTTTCCTGGGTCGGCGATCGCGTTCCTGCGAGAGTTGGCTGCGAACAACCAGCGAGAGTGGTTCCAGGCGCGCAAGCAGGTCTTCGAGCAGCAGGTCAGGGAGCCCTTCGTGCGGCTCGCGACGGCGGTGAACGACTCCCTCGGCTCGTTCGCTCCGGATTACCGAGTGCTCGATCCATCGCGCGCCATCTCGAGGATCCACCGCGACACCCGCTTCAGCGCCGACAAGTCCCCTTACCACACCCATCTCTCGATCGTCTTCCCGCGAGAAGGCGGCGAGAAGCAAGAGGTCGCCGGGTTCTTCCTCGGCCTCGGGCCCGAGGGGGTGGACCTGCTGGGCGGTGCCTACGTGCCTGGGCCGCCGCAGCTCGAGGCGCTCCGGCGAGCCTGCGTCGAGCGCACGGCGGAGCTGCGCCGCCTGATCGCCGAGCCCGCGCTGGTCGCCGCGATGGGGCCGCTCCAGGGCGAACGGCTCAAGCGCCTTCCCCGCGGCTTCGAGCAAGCCGAGGAGGAGCGGGACCTGGTGACGCTCAAGCAGGCCTACTTTCGCACCGCGCTCGGGCCGGCCCAAGGGGATGGCTCCGGGCTGGTCTCCGAGATCGCGCGACGTTTCGAGCTCATGACCCCGTTCGTGCGCTTCCTCGATCAAGCGCTGGCACCGGCCCGCACGGGAGTGCCGCAGCGCTGAGCGAGCAAGCCACGTTCGAAGAGAGGAGGTTCACCATGGAGAGTTGGATGAAGCGCCTGCTGATGGTAGGCATGACGACCCTGATCGCCTTCGTGGGCGGCTTCGAAGCCGAGGCCGGTGCCGCGGCGGAGGCGGCCTTCGAGCGGATCAAGACCCTGGAGGGCGACTGGCAGGGCACCACTCCCACCGGCAAGCCGGCCAGCCTGCATTTCGAGGTCATTGCTGGCGGTCACGCCGTGCTCGAGGAGTACGCGGAAGGCAGCAACAGCTTCCACGGCATGTACACCGTCTATCACCTGGACGGCGATACTTTGATGCTGACCCACTACTGCGTCTCCAACAATCAGCCGCGGATGAGGGCGCAGCTGGATGGCGCCGAGGCCAACGTGCTGCGGTTCGAGATGTTCGACGCCACGAACCTCCAGGACCCGAACGCCGGCCACATGGTGCGGGCCGTCTATCGGTTCGTCGATCCCAACACCATCCAGAACGCCTGGACCTACGACCGGAACGGCAAAGAGGCCTTCACCAACGTGGTCGACTGGAAGCGGGTGCCCTGAGAGGCAAGGCACGCCGGATCGGAAAGCCAACCGGGAGGCTCTCGCCATGACGCACCTCGAGACCGCACTGCTCATGCTGGGCCTCGCCTCGCTCGGACCAGCGCCGCTGGTCTCCGGGGAGCCCCCGAAGGCGCAGCCGCAGCCGCCTGTCCTGGAGCGCGTCGGCAGCGAGGTCGAGATCGCCCTCGAGCCGGACCCGAGAGAGCTGGTCCGGGAAGGGCAGGGCGTCGTCTGGCGGCGGACTCTCGAGGTGCCCGGGGCCTCGTTCATCAAGCCCCACTTCGTCGACTTGAGCCTGGCTCCCGGTGAGGAGCTGCTCGTCCGCTCGGCCACCGGCCGCGTGGTCGAGCGCCTGCGTGGCCGGGGACCGAAGGAGCGCGGCACCTTCTGGGGGCTGTCGGTCCCCGGTTCCGTGCTCGACCTGGAGCTGACTCTGCGAGGCCCCTGGGCTCGCCCCCCTTTCCGGCTCGATCGAGTGCTGGCCGGCGATGCGGATCTGTTCGCTGGGCGTCTGCCGGGGCCCGAGACGATCTGTCCTCCCGCCGACTTCGAGGACACCATCTGCTACCAGGGAGATCCTCTCCGGTGGTCGAACATCGTGGCCTCGGCCGGGGTGATCCTGGCCGGAGGCGATCCCAGCGCCGCCCTCTTCTGCTCCGCTTCGAATGTCTCGCCGCTGGGCATGCTGCTCACCAACAACCACTGCATCGAGGACCAGGCGGCCTGTGACAACGCCGAGTTCCTGTTCGGCTATCGCCGGACGGGCTGCGGCGACGGCTCGCCACCCTCCCTCGACTGGCAGAGCTTCCACTGCGATCAGCTGGTCGCCTCCTCGCCCTTCGGGGTTTGCGAGGTCTCCCTCTCCTCGCTCGACTTCAGCCTGTCGAGCGTGATCGGCGACCCGTCCTCGACCTTCGGCTGGACCAACCCCGATCCGAGCCCCCCGGCGAGTGGCGAGGCTCTCTACATCGTGCAGCATCCTTCGGGTCGGCCGCAGGAGATCGCCCACGGCGCAGGTTCGGACGTCGTGGTGGATGGCTCGACCCTGCGCTACTACGGCACTCTCGACACCGAGCCCGGCAGCTCCGGCTCGCCGATCTTCCGCCAGCTGGACGGCAAGCTGGTCGGGCTCCACCACTGCGGGACCTGCTCGGGGCCGGAGGGCAACCGCGGCATGCTGATGTCCGACATCTACCCGGCGATCGCCCCGTTTCTATGCAGCGCCTCGCCCTCCCTCCAGGGTATCGAGGCGGAAGGGCTGGCGGAGGTCGCCGGCAACGGCGACGGCAAGATCGACCCTGGCGAGACCTGGCAGGCCGTGCCCCGGGTGCGCAACGCCTCCTGCAGCGACACGGCGACCAACGTCGTGGGCACGGTCCAGGTCGGGCCGGGATCCGCTCCGGGCATCACCCTGCTCGACACCGCCTTGAGCATCCCCGGCATCGCTCCGGGCGCGGTCGCCAGCGGCCAGCCCGTGCGCTTCGTGGTCCCCTTCGATGCTGCCTGCGGCGGCAGCCTCGAGCTCGACCTGATCGACCTCGCGGCCGACGGCATCGGTCCGTTCCCGGCCAGTCCGGGCATCGTGAGCTCGACGGTCGGTGCCATCTTCCGCACCACCCTCTTCTACGAGAGCTTCGCCGGGGGCCTGCCGGGCGCCTGGACCGTGGTCGACGGGGGTACCGGCAGCGGGCCGGCGGCAACCTGGACGACGGCCAACCCCGGCGCGCGCATGGAGCCGATGGCCGAGCCCTTCGCGATCGTCGATTCCGACCAGCTCGGCATCGGGGAGCTGATGGACGAGCAGCTGATCAGCCCCGTCGTGAGCGCGGTCGGTTTCTCGCACGTCGAGCTCCAGCTCAGTCACGACTTCAACTGGTACGAGCTCGGTTTCGAGGAGGTCGGCGACGTGCAGGTCCGCTCGGCGGCCACCGGCGGCGCGTGGGCGCCGGTGGTCAGCTTCGCCGGCGCGGACCAGAGCGGCACCCTCCGGCTGGAGGTCTCGGCCCAGGCTGCTGGAGCGAGCAACGTGCAGGTGCGCTTCCACTACCACGACGCCCGCTTCGAGTGGTGGTGGGCCGTCGACGACGTGTTCCTGCTCGGCCACAATGGCCCCCGCTGCGACCCGTTCGACCCGGAGTCCTTCCTTTTCGCCGATGGCTTCGAGACCGGCGACACCTCCCGCTGGTCGCAGGTGGTCGGCGCCAGCCTGCTCAGGGGTGGGCGGTCTCGGCCCTGAGGCCGAAGTCGAGGTCGAGGCTGGCCCTGCTGGTCCCCTCGTCGAGCCGGATCGCGCCTTCCACCTCGGGTCCCTCGGGCCGGACGGCGGCCCGCAGCCGCCACTCACCGAGGGTCAGGTTGGCGAAGACGAAACGCCCATCCGGCAGCACCTCGCCGAGCAGAGGCACGGGCAGAGCGCCGTAGGCCCAGACCTCCACCCGCGCGAGCTGCTCGGGAGCGAGGCCGAGGAGGGTTCCCGTCAGCGTCACGGGTGGCGGCAGCCGGATCTCGGCCGGCGGTGGGGGGACGCCGGGCTCCACCCGCGCTTCCAGGGAGCCGGGGGGCAGGCCCGGTTTCTCGCTGACCAGCAGATAGTCTCCGGGCGCCAGAGCGGTGAACGAGAAGGCCCCGGCCAGGTCAGTGGTCACGGTGGTCAGCGACAGACCGCCCCGCCGCGTGAGGCGAACCTGGGCGCCGGCCACCTCGTGACCGAGGTGATCGGCCACGCGGCCGCTCAGGCGCGTGCCCCGGCTGAGCACCAGGTCGAGCCGTGTTTCCTGCTCGCCGACCTCGATCTCCTGCGCGAGCGGCAAGAAGTCGCGGTGACGGACCTCGACTCGCCGGCCTCCCGGGCGCAGGCCGGCGAGTTGGTAGAGCCCTGACGCGTCGGTGACGGTGCGGGGCACGGGCAGCTCGATCCGCTGAGCCTCGAAGGTGCCGTTGTCGGCCACCTCGAGCGTCGCTCCCGCGACCGGCTCGCCTCCCTCCGCGAGCACCTGGCCGGTGAGCCGACCGCCGGCCGAGAGGGTCAGATCTACCTGCGAGCTTGCTTCTGTGCCGTCGAGGTCGAGGCTCCGCCGGGCGGGCAGGAAGCCGGCGGCCGAAGCCGTCACCTCGACCCGGCCGGGCTCCAGCTCGGCGAGCAGGAAGTGCCCCTGGGTGTCGCTGACCGCCGAGACCGCGTACGAGGCGGGCTCGTCCTGTTCGTCCGGGCCTTCCTGGTAGCCGATGACCCGAGCCCCGGCGATGGCGCCGCCGGCCTCGTCCACCACCCGGCCGGCCAGCCCCGCCGCCGGCGCCAGCTCGAGCACGATCGGATCTGCGCCTGCTTCGACCGCCACCAGCCGCGAGCTGCGAACGTAGCCCGGGTGGCGGGCGCTGATCTCGAGATCGAGACCGGCCTGTAGGTCCGGGAGCACGAAGGCGCCCCGGGAGTCGGTGAGGGCGTCGAGCACCCAGGCGGCCGTCACCGGGTCGAGGGGGCGCGCGGGATCGCTCTGCACCGGGACCGCCAGGATCTGTGCGCCGGCGATCCCGGCTCCAGCCGAGGAGATCACGACACCCTCGAGGTCGGCCCCTGGCGCCAGGGTGATCACGCCGAGGTCCAGGGGGACGGGCTCCGCTTCGAGCTCGAGGTGGTCGAGCCGGTGGCGGGCGAAGCCGTGAGCCTCGATCGAGAGGTCGAGGCGACCGGGCCTCTGGGCCGGCAGGGCGAAGCCGCCGGCGGCATCGGTGTGCGCCCAGGAGATCTCCTTGCTCTCGCCCTCCGGCGCCAGCAGGTCACCGGCGAGACCGGAAGGCCGGCTCATCACGCGGGCGCCCGCGATCGGTCGCCCCCGAGAGTCGACCACCCGGCCGATCACCGCCCGGCCCTGGCGCAGGACCAGTCGAAGGGAGCCCGGTGGCGGATCCTGGGAGGTCTCGAGTCGGTTCCTGGCCGGCAAGAAGCCGTCGGCGCTGGCTTCGAGCCAGTAGGAGGTCGACGCGGCCAGGCCGCTGAGCCGGAACCAGCCCTGGCGGTCCGACATGGCGAGGACCGGGGATGCCGGCGGCTGGCCGGGCTGGGGCCGGGCGACCAGCTCGACTCCGGCGATCGGCCGGCCGGACTCGCTCTCGACGGTCCCCGCTACGGTCAGGGCAGGGGCGAGCCGAAGAGGGAGGGGACGCGTGGAGCCGGCCGCGATCTCGAGCCGGGTCGGGAGATAGCCGAGGGCCGTCGCCATGATCTCTCGCGAGCGATGAAAGGGCAGGGCCAACCTGAAGCGGCCCGCCGCGTCCGTGCGGGTGGCGCGCCCCGGCGCTTCGGCAGACCACACCCAGGCCTCGGCGAGGGGCCCTCCAGTGGCCTGGTCGCTCACCCGCCCTTTGATCTCTGTGGGCGGGAGGAGCTGGGCGGTGAGCCCGGTCTCGACGGCCTCGACGACGGCGGGGAGAGCGAGCTCCGCCCAGCGGCCATCCGTGGTCTCGACCGCCAAGCGAGCGGGGCGATCGCGTTCGAGGGGCAGGGCGAGGAGGCCTCGTTCGTCGGAGACCTCGGGGCGCTCCAGCCCCTCCACCCGGACCTTGGCCCCCGCCACGACCTCGCCGGAGGTGCCCACGACGCGGAGCCGGCAAATCAACCCGGGGCTCAGCCGCAGGGCGCGCGTCGAGCTCGCCTGCCCGTCGGCGGTCGAGCGGCTCGCCGGCAAGCCGGGAGCGAGGAGAGCGAGGCCCGAGCCCGCCTCGGCCCAGACCGGGTGGGGTCGATCCGGAGGGAGGGACTCCACCAGGTCGGCGCCGGTCCACCGTAGTCGGGCTGCATTCGAGGCCGTGCCCCGCCGCGACCGGGGCGGCTGGATCGCCAGCCACCCCACGGGGACCGGCTCGCCCTGCGGCCCGGCGAGGTGGATGCGCAGCTCGTCGACCGCGGCTAGGCGGACCGCCGGCACGACGGTGGGCTCGAGCAAGGGGAAGAGATCGATCGCCTGAGCCGCGTGGCCTCTCGCCCGGGCCACCAGCCGCCACATCCCGGGCTCTGGCGCGAGCAGCTCGAAACGTCCACCTCGGTCGCTGGTAGTGGCCATCACGGCCGGCGGAGCCAGCTCGGCTCCCGGCAGAGAGACGGCCACCAGCTGCACCCTCGCCTCGGGGAAAGGGTTGCCGTCGAGGTGCAGGACCCGGCCCTGGATCGCAATCGGCGCAGCCCCGCCGGGGTTGGCGGTGAGCAGGAGGCCCAAGGCGGCGGCGAGCCAGCTGGGGGCAGGGGTCTTCATCCCTGAAGAATCTCTATGCTTGCAAATGAGTCTACCAGGAAAGACGGCCCCGGCTGCCGCGACCCCAGGAGGTCGCCCTAGTTCGCCACCTCGCCGCTGGCCGGGAGGCTTTCGATGCCGTACTGCCTCATCTTGTTGAACAGGGTCTTGCGGCTGATGCCGAGGCTCTCGGCAGTGACCGTGCGGTTGCCGTGGCATTCGGCCAGGCGGCGGATGATGAGCACCCGCTCGAGCCTCTCGGTGACGTTCTCGACCGCCTGGGCGAGGGTCACGGGGCCGATGGCGCGGGCGACCTCGCTGGCCTCCGCGCCACCCTGGCCGAGGATGCGCTCGGGCAGGTCGGCGACTTTCAGCTGTTCGCCGTTGCACAGGATCATGGCGCGGCAGAGGGTGTTCTCCAGCTCGCGGATGTTGCCCGGCCAGTCGTAGGCGAGCAGCAGGGCCCGCGCCTCCGGCTCGATGCTCTGCGCGGGCAGGCCGAGCTCGCGCTGGAAGCGCCGGAAGAAGTGGTCGATCAGGATCGGCAGGTCCTGCCGGCGCTCGCGCAGCGAGGGCAGGTGGACGTCCACCACGTTGAGGCGCCAGTAGAGGTCGTCGCGGAAGTTCCCGGCCTTGACCTCCCCCTCGGGGTCCTTGTTGGTGGCGGCGATCACCCGCACGTCCACGCGCTGCGGCGTGCGCGAGCCGAGGCGCACGATCTGCCGCTCCTGGAGCACCCGCAGCAGCTTCGCCTGCGCCGCCGGGGAGAGGTCGCAGACCTCGTCGAGGAAGAGGGTGCCGCCGTCGGCCTGCTCGAAGATGCCGAGCCGGCTGATCTGGGCGTCGGTGAAGGCTCCCTTCTCGTGACCGAAGAGCTCGGCCTCGACCAGGCTCTCGGGGATCGCGGAGCAGTTCACCGCCACGAAGGGCCCGCTGCTGCGGCGGCTCTTGCGGTGGATGGCTCGGGCCACCAGCTCCTTGCCGGTGCCCGACTCACCGGTGGCCAGGACCGTGACGTCCACCGCCGCCACCTTGCCCAGGATGCGGAAGACCTCCTGGATCGCCGTGCTCACTCCGATGATCTCGCTGAAGTGGGTCGGGGGATCGAGATCGGAGCGCGCCGCCTGCAGCTCGAGCACACGGAAGAGCAGGGTGGAGAGGCGGCCCTCGTCGAGGGGCTTGGGCAGGTAGTCGAAGGCGCCGCGGCGCATCGCCTCCACGGCCGTGCTGACGCTGGGATGGCCGGTGAGCATGATCACCATCGGGTGGGGCTCCAGGCGCAGGAGGCGGGTCAGCAGCTCGAGGCCAGGAAAATCGGGGAGCTTGAGCTCGGAGAGGGCCAGTGCCGGGCGCCATTCCTCGGCGAGGTGCAGGGCCTGCTCCGCTCGGGTCGCCGCCCGCACCTCGTGGCCCCGCTCCCGCAGCGCACCGGACAGGTGCCGCTGAACGGTCGGGTCGTCGTCAACGATCAGGACTCGAGACATCGCTCCTCCACCCTCGCGCGGGGGCCGCGCTCCCGGCCTGCCCCCTTCCGTAGTGTGCACACAGCAGTCGCTCCGTGACAGTTCCAGCGAACATATTGAGACGGAAGATTGGGTGGAGAAGCGTGGCCGTGGAGCCGCTTACCCGCGGACGGGAAAGAGCGGCCCCAGACGACCCTCCTCCGCGAAGCGGACTTCCCGCTCCCGCCGGCCCGCCGGACGCCCCTCGGCGGGGCATCCTTCTTGCTGAACGGTTCCGGGCGTGCTCAGCGAGATGCGGTCCACTCTGCGCAGTCTGTGGGCGAGGCCCGCCTTCGCGTTGGGGACCCTCTTCACCCTCACCCTCGGCACGGGCCCCGTGCTCCTCGTCTTCGCCATCGTCAACACCATCCTCCTGATGCCGGTGCCCGCCCGCCATCCCGAGCGGATGGTGATGGTGCTCGAGGTCGCCACCGACCGGGCCGGGGAGCAGCGGCCGGTCTCCCCGGCCAACTTCCTGGACCTGCGCTCCGGCAGCACGGTGTACTCCGCCCTGGCCGCGGTGCAGCTCGACACCGCCACCCTGACCGCTCTCGCCGAGCCCGTGGCCGTCGACGTGGGTCGGGTGTCCTGGGACTACCTCTCGCTGTGTCGGCTCGAGGTCCTGGCCGGCCGCGGCTTCCTGCCCGAGGAGGATCGCGCTGGAGGGACCCGCACCGTGATCCTCTCCGAGCCCCTCTGGCGTCGGCATTTCGGAGCCGAGGGGGGAGCAGTCGGGCGCTCGATTGAGATCGATGGTCTGCCGCACGAGGTGGTGGGCGTGGTGCGGGCCCCCTTCCTGCTGCGCCAGGAGCTGTGGGTGCCCCTGGCCATCGACCCGGACCTCGCCTCGCGCTCGCGCCGGTCCCTGATCGTCTTCGGCGAGCTGGCCGCGGGGGTGTCCCTGGCCACGGCGCGGGAGCAGATGGGCCAGCTGGGGCGGCGCCTGGCGGAGGCCCACCCCGAGGAAAACCGCCATCTCGACATCGCTGCCGACCCCCTGCTCGAACGCCTCTCGGCTACCCTGCGCGCGGCCCTGCTCGCCCTGCTGGTGATGGGCGGGCTGTTGCTCCTGCTGGCCGCGGTCAACGCCGCGAGCCTGCTGGCGGCTCGGGCCCTCGAACGGGACCGCGAGCTGGCCCTGCGCGTCGCCCTCGGTGCCGGCCGCTGGCCCCTGGTCCGGCTGGTCCTGGTCGAGAGCTTGGTGCTGGTGGGGGCGAGCGTGGCCGTGGCCCTGCTCGCCACCCAGGCGGTGCTGTCGCTGCTCGCGGCCTCCGGCCTCGACGCCATCCCGCGGCTGACCGAGATGCGCCTCGACGGCCGGGTACTGGGCTTCGCCGGGCTGATGCTGGCCCTCGTCGCGCTCCTCGGCGCGGTGCTGCCGCTGCGGGTGGCGCTCTCGGTGCGGGGCCTCGAGACCCTGCGCGCCACCGCCCGCCGGGGCCGGGAAGGTCTGACGGGGGTCGTCCGCAGTGGCCTGGTGGCGGTGGAGGTCGCCCTCGCCCTGGTGCTGGTCACCGGCGCGGTGCTGGCGCTCGCCAGCTTCCAGCGCCTCACCCGCTCGGAGCTCGGCCTCGACCCCGAGCGGGTCGCCTCGGTCGAGCTCTCGCTGCCGGTGCGGGACTATCCCTCGGCGACCGAGCGGCGGCTGCTGTTCTCACGCCTGCTCGAAGGTGTGGCCGCCGTCCCGGGGATCGAGGCCGCGGGTCTGGCCTCGCCGATGGTCCTCGGCAACCGCCGCCTGAGCACGCCCTTCCGGGTCGAGGACGCTGCCGACGACACCGCCCCGGCCTCGGCCCTGCTGCGGACGGTGGCCCCGGGGACGCTGGAGGCCCTGGGTATCCGCAAGCTGGCGGGCCGCTTCTTCGAGCCCCAGGACGGCGAGGAGGCGACGGCCGTAGTGGTGGTCAACGAGGCCCTGGCCCGTCGAGCCTGGCCGGGGCAGAGCGCCCTCGGTAAGCGCTTGCGGCTGGGCAAGGGCGAGGCCGGCGCCGAGGCGGAGGCCTGGCAGGTCATCGGAGTCGCCGCCAACGTCCGCCAGGCCGAGCTCGACTACCGCGTCGGCCCGGAGATCTACCTCAGCCACATGCAGGCGCCGGTCGCGGAAGCGACCCTGCTGGCCCGTTCGTCGACCGATGCCGCGGCGGCTGCGGCCGCTCTGCGCTCGGTGGTGCTCGCCGAGGCTCCGGGGCTCGCGCTGCGCCGGCTGGAGCCTCTCGACTCGGCCCTCGCCCGGGCCCTGGCCCGGCCCCGCTATGGAGTCGTGCTGCTGGCCGCCCTCGCCCTGCTCGCCCTCGGCCTGGCGGGCCTGGGGGTCTACGCCGTGACGCGGCACCAGGTCCAGGGGCGGATCCGGGAGGTGGGCATCCGTCTCGCCCTGGGGGCCGACCGCCGGCACGTGGTGGCCAGCTTCGCCCGGCGCATCGGCGTGGGGGTGCTGGCCGGCACCCTGCTCGGCCTGCTGGGAGCCCTGGCGATGCGCCGGGTCCTCTCGAGCCTGCTGTTCGGGGCGCCCCAGGCCGCCGCCGGTCCGATCGCCCTGGCCCTGGGGACCCTGCTGGTGGTGGCCCTCGCGGCGCTCGCCCTGCCGATCCTCGGCGTGGCGCGCGCGAACCCGGCCCGCGCGCTGCGCGCGGCGGAGTGATCGTCTTGGGCTCTACGGGCGAGCTGGCCGGGATCCGGGCCCTGATCGCGGCCTCGGCCGCCCGTCCGTGGCGGGTGATCGCGGCCCTGAGCCTGGCGGCCCTCGGCCTCGCCGTGGCGATTCCCCGCATCGAGCTGCGGCTCGACGGCCGCTCCCTGCTGCCCGCCCATCAGCCCCGCCTGGCGGCGAGCGATGCAGCCGGCGAGCGCTTCCACCTGCGCGACGTGGTGGTGCTCGGCGTCGTCGCCGGTGACGAGGGCGTGTTCCAGCCCGAGTCCCTCGAGCGGGTACGCCGGCTGAGCGCGGAGCTGGCCGCCATGCCCGGCGTGGTGCCCTCTTCGGTGGCGAGCCTGGCCACCCTGCCGCGGCTCTTTCTCGAGGGCGACACCCTGGACGCCGACCCCCTGCTGGCCCGCCCCGGCCCGGTGACGCCCGCCCTGGCGGAGCAGCTGGCCCGAGAGACGGCGGCCCTGGGCCTCGACGACGGCGTGCTGGTGGCTCGCGACGGCCGGGCCACGGCGGTCTACGCCGAGGTCACCGCCGAGGCCGACCGCTACCTCCTGCTCGAGAGGGCGCGGGCCGCCCTGGCCCGGGAGCAGGGCGCGGGGGGGCAGGTGGCCCTCTCCGGCACCGCCCTCGCCCAAGCCGTGCTCGGCCTCGGTGCCGCCTGGGACCTGGCGCGTCTGGTACCGGCGGTGATCCTGGTCCTCGGTCTGTCTCTGGTGCTGTTGTTCCGCCACCCCCTGCCGGCCCTGGTCTCCCTGGCCGAGATCGGTGCCAGCCTGCTGGTCACCGCGGGGCTGATGGGGCTCGCGGGGGAATCGGTCTTCGTCACCACCCTGGTGCTGCCGGTGATCCTGATCGTCATCGGCGTGTCGGACGACGTCTACGCCCTCCACCACTTCTTCCGCCACCGGGCAGCTCGACCCGAGGAGCCGGTGGCGCAGGCGGTGGTGGCGAGCTTCGGGGCGGTGGCCCGTCCCATCCTGCTCACTGCCTTGACCACCATCGCCGGCCTGCTCGCCCTACTCGCCACCCCCCTCGAGCCGCAACGGGTCTTCGGCCTCTACGGCGCCCTGGCGATCTTCCTCTCCACCCTGATGACCTTCACCCTGGTGCCGGCCCTGCTGGTGCTGCTGGTCCCGCGCTGGCCCGTAACCAGCCGCGGCGAGGCCGAGGATGGGCGCGGCGAGCGCTGGTCCGGCGCCTTCCTCGATCGGCTCGAGCGGCTCGGGCCCCGGCGTCTGCTCGTCGCGGTAGTCGTGGCCACGGCGCTGGCGGCGTGGGCCTGCCGGGGGCTGGCCGTCGACGACAATTGGGTGCGCAACCTCCCACCCGACGGTGACATCGCCCGCGGCGACCGGCTCTTGAACGAGCGCCTGGCCGGCACCACCCGGGTGGAGCTGATGGTCGAGAGCCGCCATCCCGAAGGCTTCCTGGCGCCCCAAGAGATGGCGGCTCTGGGGCGCTTCCAGGCTGCTCTCGCGCGGGTCGAGCACGTCGGTGCCGTCGAGAGCGTGCTCGACGACGTGCTGCGAGTGGAGGCGGCCCTCGCCGGCCGGCCCTGGGCCGGGCTGCGCGAGGACGTGCTCGGCGGGCGAGCCGCCCTCGAAGAGGTGGCGATCGAGCGCTCGCTGCTCCTGCTCGGCTCCCTGCGCCACTCGCCGCTGACCGAGCGGATCGAGGAGGGCTACCGGCGGGCTCGGGTCACCGCCTACGTGAACCGCTCGAGCTACGCGCGCATCGGCCGGCTGCTGGCGGCGGCACGGGCCGGCGCGGGAGGCTTCGAGGTCACCCCCTTCGGCGACGGCTGGGTCTCCTACCAGGCCGTGGACTTGCTGGTGGTCGGCCAGGTGCTCTCGGTGGCCACGGCCCTGCTGGCGAACGCCCTGCTCCTGCTCTTGCTGTTGCGCTCGCTGCCGGCGACCCTGCTGGCCCTCGCGCCCATCGCCGTGGCGGTGACCGGCGTGTTCGCCTTGCTGGCCCTCTCGGGGACCCCCCTGGGCATCGCCAACTCGATGTTCGCCGCCATCGCCCTCGGCATCGGCGTCGACTACTCGATCCACCTGGTCGCCGACTACCAGACCTCCGCCCGCTCGGGGCGGCCCGCCGCGCCGGCCCTGCGCTCGGCCTTCGGGGCCACCGCGCCGGCGATCGTCAAGAGCGCCGTGGCGATCTCCATCGGCCTGGCCGTGCTCGGCTTCTCGGCCGTGCTGCCGAACTACCAGCTGGGGGTGCTGGTCTGCCTGAGCCTGGGGCTGTGCGCCCTGATGACTCTGCTGGTCGTGCCCCTGATGATCCTGAGTAAGCGGGTACGCGCGGCCGGGTAAGGCCGTACTCGGCGTTTCTCGGCTCGAGGCGACTGCAGGCCGCCGGACCCTCGGAAAGCAGCTGGCACTTCCCTTGCTCTCTCCACTTCATCAACGAACACCGAAGGTCTCCTGAGCGAGACCCGGGCCGTGGCGGGGACCTTCCCCGGCGCGACCCGTAAAGAGCCGCAGCTCTGCGGAGGGGAGGAGTCTTGCCCGGCGAGCGCTCTTCGAGGTCTTTCGAGCTTCGGCTAGGCGCCGGCCTGCTGGGCGTCCTGCTCGCCGCGGCCGGCACGGCCCCTGGGGCCGAACCGGCTCCAGGCCCGCGAGGCGAGGATCTGGTCGCGGCTTACAACGCGCGCGCCTTCGGCAATCCCGGGCGGCGCCAGGTGCGGCTCGAGCTGCGCTCCGGCGAGCAAGTCACCCGCACCTTCGTGGTCAGCAACCTCTGGCGCCGGCAGGGGAGTGAGGTACGCACGGTCTTCGTGCTCGAGGAGCCGGTGGGCCTGCGCGGCACCAACTACCTCCTGGTCGAGGAGGCCCAGGACCCCCGCGGCATGCAGGTCTTCCTCCACTTGCCGGCGGGCGATCGCCGGGTGCTGACGGTGCAGCCGAGCCGTTTCGACGAGGGCCTGCTCGGCTCGGACTTCGGCTACCGCGACCTGCGCATGCAGCTGCCCCTGGCCGGCGTGCGCTACGAGGTCCGGGGCCAGGAGCGGATGCTCGGCCGGCGGGTGTGGGCCCTCGAGGCCATCCCGACGGGAGGGGAGGGCGAGCGGCGCTCCCGCTACTACCTGAGCGAGGCGCCGACCCTGCTGCTGGGGGTCGACCATCTCCAGGCGGCACCCGGCAGCGGGCGCTTCGAGGTGGTGAAGCGGCTGCGGGTCGAGGGGGTGCGGCAGGTCGACGGCGCCTGGACCGAGACCCGGATGGTGATGCAGGCCCCCGAGGGCCGCAGCTCGGTGCTCACCCTCGAGGGCTTCCAGCCGTCGTACAGCGCCGCCCGGCGCGAGCTCTTCGAGTCCGGGGCCCTGCCCGGGCTGCTCGACGCCGTGGCCCGGCTGGCCGGCGCCGCGAGTCCGGAGGGAGGCTCGCGATGAGGCGGCTGCTCGCCGGCCTGGGGGCTCTGGCCGTGGCGTCTGCCCTCGTCCTGGGCACCCTGCCCGGCCGCGCTCAGATCGCCGAGAGCGCCGAGGACCCCACCGGGGTCTCGATCCCCTACCCCCTCGTCCACCTGGTTCATTCGACCGACCCGGGCCTGGAGGGTGCTACCGCCCAGCTGATGCGGGACGATCCCTTCCTGCTCTACCAGCTGGGGCGCGATCTGCTCCAGCGCCAGTTCCGGCTCGAGCACGGGGTCTACGGCCGCACCGGCGAGCAGAGCGTGCCGCTCTACGTCGAGCGGCGAGGAGCCGGTGGCGCCGCCAGCCACGGCGCGCCCTCGCGCTTCTCCCGCGACCACACCGCGAGCTGCGGCTTCTGCCACTCCATCCCCTACCGCGAGCCGGGGGCCGGCCAGAGCCTGGGCTCGACTGGCGGCGAGGGCCGCAACACCCCCCACTTCTTCGGCGGTGGCCTGATCGAGATGCTGGCCGAGCAGATCCGAGCGCAGGTCCTCCAGCGCTACGACGCCAACGGCAACGGCGTGATCGACCGCACCGAGGTCTCGAGGCCGAGCCCGGTGGCGGTGGTGCCCTTCCCCGGCGCCCCGCCGGTGGTCTACGGCGACCTCTCGCCGGGGCCGGACGGCGTGCCGCGGCTCAACCCGGCCTTCCGCGTCTGGTACCTCGACGCCCGAGGGGCCCTGGTACCGGACGCCGTGAGCCTAGAGGACGGCCGGGTCGCGGCCTTCGACTTCGTCCTCCAGGCCTTCGGCTGGGGCCGGGGCACCCGGCTGATCGACGGCCGGCGGGTGGCGGAGGGCGGTGAGGCGAGCACCCTGCGCGCCTTCTTCACCGGCGCCGCGGACGTGCACATGGGGCTGCAGGCATACGACCCGACTCAGCTCGGGGCCGGCAACGGCCGGGCCCGGCGCTCCCTGCCGGGGGCCTGGCAGCTCGATCTCGGCGGCTCGCCCGACCTCGGGGGCCGCCTCGCCGCGACCGGCATCTCCCTCGACGATCCGGACGGCGACGGCCATCCCACCGAGCTCTCCGAGGGGGACGTCGACGCCGCCGAGCTGGCGATGCTGCACGCCCCGGCGCCGGCCGTGGCGGCCACCGCCGAGAGCGAGCGGGGGCGGGCGCTGCTCGCCAGCGTGGGCTGCCTGCGCTGCCACGTTGAGAGCTGGCGGATCGAGGCGCGCGACGAGGCCCGCGGTCTCGCCGGGGACCGGCGCTTGTTCGAGCTGGCGGTGACCAGCCGGCCGGGCACCGACGGCCGGCCCGAGCTGGTGGGGAAGCTGGCTCGCCTCGACCAGGTCCTCCCCGACGGCCGGCGAGTGCCCCGGGGCGGCGCCTACGACGTGACGCGGATCTACTCGGACTTCCAGCAGCGGGACCTCGGTCCGGCCTTCTGGGAGCGCCGCTTCGACGGCTCGCTGCAGAAGGAGCACCGCACCAGCCCGCTGTGGGGAGTGGGCAGCACGGCCCCGTACGGGCACTCGGGGCGTTTCGGCACCCTCGCCGAGGTGATCACCGCCCACGGCGGTGAGGCCGCTCCCGAGGCCGAGGCCTGGGCCCGTCTGCCGCCCGCGGAGCGGGAGAGGCTCCTCGCCTATCTGCGCTCGCTGGTGCTCTACGTCAGCGACGAGATCCCGGCCGACGTCGACGGCGACGGGGTGATCGCCGAGCGCTTCGAGGTCGGCGGCACGGCCGTCGGCTACGAGCGCTTCGACGCCCGCTTCCTGACCCGCCGCCCACCCCGCTACCAGCCGGTGGGGGAGGCCGTCGACGCCCAGGGCCGGCCGAAGCTCCTGATGCTCATCGGCAACGTCGCCGAGGTCTTCGGCCTCGACCTCGCCCTGCGCCGCGACGCCGACGGGGATGGCTTCCCGGACGCCCTCGACCCCCAACCCCAGCAGCCCGGAGTCGCCGATGCGCCAGCCGTCGCGGACGCTCGCCCCTAGCCTCGCCGGCGTCCTCGCCGCCACCCTGGCGACGGTCTGGGCCGGCGGGCAGATCTCGGTGCGGCCGGACGATCCCTCCGGGCTCTCCCTGCGCGAGCGCCGGGTGCGGCTGATCCATGCCACCACCGCCGAAGTGCCCGGCACGTCGATGCACCTCCAGCAGACCGACCCCTGGCTGGCCTTCCAGCGCGGGCGCTCCTACTTTTTCCACGAGTGGGGCCGGGAGGACGGAGTCTTCGCCGTGGCCACCTCGCGCTACGCCGCCGCCACCACCACCTCCTGCGGCATGTGCCACAACCTGCCCTTCCGGGCGCCGGGGGCGGGGGGCAACACCGCCGAGCCCATCGGCCATGGCCGCAACGCGCCGCACCTCTTCGGCGCCGGGCTGATCGAGATGATCGGCGACGACCTGCGCCGGCAGCTGCTGGTGGCCTTCGACGGCAACCGCAACGGCTTCCTCGACGTGCCGGCCGAGACCGCCGGCAAGCGAGCCCTGCTCGAGGCGACGCCGGGCAACCTGGTCGACTACGGCTCCCTGGAGGACCTCGACGGCGACCGCCGACCGGACTTGAACGGGGTCTTCCAGGTGGTCTACGTCGACGCCGAGGGCCGGGCCTTGCGCCGCGACGCCCAGGGCCGGTCGCGCCGGTTGGGGGATCCGTCCATCGCCGGCTACGACGTGCTGCCGGGGGTCTTCGCCTCCTCGGCCGGCGACCACCAGTTCGCCACCCTGCGCATCTTCCAGAACGGCGTGCTGCGCACCATCATGGGCATCACCGCCGACGACCCCACCTGCTTCCAGGGGGTCGGCGAGGGGGCGCGGCGGGAGCCCGGGCGGGTGTGGGCCGAGCGCTCGAACGCCGGGGCCGTGCAGCCCAACCCCGAGCTGCTGCCCACCACCCTCGTAGCCCTGCGCAAGATGACGCCGCTCGCCCCCGGCACGATGAGCGAGGGAGAGGTGGACCTGGTCGAGTGGTATCTGCTGAACCACCCGGCACCGGCCGTCGGCCGCCAAGACGAGCACACCCGCCGCGGCCGGGCCCTGCTCGGGGAGATGGGCTGTGCCACCTGCCACGTCGCCGACTGGCAGATCCGTGCCGCCGATCCGGAGAAGGGCTTCGCCGGGGACCGCCGCTTCTTCGACCTGCCGGTCGCCTGGAACGAGGCCGCTGGCCGCCTCGAGGGCCGGCTGCGCCCGCTCGCGAGCCGGCTCGAGGGCCCCGGCGGCCCTCGCTACGAGCCGCAGCGAGGGGCCTATCGGGTCGAGGGCCTGTTCTCGGACTTCCGCCACCACGACCTCGGCCCCCGCTTCCACGAGCATTTCTACGTCCGCGGCAAGCTCTACCCGCAGAAGCGCTTCCGCACGCCGCCCCTGTGGGGCGTGGGCTCCACGGCCCCCTACGGTCACGATGGGGCGAGCGCCACCCTCGACGAGGTCATCCGCCGCCACGGCGGCGAGGCCGAGGGCTCGGCGGCGGCCTATCGCGCGGCGCCGGCCGCCGACCGCGAGGCCCTGCTCGCCTTCCTCGAATCGCTGGTGCTCTACCAGCCGGACGTGCTGCCCGCCGACCTCGACGGCGACGGGCGGATCTCGGAGACCTACCAGGTGGCCGCCCTGCCCGTGGGCCCGGAGCGCTTCCAGCCCGAGCTGCTGTTCCGGGTGCCGCCCCGCTATCGGGGCTGGACTGCCGACGAAGGGGGCGAGCGCTACTTCTCCTACCAGCTCCAGAACCTCGCCGAGGCTTACGGCGAGGCTCTGCCCGCCTTGAGTGACCGGGACCAGGACGGCTTGCCCGACCTGGTCGAAGCAACCACTTCCCTGCGAAAGGAGGGTGCCGGCGACAGTGAACGATGAGCGAGCGAGCTCGCGTCCTCGATGCCTCGGATCCCGGCGACTCGCTGGCTTGACAGCGACTCGCACCGTCTCCAATGACCCACGGAAGGAGAGACTCTGTGAAGAAGATCCGCAATTTCCGCTTGTTGGGCGCGTTCGCTCTGGTGGCCGTCGCGGCCCTGGGCGTCGCCCTGGTCGGTAACGCCGCCGGTCCGTCGGACCAGGTGGTCGTGGCCGCGGTGGTCAACGAGATGAACGCGCTGAACTCGGTCGAGCTGGCGGCTCTGGACGCCATCCCGCCCCAGCCCTACACCCTTCCCGAGCCGGGCGTCGACGTCATGCGCGTCCGTCTCGACGAGAGCTACACCATCGACGGCATCGGCGAGGACACCGTCGAGCTGACCGGCTGGATCGCCGTCACCCACGGCAAGCCGAGCACCGCGAAGTGGTCGACGGCGGTCACGGACACCCAGTTCGTGGCCATGACCCTGACCGGCGAGAGCAAGCTGTTCGGCCCGGTGGTCGTCACCCTCGACGCCACCCGTCCGGCGGTCGGCAAGGTCGGCCGCATCCCGGTCTACGAGAAGGCTCACATCGCCCTGGTGGCTGACGACGGTGCGGTCGCCCCCGAGGCCGAGCTGCCCGACGACGTCGTCGCCGTCTGCCGTGCGCCAGTGGCGGTCAACGTCTCGATGCCGAACCTCGGTCTCGAGATGACCACCAAGGACCACGCGGTGTGGTACTCCGAGGTCAACACGATCCCGCCGGTCGGCCACCAGGCTTCGGTCACCGTCGACCCGATCCGCATGATCTCGAACGGCCGCGAGGTCGGCACCCTCACCTCCGGCATCGTCAAGTTCCGCGAAGTCGTCCGTCACCAGCCGCTGTCGGGCAAGCCGCTCGTCCAGCTGGCCGCGAAGTAGCGCTCATTCTCTGCCGGGGCTCCGGTCCGACGGATCGGGGCCCCGCCATTCCGAGGGAGGCACGCCGTGCGACCGGTCTACATCTCCGGCATGGGATGCACCATCCCCGAGGAGCGCCTGACCAACGAGCAGCTGGTGAGCGAGCTCGACACCAGCGAGGACTGGATCGACGCCCACACCGGCATCCTCGAGCGACGGCGCGCGCCGGCGGAGGTCGACACCAGCGACCTCGGCGCCGCGGCCACCCGCCGGGCCCTGGAGGCCCGGGGCTGGCAAGGCGAGGAGCTCGAATTGCTCGTCTGCGCCACCTGCACTCCCGACGCCCAGGCTCCCTCCACGGCGGCGATCATCGGCCACAAGCTGGGCATCGACCCGGTGAGCTTCGACCTGAACGCCGCCTGCTCGGGCTTCGTCTTCGGGCTGGCCGCGGCCGGCTCGATGCTCGTCCAGCTCGGCCTGAGCCGCGCCGCCCTGTGCAACGCCGAGAAGTTCACCAAGGTCACCGACTACCGGGACCGCGGCTCGGCGATCTTCTTCGGCGACAGCGCGGCGACCGTGCTGCTCCAGGCCGAGCCCCCCGAACGCGGCTTCGAGATCGTCGACCTGGTGCTGGCCAGCCGCAACGATGGCGTCGAGCACGTGCGGGTGCCGATGGGCGGCTTCTTCCGCCAGGACGGGCGCAAGGTCAAGGACTGCGCGATCTGCGGCTTCTTCGACAGCGCCAGCGAGATCCTCGGCCGCAACGAGCTGGCGCCCGCGCAGCTGCGCGCCTTCGTCGGCCACCAGGCGAACTTCCGCCTGCTCGAGCAGATCGCCAAGGGGCTCGGCATCTCGGACGAGCAGCACTGGCACAACGTGCGCTGGGTGGGCAACCAGGGCTCGGCGGGGGTGGTCACCACCTTCTGCACCAAGGTCGAGGAACAGGCCGCGACCTTCGTGCCCGGGGACCTCTTCCTGCTCACCGTCTTCGGCGCCGGCTTCACCAGCGGTAGTGTCCTGCTGCGCTGGGTGGATCAGCGGGCCGACGCTCGCGCCAGCGCTCATCCGGGCAGCCTCCGACCGCCGGCGCCGCCGACGGCGCACTGAAGGCGAGGGCGGGCCCGCCGGGGAGGGAGCCCTGAAGAAGATCGTCCTGACGCGTTTCGGCGGCCCGGAGGTGCTCGAGCCCGCCGAGGTGCTGCCGCCGGTGCCCCCTGTCGACGGCTACGTCGTGGCCCTGGCGGCCATCGGCGTCAACTTCGCCGACGTGGTGGAGCGCCGTGGCCTCTATCGATCTCACCAGAGCCTGCCCTACGAGCTGGGCAAGGAGGGGGCGGGGGTGGTGGTGGCCCGGGGGGCGGAGGCCCGCGAGCACGCCCTGGGGGAGCCGGTGATCGTGGTGCGCTTCGCCGGCGGCTGCTACGCCGAGCAGGTGGCGGTTTCCCCCCACGAGCTGCTGCGCGGCCCAGCCGGCTACGACCTGCACCAGCTGGCCGCCTTCGCCAACTGTTTCGCCACCGCCTGGTACGGCCTGACCGAGGTGCTGCGCGCTCGGGAAGGGGAGTCCTTCCTGGTCAGCGCCGCGGCCGGCGCCGTGGGCTCGGCGGCCGTGCTGCTGGCGCGGGCCCTGGGCCTGGATCCGGTGCTCGGCCTGGCGGGCGGGCCGGAGAAGTGCCGCTTCGTCGAGAGCGAGCTGGGCGCCGACCGCTGCTTCGACTACCGGGAGGGCGAGCTCGAGACGCGAGTGAGGGCGCATCGCGCTGGCGCCGGGGTCGAGCTCGCCCTCGACACCGTGGGCGGCGAGGCCCTGGAGGCGATGCTCGCCCTGCTCGAGCCTCTGGGCCGGCTGGCGAGCGTGGGTTTCTCGTCGATCGACACTGACTACGCCGAGCGCCTGCCCCGCTTCTCGGTGTTGCGGCTGTTCCACCGCTCGATCTCGGTGGCCGGGTTGAACCTCGAGCGCCTCGACTACCCGCGGCGTCTAGAGAGCTGGCAGCGGCTGGTGGCCTTCGTCGAGGAGAAGGGCCTGAAGCCCCAGGTCGGCCACCTCTTCCCCCTCGCCGAAGCGGCCGAGGCCCACCGAGCCCTGGAGTCCCGGGAGACGGTGGGGAAGGTGCTGCTGATCCCCTGAGCCATACTCTCGGTATGAAAACTGCCGTTTCGATCCCCGACGACGTTCTCGAGCGGGCGGACCTCCCCGAGCGAACCGGCAAGCTGCCTCTGGCCAAGCTCGAGCTGGTCCTCGCCGGGATCGGCGTGATGCTGGGGCGGTGACGGGGGTGGCTAGGGCACGGTGGTCGACCAAGCGGAAGTATCGCCGCGCTCGAACCCGTCGGCGAAAAGCGGAAGGGTGAGCTCCCACAAGCCGCTCGCCGAGACCAACAGGGTGTCGGTTGTTCCAGGCAAGACCGCCAGGGTCATGGGGGAGAACAAGTAGGGGTCCGGGCTCATGGGGTCGAGAGCTGGCCCCTGCTTGACGAAGTGCCAGGTAGCGCCGGAGTCGGTGCTCCGAAAGACGCCCTCTGGATGGACGAGTGCATAGCAGACTTCTGGATCGGTAGGGTTGTAGGCGAGTACCGTCGGCGCTGAAACTGGAAGTCCGACTTCTGGTCCTACTGAGCTCCAAGTCGTCCCGCCATCAGTGCTTTTCCACACGCCAGCATCGACGGACGCCGCGAAGAGCACGGTCGGGCTCGAAGTGGGGGCCATGATGGTGGAGAGCGAGAAGGGGGTAACAAGTGGCTCCCAACTGGTCCCACCGTCCGAGCTGCGGTAGAGCTTGTCGCTGGAATCTGACAGCCAGATCCTGCCAGGGTCGTTGGCGTCAAACGTGATCTTGGCACTGGCCGCGTCGATGCTGCTGATTCCAGTGCTCGAGGGATTCCAAGTGAGGCCTCCGTCCGTGCTCCTGTACAGCACGTCCTTGTATTCCTGGAGATAGAACAGAACCTGAGGGGTCGAGGGGTGGAGGCCGAGAAGGTACCCTACTCCGACCGATGGAAGCCCCGTGTTGCTTGGCGTCCAGGTCAGGCCGGAGTCCAAGCTCCTGAACACTTGCAGCTCGAAGCTCGCGTAGAGCTTGTTCGGTTCCGATGGATCGACGACGAGCTTCTCTACGAAGTCAGAGAGCACGGCCCCAGATCCGTTGACGATCGGGATCCGGTCCCAGCCCATGGGGCTTCGGTGGAAGATTTCGCCCGAGGTGGCAGCATAGACGTTGGATGGCGAGCCGGGGATCACCTCGATCTGCCTTGGGCGCAAGCCGGCGAAGCCGGTGTCGGCAGTCGTCCAGGTCGTCCCGCCGTCGAGGCTCTTACGAATGCGCAGACCATCGCCAACGAACAGGGTTGGGGGATCGCCAGCCGCCACGGCGAATGCACCCGTCACGAAGGACCCGGGAGTGTCGAGAACTGTCCAGGTCTCACCTCCGTCTGAGCTTCGGAGAAGTTCCCCGTAGCTCCTCGCATAGAGCTCCTCCGGTCGAAGTGGATTGACCTCCAACTCCGCTGCGATGGGGGATGCAGGAATTAGGGACCAGGAGGCACCACCGTCGGTGCTCTTCCAGATTCCAGCCGGGTCGTTGATCCCGAACCCCGTCGATGCGTACAGGGTCGACGAGCTACCGGGCTTGATCGCCAGGGCCTGGAACGTCCCGTCCGGTGCTGCGGGAAGCGGGCTCCACAGGTCCCCTCGGTTCGTGCTCTTGTAGAGCTGTGCGCTACTGTAGGCGTAGAGCGTGGTCGGTTGTAGGGGATCGATCTGGAAGAGAACGTCAGTCCACAGGAGCTGAATCCCGGTGCTGGAGCGGGACCACGAGCCACCGGCATCGAGGCTGCGCCAGACGGGGCCGCTGAAGATATCGGCGTAGAACAAGATCGAGGGGTTCTGAGGGTCGATGGCCACCATCTTGACACCGGAGTTGCTGGCCGAAACTTGCCAGTGATCCCCGCCATCGGCACTGATCAGGACTCCTGGCACCGAGGCGACCGCCATGAAGCCGGGTTGCGAGGGCGAGATGACGATCGACCCTGCGAAGGGCCCTTCCAGTCCCCGGTTCACGGGATTCCAGCTGGTACCTCCGTCGGTGGTCCTGAACATGCCCGAGTACGCCGAAGCGATGATCACGTTGGGGTCGCTCGGACTCACTGCGATGCCGTACACGGCGCCGCCCCACGGTCCCTGCGTGGTCCACTGGCCCTGACCGGCCAGTGCGGCAGTTGGGACGAACGCCAAGACGGCGACGACTTGCTTCCAGCCTCTTGTCATGACGGGTTCCCCTCCAGGACGTGGTGGCCGACGACTCGATATCCTGCACTTCCTGCGTGACTTCGATAAAACCTACCATGGCAGTGAGCGTTCCATCAAGAAAACGCAGGTTCGACCTGCGTCCCCTCACCCCGACGAAGCACGCCGAGTGGTGAAGCGGAGGATGTTCCAGCGAGCCTAGGCACTGAAGGTGTTGCGGGGGCCCCCCGCTGAGAGGCTAGCCCGCCGCCGGCAGCAGGCCGAGCCCCAGCCCCCCGGCCACGGGGATCGTGGCGCCGGTGAGGTAGGCGGCCTCGTCCGAGCAGAGGAAGGCCACGGCCGCTGCGACCTCCTCTGGCGTGCCGAAGCGCCCGGCCGGCGTGCGGGCCAGGAGCTGGGCGCGCACCTCGGGAGTGACCACGCTGCGCATGCGCTCGGTGTCGATCAGACCCAGCTCGAGGAGGTTGGCGGTGACGCCGCGGCGGGAGGCCTCCGCGGCGATCACCCGCACCAGCCCGCCCAGCCCGGCCTTGACCGAGGCGTAGGCGGCCTGGCCCTGGCCGCCCAGGGTGGCGGTGACCGAGCCGATCGCCACGACGCGCCCGAAGCCCCGCCCCTTCATCCCCGGCAGGGCGCCGCGCACCAGGGCCAGGGCCGCGGTGAGGCCGACGGCAACCATGCGCTCGAGGTCTTCGGGCTGCGTGCGCTCGGCGGTGGCGTAGGGGGGAAAGTAGGAGGCGTTGTGGACCA
>JBIOYC010000237.1:0-3258 GCA_044869955.1 Thermoanaerobaculia bacterium | reverse complement strand
ACCTGGCTGCGGTCGTCGTTCACTGTCACCAGCTCGCCTTCGCCCTCGGCCACCAGGGCGGCGAGCGCCGCCTGCACGTTCAAGGTGTTGCCCTCGCCGGAGAGCAGCGCGTCGACCACCGCCAGGGGGATGCGCGCGTGGACCTCGGCGCCGCGCTCGTTGCGCTCGATGGTCTGGGCCACCAGGTAACCGCGCTCCTTGTAGACCTTGACGTTCTCGTTGTCGGTCTTGACCGTGACGTAGGTCATGTCCGGGGAGGTCGAGACCTCCTGCCACAGGGCGCGCAGCTTGACGGCGTCGAACTCCTGGTCGTCGATCACGATGCGGCCGTCGCGCATCTGGTCCTGGGGGATGAGCGGCAGGGCCTTCTCGACGATGGAGATGGGGAGGTTCAAGGTGACGTTGGCGTTGTCGCCGCCCTCTTCCTGGACGGTGACGTGGAACCACAGATCGGCGGCGGTGGCGGGCAGGGCGGAGAGCGCCACCAGCAGCACGGCAGCGGCGCAAAGCAGACGGGTCCTCATGACGAACAGCTCCTTTCCCTCGACGGGGAGATCGCTCTTACTTTTCGGCTCGAAGCGGCGTCGCCGCCGCTGTCAACCGAAAAGACGCTCGAGGGTGGGGGAATGTTTCAGGCGCTGTTCTCAGCCGTCGGCGAGCTCGCCGATCATGTCGCTGATGACGTCGAAGCCGCCACGCCAGAAGGCCGGGTCGGTGGGGTCGACGCCGGCCTCGGCCAGGATCTGCTGCGGCCGGGCGGAGCCGCCGTAGGCCAGGAGCTTCATGTAGGCCGGCTTGAAGGCCTCGCCCTCCTGCTGGTAGCGCCGGTAGAGGGCGAGCACCAGGAGCTGGCCGAAGCTGTAGGCATAGCAGTAGAACGGGGTCTGGTAGAGGTGGGGGATGGTCAGCCACTCGTGCTGGAACTCCTCGGCTACCTCCACGGCGTCGCCGAACTGCTCGCGCAGGTTGGCGAAGTAGAGGGCGTTGAGCTCCTGCGGCGAGCGGCCGGCGAGGATCGCCTTGTGGGCATCGACCTCGAAGCGCACGAAGTAGGCCTGGCGCACCACCGAGGCGTAGATGCTGTCGATCGAGTAGACCAGCAGCTCGCGCCGGGCCACCGGCTCGCTCTCCTCGTCGAGCAGCCGGTCGGTGACCAGCATCTCGGCGAACACCGAGGCAGTCTCGGCCAGGGGCAGCGAGGAGCGCTGGGTGAGCACCGAGTGGTCGGCGGCCATCATGCTGTGCACGGCGTGGCCCAGCTCGTGGGCGAGGGTGGTGACGTCGCGCAGCCGCTCGTTGTAGGAGACCAGCACCCAGGGGGTCTGGCTGGGGAGCACGGTAGCGCAGAAGGCGCCGGTGCGCTTGCCGCGCCGCACCTCGCTGTCGATGTGGCGGTCCTCGAACACCCGCCGCGCCTGCGCGGCGAAGCAGGGGTGGAAGCGCTCGAAGGTGTCGAGCACGGTGGCCACCGCTTCGTGGTAGGGCACCTTGCGGTCGGTCTCGGCGAGCGGCGCGTAGAGGTCGTAGCGGCGCAGGCGGGGCAGACCGAGGTGGCGGGCCTTCCAGCGGAAGTAGCGGTGGAACACCGGGGCGGCGTCGCGGATCACCTCGAGCAGGGTCTCGACCGCGGCGTCCGGGATGTCGTTGCCGACGTTGCGCACCGAGATCGGCGAGGGGAAGCCCCGCAGGCCCACCTGCTCGTTGTACCAGTCGCGCACCCGGTTGGCGTAGATCTGCGCCAGCGGCGTGGCCTCGCGGCCGTAGACCCGGAACAGTTCGCGGTACACCGCCTCGCGCAGCGCCGGGCGCGGCGAGTGCGTGTAGCCGACCAACTCGTCGCGGGTCATGGTGCGCTTCTCGCCATCCACCTCGAGCTCGAACTCCAGGCGGTTGGTGAGCACCGAGTAGAGGGTGAGCATGGCGCCGATGCCGTCACTGTCCTTGAGGCCGATGATCTGCTCGCTGCGCTCGTCCAGGGTGTAGGGCTTGAAGCGCCGCAGCTCGGAGAGGTAGTGCGCGAGGTCTGGCCGGGGAGCGACGCCGGGCAGCAGCGCCTCGGCCTCGGCGTCCGAGAGGCTCTTCCACCACAGCTCGAAGAAGAGGATGCGGTTGTTGATCGAGACCAGGAACTGCTGTACCCGGTTCTGGCAGGTGAGCGCGGCCTGCGACTGGGTGTCGCCGGCGAACCACAGGGTGGCGTAGGAGTCGAGCACCAGCATCTGCCCGACCAGCCGCTCGTAGTCCTCGACCGCGGTGCGGAAGGCCACGGGCTCGAGGGTCGGGGCCAGCCGCTCCCGCCAGGCCTCGAAGGTGAGGACCGCGGCCTCGAGCTCTTGGAGCTTGCGCGCCAGGGCCTCCTCGGTCTGTTCCGCGATGAGCTGCGAGAGGTCCCAGGCTCCAGGTGCGTAGACGCGGCTCGCTTCGAGGACTGCGCTCATCGTTTTTCTGTCTTTTCGTCAATATGAAGAGTTGATAGGATTTCTGAGTCGAGGGGAAATTCTAGTCGAAGCAGCGCCTTTCCGGGCCTGTCCCGATCGCCTTCGGCCTGGGCACTCTAGGGGCGTCGCGCCGGGCGAGAGGGATCGTTGTAGCCCGGGGTGGCGTAAGATCGCCTCCTGACCTTCGGCCTAATCGGAGATCGCCAATGGCTTGGGATGAAGAAGAAGACACCACGATCTACAAGGTGGTCATGAACCACGAGGAGCAGTACTCGATCTGGCCCGCGGACCGCGAGAACCCGCTGGGCTGGAACGACGTCGGCAAGACCGGCCCCAAGGCGGAGTGCCTGGCCTACATCGAAGAGGTGTGGACCGATATGCGGCCCTTGAGCCTGCGCAAGAAGATGGAAGAGATGGAGCGCGAGCGCCAGGCGGCGGAGCAGAAGTCCAACTGAGGAGAGAAGCGATGCGCAACTACACCAAAGCCTACTACCTGCGCGACCTGCGCGCGTTCCCCGGCTGGAAGGAGTTCGAGCGGCCGGACGCCGCGGAGCTGACGGACGAGGCAATCGTCTACCTGCAAGACGATTTCACGGTGGTGAAGGACTGCTTCGAGGAGACGGACTACGTCTTCAAGGACGTCACGCCGGAGTGGAAGGCGTTCTGCGAGAACGTGCTGCACTTCGCGATCCCCGACGACTTGAAGTTCATGTACGAGGAAGAGGCGGCGGTCCCGGCCGCGACTTCCTAGCCCCTCGCCTCCCGGGCCTACCCGACCAGGGCCCGCCCGAACGCCAGGAATCCGAGCAGCGCCGCGGGC
>JBIOYC010000236.1:0-16156 GCA_044869955.1 Thermoanaerobaculia bacterium | reverse complement strand
GACCTGCTGGCGGCGTGGCAGCCGGACGGGGCGATCTGGTACGCCCACGCCTGCTGCTCCGCCGGCACGGCCGGGGAGTCCTACTTCGCGGGGCTGTTCGAGCAGGGGAGCGAGATGGAGAAGCTGCTCTCGAGCATCGCCGCCCTGGGCAGCCTCACCGCCCCCCTGCCGCGCCGCCTGCTCGGCTGCGAGAAGCCCCTACGGGCCTTCATCGGCCACGTCGAGCCGACCTTCGACTGGACCCTGCGCGACCCGGAGACCGCCCAGCCCCTGGCCTCGAAGCTCTGCGAGGCCCTCTATCCCGAGCTCTATCGCGGCAAGCCGATCGGCCTCGCCTTGGACGCCTGGCAGCGGCAGGTCGACGGCTTCGCCCGGGCGGCGGAGGCGCTCCGCGTGCGCTTCGACCACGGTGAGGATCTCGATGAGGAGGCCCTCTTCCCTCGCCTCGCCGCTCGCGACGTCGAGTCGACCGTCATCCTCGGCGATCCGACGGCGGTGCTGCCCCCTCTCTGAGCCCCCGTCTGCTCCCTCAGACAGTCCGTCAAGGGCGATCGACGGCGGGCCGGTGCGTGAGCTCGGGAACCTAGTGGGGCGGCCGATCGTACTGTCTTTGTAATCAGCGGTTTGTGGCCTTCGGTCGGCAGCTCGCCTGGCTGGCAGAGGGGTTGCTCTCGGGTCGGACGTCTGAAGGAAAGGGGTATGGGATGACCGACCAGAAGAAGAGAGCGCGGCGGGCCGGCTACCTCGCCGCGGCCTTGTGCCTCCTCACCGCGGGGGTCGCGGAAGCCCAGGCGCCGCCGCAGTTCGTGATCGAGACCATCGAGGTGACGGGCCTGACGCGGCCCGCCGCCCAGAGCATCGTGCTCGCAGAGAGCCGGCTCGAGGCCGGCCAGAGCTATACCGAGGGCCAGCTGGCCGAGGCCGTCTATCGCGTCCGCCGACTGCCCTTCGTGCTCGACGCCCAGCTCGCCTTGAAGAAGGGCAGCGAGCGGGGATCCTACGTGCTGGTGATCACCGTCGAACCGACCCGTCCGGTCTTCTACGAGGCTTCTTACAGCGGCTTCGTCGACACCGAGGGGGACCTCCACAACGACAGCGCGGTGTCCTTCGGCGCTCGCCATTTCGTCGGCCGCCATGGCCTGGTTTTCGGCAATCTGCTCAAGGGCGAGGGTATCGACGAGGTGCCCGTCCAGCTCGGCTACACCCGCTACGACATCTTCGGCACCGGCAGCTTCGTCACCGTCATCGCCGCGGGCGCGGTGGGCTCGGACGAGCGCGACACCTACTCGGTGCTGACCGAGATCGGCGTGCCCCTCGACCTGCGCAGCTCCCTGCGCGGGCAGCTGGCCTGGAGCGAGTCGGACTTCGATGAACGCGGCTTCGGCGACGATCCGGAGAGCCGCGGCGAACGGCGCAGTGAGGCTCTTTCCGCAGCTCTTTCCTGGGTGTACGACACCACCGACGATCCCTTCTTCCCCACCCAGGGAACGCGAAGCACCGCGGGGGCCAGCGTCGGACGCTCGCAAACCCGCGGGTCGACGGTCTTCTTGGATCAGCGCTTCGACGACGACTTCGAGCAGACCCTGTGGCGGGTGACCGCGGACGGCGCCCGCCACTTCCGGATCTCGCCACGGCGCAGCGTGTCGGTGGGGGCGGGGGCGGCCTGGAACCGCGCGGAGAGCGACGTCGAGCCGCCGGCGCCGGCAGCCGACTTCCGCTTCGACATCGAGTCCTACACCGCCCAGGCCAACGTCGGCTACGCCTACGACTTCCTCCCAGCATCCCCCCCCTCGGCCTGGGGGGACCTGCGCTGGGAGACCCGGCTGGCCGTGGGGGTGGTAGCGTACGACGACTCTTCCGTCGGCGACTCCTCGTCGGCGAGCCTCTCGACCAGCCTGGTGTTCCGTCACGCTTGGGGCATCAGCCGCCTCTCCCTCACCTACGTGGAGGTCTTGTGAGACGGGGGCGGCTCTCCGGCTGGTGGCTCGCCGCGGCGCTCCTGGCCCTGGGGGCCGCACCGGTGGGAGCCCCGGAGGTGGCCCTGCGCTCCGACGGCGTCCTGGTCGCGCGTCGCCTACCAGCGATCCTCGGCCTGCCGGAGGTGCGGCCCCATCTCGACTCGGGTCTGACCACGACCTTCCAGATCGAAGTCGGCCTGGTGCCGCGGCAGGGGGCGAAGCGGCCCGGCGCGGCGCGAGTCGAGGTGCGCTTCGAGCCCTGGGACGGGGTCTACCTCATTTCGGTCATCGGTGGCACGGGCGAGCGCAGCGAGGCGAAGCTCGCCAGCCTGGCGGAGCTCGAAGCCTGGTGGCGAGGGCTCGAGGTGCCGCTCGTCCGCGGTCCCTTGCCGGCGGCTTGGGGACCCTGGACGGTGAAGATCGAGCTGGCGGTGGTGCCCTTCTCCTACGCCGAGCAGCAGGACGCCCAGCGCTGGCTGTCCCGCTCGCTGGCCGAGCCCGAGGGTACGGCGGGCGCCACGGCCGAGGACGAACCAGCGGGCAGCCCGGTGCTCGACCTCCTCCTCGCCACCTCGATCCGCCGCCCGCAGGTGGTGGCCTGGAAGTGGAGCCTGCCCGTTGCGCCCCGGTAGGATGGGGCGATGACCGGCCCGCGGACGATCCTCGCCGCCTTCGCCCTCTTCGTAGCGGGGGCGGCGTTGCTGTTCTGGCTCTTCGAGCGGCAGCTGTCCCGCACCTGGCTGGCTTTCGGCCTCCACCCCGAGATCGTCGGGGCGATCGATCGCAGCTTGGAGGACCAGAAGGCCCTCGCCCGGCTGGACCCTGCCGGCGCCGGCGACCACCGTGCCCGCTTCGAGGAGCTGCGCGCGCTCCAGGCGAGGCTCAAGGTGCTGGCCCACAACCGCGACGCCCTCGCCCGGCGCTTCGACCTCGCCCTGGTCGGGCTCTTCGCCGTCTCGGCGGCCGGGGCGGTGGGGGCCTCGCTGTGGCGCCAGGGCCGCCAGGAGCGTCGGCTGGCCCGGCTGGAGGGCGGGGTGGCGGCCTTGGCTGCGGGGGAGAGCGACCTCGACCTGGGTCTGCCCCGGCGGGACCTGATCGGCCGCATCGCGGCCATGGTCGAGAGGACTTCCCGTTCGGTGGCGCGGGACCGCCGCCGCCTCGCCTCGCTCGAGCACCTCTCGGCCTGGCAGGAGGCGGCCCGCCGGCAGGCTCACGAGCTGCGCACCCCCCTGACCGCGGCCCGCCTGGAGCTGGATCGTCTCCGCGGGCTGGTCGCCGACGAGCCCGATCCCGCCCGGCGGGAGGAGCTCTGCCGTTTCGAGGAGGGCCTGCGCCATGAGGTGGAGCGCCTCGCCACCTTCGCATCGAGCTTCGCCTCCTTCGGTCGGCTGCCCCGGCCCGAGCCACGACCCGCCGATCTCGGCGACCTGGCCCGTGGCTTCGCCGAGCGCTTCGCTGCGGCCTGGCCCGGGCTCACCCTGGTTTTCGAGCCGGCGGCGGCCGGCCCGACGCCTGTGGAGGTCGACGCCGACCTGATCCAGCAGGTGCTGGTCAATCTCTGCGAGAACGTCGCCCGGGCCGTTGCCGGCCGAGGACCCGGGCGGGTGGTCTTCCGCACCGGAGCGGCCGGCCGCTTCGTGGTGCTCGAGGTCGCGGATGACGGCCCAGGGGTGCCGCCGGAGCTCGCCTCGCGCCTCTTCCAGCCCTACGTCGGCTCGCGTAGCGGGGGCGGCATGGGCCTCGGCCTCGCCATCTCACGCAAGATCCTGCTCGACCATGGCGGGGACCTGGAGCTCGCTGCCAGCTCGGGCGCCGGCGCCAGCTTCCGCCTGCTCCTGCCTACCGCCGCGGAGAGCACTCCATGAGCCGCCTGGTGCTAGTGGAGGACGATGCCCGGGTGAGGGCCAGCCTCAGCTACCAGCTGGAGGCGGATGGCCACACTCTCACCGCCGCGCCGAGCGCCGAGGAGGCCCTGGCGGGCCCTCTCTCGCCCTCGCGGGCGGCGCCGGATCTCTTGCTCTTGGACGTGCGGCTGCCGGGGGAGAGTGGAGTGGAGCTGGTGCGGCGGCTGGCGGGGGAGGGGCGCCTGCCGCCGACCATCATCCTCTCGGGAGAGGCCTCGATCAGCGAGACGGTCGAGGCCCTGCGCCTCGGCGTCCACGACTTCCTAGAGAAGCCCTTCAGCCGGGAGCGGCTGCTCCAGGCCGTGCGCAACGCGCTCGAGAGCGAAGCCTTGAAGCGGCGGGTGGCGGTCCTCGAGTCGCGGCTCGAGGAGGCCCGACCCCTGCTCGGCCGCTCGCCGGCCATGGGCCGCCTGCACCGGGCCATCGAGCAGGCCGCGCCCACCGACGGCCGGGTGCTGATCTCGGGCGAGAGCGGCAGTGGCAAGGAGCTGGTGGCCGCCGCCCTGCACCGCGGCAGCCGCCGGGCGGCCGGCCCCTTCGTCAAGCTCAACTGCGCGGCCATCCCCGAGCACCTGATCGAGGACGAGCTCTTCGGCCACGCTCGGGGCGCCTTCACCGACGCCAAGGCGAGCAAGGCCGGGCTGTTCGAGGAGGCGGACGGCGGCTCCTTGTTTCTCGATGAAATTGGCGACATGGGCCTCGCCCTCCAGGCCCGGCTGCTGAGGGTGCTCGAGGACGGGGAGGTGCGGCGGCTGGGGGATACGAGAGGGCGCAAGGTCGACGTGCGGGTGATCGCCGCCACCCACCGCGACCTTGAAGCCGAGGTGGCGACCGGGCGCTTCCGGGCAGACCTCTACTTCCGCCTCGCCCATCTGCCCGTCGAGGTGCCGCCGCTGCGCGAGCGGCGAGAGGACGTGTCCTTCCTCTTCGAGCACTTCCTCGACGCCTTCGCCGTCTCCTACCGGCTGCGCCGGAAGCGCGTGGATCCAGGCTTGCTGCCGCCCCTCGAGGCCTACGCCTGGCCGGGCAACGTCCGCGAGCTGGCGAGCCTCGCCGAGCGGCTGACCGTCTTCGGCAGCGACCCGCTCACCCCCGACCAGCTGCCCACGGCTTTCTTCCGCCCCGCTCCCGAGGGCGAGACCGGCCTGCTGCGGGTCACCGAAGGCCTCCGCCTGCTGCCGTGGAAGGAGTTCAAGGCCGCCAGTGAGCGTGACTATCTGGAAGCCGTGCTCCAGCGCACCGGCTGGAATCTCGCCGCCGCCGCCCGCCTGCTCGGCTTGCAGCGCACCTACCTGCATCAGAAGCTGGGGGCCCTGGGGCTGGAGAGGCCGCGGCCGAAGCTGCCGGGCGCAGAGTGATCGCCCGGCTTCGGCCGCGGTGGGACGAGCTCTAGAAGGCCGCCAGGGCGCCCAGCTCCGCGGCGCGGGTGATCCCGGACCAGGGGCTGAAGACGAATTGCGTGCCGGAGGTGTTGCCGCCCCAGAGGATGCCGTAGAGGTTGGCGTTGGTGCTGCCGTCGCTGGTGCTGGCCGAGAACACCGGCGAGCCGCTGTCGCCGCCACCGACTGCGGCGTTGACCCCGGACTGGCAGATCTGGGTAATGGTCGAACCGGAGACGTTGATGGTGGCGCAGGTGAAGGCCACGGTGCCACGGCTCCAGCCGGTGGTGCGACCCATCTTGTTCAGCGTGATGCCGGTGGTGGGGTTGGCCACCGTGCCGACGATGGTGAAGCGGGGGAAGGGGTCGTCGATGGTGATCGAGCCGAGGCCGGTAGTGCGGGCGATGCGGGCGAACTGGCGGTCGGCGGCGGCGTCGTAACGGCCGAAGGAGCTGTCGCTCCAGCGGCAGCGGCGGCCGGCCGGACAGCCGGCGATGGCACCGTAGGCGGGATCCACGGTCTCGACGCCGATGCGGTTGCCGGCAGCGTTGGAGTGTTGGTAATGGACCGTCCCTTCCACCCCTCCCTGCACATTGGTGCAATGCGAATTGGTGACGTACCCCACCACGCCGCCACGGGTGGCGCCGAAGCCCATGGTGCAGAGGAAGCCGCCGAAGGCGATCTGCACGCCGCCGGGAACGGGGCGGATTCGCTGGCGCAGGGTGACGGCGTGGTGGAAGGGCTCCACGGCCTCGACGACGACGGCGTCGCGAGGCACCGAGGTGCCGGCCAGCGCATCCTCGAAGGCGGCGATGCCGGCGGCACCGGTGGCGACGTCCACGCCGAAGCGGACGCGGTTGCGAGCCTCGTCGACGTCGAGCAACACGGCGTCGCGGCGCGACATCAGCTTGGCCAGCTCGTCGCGGTAGCCGGCCAGCTCACGGAAGTCATACTGGGCCGGGAGGAACCTCACCGGAGCGCCTTCGAGCCGGAACGCCGTAGCCTGGGCGAGGTCGACCAGCCAGACGTTGGCCACGCCTTCGGCGTCGTAGAAGAACCCGCCGAAGCCTGGAACCTCGCCGGCGATCTTGAGGAACTCCTCGTCCAAGGTGGGTTGGGCCTGGAGGGCAGGGACCGCGAGCAGGCAGAGAACGGTGAGCGAGAGGGAGACGCGAGACAAGAGGCGCATCGTGTGGTTCTCCTTGGCGACAGGTCGCCCGTTGGGCATCCGCTCCCGCGATGTGAGCGTATCTCTATGAATAGAGGTGCTCAAAAGAGGGAGATCGTGGCAAGCCGCCGGCGGTCCCATGCCAGGTATTCCCCGTCTCTGCTTCGTGCTATCCTTCCCGACTCTTCGCGGCGGGCGGAGCCTCGCCGATCCGATCAGCAAACCGAGAGGTTGGAACGATGCTCAAGATTCGTCTGCGGCGCATGGGAAACCGGAACCGGGCCTACTACCGCCTGGTGGTCTCCGATGGGCGCCGAGTCCCCACCGCCTCCTCCGTAGAAGAGGTCGGGCACTACGACCCGACCCACAACCCTGCCCTTGTCAAGATCGACCGAGAGCGCGTCCAGTATTGGGTGGACCGCGGGGCGCAGCTCTCCGACACGGTGAAGAACCTCCTCGCCCGTGGCTGAGAGCCGCCAGGTCGCCGCCGACCTCGCCCGGGTCCTGGCGCTCCTCGTCGACCAACCCGAGCAGCTGGACGTACGAGCCGTTCCCATGCGGCGAGCCACCGTTTTCGAGATCGAAACGGCCGCCGAGGACGTCGGCAAGGTGATCGGGCGTCGGGGGCGTACCATCCGCGCCCTGCGTACCTTGCTCGACTGTCGCGGCGATCAGGACCGTGCGCAGTACGGGCTTGAAGTCCTCGACGAGTAGCCGCGCGCCCGAGATGGTGCTGGTCGGGCGCGTCCGCCGCGCCCACGGCCTGCTGGGCGAGGTGGTCACCGAGATCCTCTCGGACGTGCCCGAGCGATTCGCGCCGGGCAGCCGGCTCCTCGCCGCCCGGCCCGGGCAGCCGCCGCGGCCCCTCACCGTGCTGCGCTGCCGCCCCCATCAGGGGGTGGCCTTGGTCACCTTCGAGGCGGTCGCCGATCGCAACGCCGCCGAGGCCCTCGCCGGCTGCGAGCTGGTGGTGGCGGCGAGCGAGGTGCCGGATGCCAAGCTGGGGGAGTACTTCTACTTCCAGCTGATCGGTTGTCGCTGCCTGGACCGGCGGGCCGGCGCTCTGGGGGAGGTGGTGGACGTGGTGGAGGACGGGGGCGGCCTGCTGCTGGTGGTGGAGGGGCCCGAGGGTACCTTGCCCATTCCCTTCGTCCGCAGCTTCTTGCAGCGGGTCGACGTCGAAGAAGGAGTCATCGAGCTCGAGCTACCAGCCGGTCTCGTCGAAACATGCGCATCGAGGTCGTCACCATCTTCCCCGAGCTCTTCTCGACCTTCCTGACCACCAGCCTGGTGGGCCGGGCGATCGAGAAGGGGCTCCTCGACGTGCGGGTCCACGACCTGCGGGGTTTCACCGAGGACCGGCACAAGAGCGTCGACGACGAGCCCTACGGCGGTGGGGGCGGCATGGTCATGACGGCGCCGCCTTGGATCCGCGCCGTGCGCACGCTCACCACGGAAGAGCCCGCCTGGCGGGTCCTGCTGTCGCCCCAGGGACGGCGGCTCGACGACGCCAAGGTCCGTGAGCTCGCCGGCCGGCCGCGGCTCCTGCTGCTGTGCGGGCGCTACGAAGGGGTGGACGAGCGGGTGATCGAGACGGTGGTGGACGAGGAGGTCTCGATCGGCGACTACGTGCTCTCCGGTGGGGAGCTGGCGGCGATGGTGGTGATCGAGTCGGTGTCGCGGCAGGTGCCAGGGGTCGTCCAGCAGGCCGGCTCGGTCGAGCAGGACAGCTTCCGCGAGGGCCTGCTCGACCACCCGCACTACACCCGCCCCCCGGAGGTCGAGGGGTGGCGGGTCCCCGAGGTGCTGCTCTCCGGGGACCACGCTGCGATCGTCCGTTGGCGGCGCCGTCAGGCCCTGCTGGCGACCTCGAGAAAGCGCCCGGACCTGCTCGCGGGCGTGCAGCTGTCGGCCGAGGAGCGGCGGCTCCTGGCCGAGGCGGCGGAGGCGGACGCTCTTGCCAAGGCCGCCTCAGATGCGAAATGATCAGCGGTCTGCTGTCTTGAAGGGGACGTGAGTCATGAACAAGCTTGGACTGGTCGAGTCTCAATACCTGCGCACCGATGCCCCCGAGTTCCGCCCGGGCGACACGGTGCGCGTGCACGTGCGCGTGGTCGAGGGCAACAAAGAGCGCATCCAGGTCTTCCAGGGTGTGATCATCGCCCGGCGTGGCGGTGGCACCCGCGAGACCTTCACCGTGCGCAAGATCTCGGCCGGTGTCGGGGTCGAGCGCATCTTCCCTCTCCACTCTCCCATCATCGACAAGATCGAGGTCGTCCGCCGCGGCAAGGTCCGCCGGGCGAAGCTCTACTACCTGCGGAACCTCCGGGGCCGAGCCGCCCGCATCGAGGAGCGGCAGGTGGACCGCAAGGCCGCTCTCGCATCCGAACTGGAAGCTTGAGCCCCCTCTCCGAGCGAGGTGATCGAGCTCTTCGCGGAAGCGTATCGGCTGAGGCTGCTGCGCAGTCTGGAGGAAGAGCTCGGCCCGTTCGGGTACCGCGCGATCGCTGGTCTCGACGAGGTCGGCCGGGGGGCCCTGGCCGGCCCGGTGGTGGCCGCCGCGATGATCCCGCGGCCGGGCCGCTTGGTGCCCGGTGTCGACGACAGCAAGCACCTCACCGCCGCGCAGCGTGAGCAGCTGGCACCGCGGATCCGAGAGGGCGCTCTCGCCTGGGGCGTGGCCGCGGTGGAAGCGGGCGACATCGACGCCATCAACATCCTCGAGGCCACCCGGCTGGCGATGCGTCGAGCCCTCGCCGCCCTCGCCCACCAGCCCGATCTCCTCCTGCTCGACGCCCTCCGTCTGCCCGGGGTCAGCCTCCCTCAGCTGGGGGTGGTCCGGGGCGACTCGGTCTGCTACACGGTGGCCTGCGCCTCGATTCTCGCCAAGGTCCATCGTGACCAAATCATGTGCAACCTCGACCTGCGGTATCCTCAGTACGGCTTCGCCGCGCACAAGGGTTACGGAGCGCCGGAGCATCTGGCGGCCCTGGCCGCCTACGGCCCGTCGCCGGAGCATCGCCTGACCTTCCGATCGGTGCTGCCCCGGCCACGAGCAGCTGGAGGGGTTGGCTGATGGCAGTGGCTCGAGAAAAGGTCATCCAGGCCGCGGAACGGCTGGTGTCGCGCGGTAAGGTCGACGCCGCCATCCGCGAGTACCGCAAGGTGCTGGCGGACAACCCGCGCGACACCAACACGCTCAACCGCGTCGGAGACCTCTACGCCCGCCTCGAACGCATCGAGGACGCCGTCGGCCTGTTCACCCGCATCGCCGAGCAGTACACGGAGGATGGCTTCTTCGTCAAGGCGATCGCGATCTACAAGAAGATCATCAAGCTCGACCCCACCCGCCTCGAGATCTACGAGCGCCTGGCCGAGCTCTACCACCGCCAGGGTCTGGTCAACGAGGCGCGCACCCAGTACCAGGTCCTGATCGACTACTACCAGAAGCACCGCCTGCCCGACTCGGCCATCGCCATCTGCCAGCGCATGCTGGTGCTGGAGCCGACCAACCCCTCCCATCGCGCCCGGCTGGCCGACCTGCTGGAGCAGGAGGGCCGCATTCCCGAGGCGATCTCCGAGTACCGCCGCATCGCCGAGCAGATGCTCGGAGCGGGGCAGGTCGAGGGCGCGGCGCGGGTCTACGACAAGGCGGTCGAGATCGCGAGTGACGACCTCCTGCTGGTGGAGGAGGCGGTCGAACAGTTGCGCAGAGCCGGAGCGGAGGCGGCGGCCGCCAAGCTGCTGGCCACGGCCAGCCGGCGCAACCCCGCGGCCGGGGCCCTTGGCCGCGCTCCCCGCGAGGTCGCCCCACCGATTTTCGAGCCGGCCCCGAGGTCCGTCGAGGAAGCGACGGCGAGCGCCGACGAGGTGCTCGGCTGGGCCAAGGAGCCGGCCCTCGACGAGTCGGGCACCGCCTGGCGTCCCGGCGCGCTGGGCAAGGCCGAGGTCTTCGTCGAGGAGGTCGAGCTGCCGCCGGAGTTCGCGGAAGTCGTGGGCGAGGTCTTCACCCTCGACCTCGACAGCGACGAGGAGCCGGCGAGCCTGGTCAAGCCGCCGCCCGATCTCTTGCCGCCTCCTGCGTTCGCGGCGGAACCCTCGCCGCCGAAGCAGACCGAGCTCGAGATCCCCCTGGAGCTCGAGCCCTTCGGCGACGAGACCGTGCGGACCCCGGCGTCGTACGCGGCGGTGGAGGACTTCGAGGAGGCGATCGACCTCTACATCGACGAGGAAGCCCTCGAGAAGACCACGGCCGAGCTCGAGCCCCGGCGGCAGGACCACGAGGACGACCTCGTGGCCGAGGCCGAGGTGCTGGCCAAGTACGGTCTGCGTACCCGGGCCCTGGAACGGCTGGACGAGGTCTTCCGCGGCAACCCGCGTCACCTCGGCGCCTACGCCTTGCAGATCCAGCTGAATCTCGAGGAAGAACGCTACGACCGGGTCACCATCCTCGCCAACGAGATGGCCTCGATCGCCGCCGACACCGGCCAGGCGGAAGAGTGGCTGCCGGTGCGCGAACGGCTGCTCGCCGCCGGCTTCCAGATGCAGGGGGCCCGCAAGGTGGTGGCCCCTGCGGCGCCACGACCGGAAGCCGAGGAGGTGGACAGCGAGCTCGGCTTCCACATGGCGGGGGCCGTCGAGCTGGAGCTGCCGGGCGAGCTCGAGCTGCCCGTCGAGCTGGAGCTGGCAGCGGAGCCCGAGCCCGCGGACGAGGCAGCTCTCTCCGAGGTGGCGGCGCCGCCACCGGCGCTTACGCCCCGTCCGGTGGCCGAAGCGTGGCTGGAGCTCGAGATCGAGGAGCTCGACCTGCCGGTGCCCTCTCTCGAGGTCGAGACCGAGGAGGCGCCTCAGCCTGTCGAGACCCTCGCGGAGTCCCCGGAGGCGGTTGCCGGGACACTGCCCGCCCTGGCCCCCTTCGAGCCCGAGGAGGAGCCCGCGGCCCTGGCGGAGGAGAAGCCGGCGGCTCCTGCTCGGGCCGTGCGCAAGAGCCTGGACATCGACCTCGACGCCACCCTGGCGCAGATCTCCGCCGTGCTCGAGGACACCCGCTCCGGTCGCAAGCCGCGGCGCAAGACCGCGGTGGAGCCGGCCGAGGAGACGCTACCGCCCGTCGAGGCCCCACCACCGGCGGCCGCGCCGGCGGTCGAGGCTCCTCCGGCCCCGGTGGCCCAGGCGGCGCCACCACCCGAAAAGGCCCCAGCGACGCCCCCGGCTGCACGGGCGCCAGCCGGGCCGGGGATCAAGGTCCCCCTGTTCACCGAGGAGGACCTCGCGGACTTCGAGATCTACGACCTCGGTCCGGCGTCGGCGGCCAAGGCGTCCCCGCCGCCGAAGGCTGCCGTCCCGAAGCCCGGCCCACCCGCCGCGGCCAAGAAGCCGGAGCCTCCCCCCTGGCTGGACGAGGTCGGCGCGGAACCGAGCGGTCCGGTCTCCGAGGCCGACCAGCTCTTCGACGACGAGCAGGAGTTCTTCGACCTCGCGGCGGAGCTGGAACAGGAGCTCCGCAAGGAGGAGGAGTCGCGGGGGGACGAAGGCGTCTTCGGCTCTCCCCATGAGCAGACCCTCGAGGAGATCGTCGAGGGCTTCAAGCGAGGCGTGGCCGAGCACCTCTCGCCCGAGGACTACGAGACTCACTTCAACCTCGGCATCGCCTACCGTGAGATGGGGTTGCTCGACGAGGCGATCGGCGAGTTCCAGCTCGCCGCCAAGGACGCGGGCAAGCTGGTCGACTGCTGCTCGCTGCTCGGCATGTGCTTCCTCGAGAAGGGGCTGCCCGGGCTGGCGATCAAGTGGTACCGGCGTGGCCTCGACCGCCCGGGGCTGACCGACGACGAGTCCCTCTCTCTGCTCTACGATCTGGGCAACGCCTACGCGATCGCGGGCGACAGCGAGAACGCCTACAAGACCTTCGTCGACATCTACGGCACCAACAGCCACTACCGCGACGTCGTGGCGAGGCTCGAAGAACTAGCGCCGTGATACCTTTCCGGCGCCATGACGAATGCCAGTTTTTCCGCCCGTCCCACCGTCACTCTCCTCGCCGGTGACGGCATCGGCCCGGAGGTCGCCGACGCCACTCTCGAGGCCCTGGAGGCCGCCGGTGCCACCATCGAATGGGAGCGCCACCTCGCCGGAGCCGATGCCGTCGCGCGCTTCGGAGAGCCCCTTCCTCAGACCGTGCTCGACTCGATCGTGCGCAACCGGGTGGCCCTGAAAGGCCCGGTCACCACACCCATCGGCAAGGGCTTCACCTCGGTCAACGTCCAGCTGCGCCAGGCCCTCACTCTCTACGCCAACCTGCGCCCGGTGCTCACCTTCCCGGGCATCCGGACGCGTTTCGACAACGTCGACCTGATCATTGTCCGCGAGAACACCGAGGGGCTCTACCGGGGGATCGAGCACGAGGTGGTGCCCGGAGTGGTGGAGAGCATCAAGGTGATCACCGCCGCGGCCTCGACGCGCATCGCCAAGTTCGCTTTCGAGCTCGCGCGACGCGACGGCCGCAAGCGCATCACGGCCGTGCACAAGGCGAACATCATGAAGAAGACGGACGGCCTGTTCCTGTCCTGCTTCCAGGAGGTCGCCCGGGACTACCCGGAGATCCAGGCGGACGACCGCATCATCGACAACCTCTGCATGCAGTTGGTGGTGCGTCCCGAGACCTACGACGTGCTGCTGCTCGAGAACCTCTACGGCGACATCGTCTCGGACCTCGCGGCCGGCCTGGTGGGCGGCCTGGGTGTGGTGCCCGGCGCCAACCTGGGCGACGACGCGGCGGTCTTCGAGGCGGTGCACGGCAGCGCCCCGGACATCGCCGGCCAGGACAAGGCCAACCCCCTCGCCCTGATGCAGACGGCGGTGCTGATGCTCCGCTACCTCGGGCAGCACGAGGCCGCCAAGCGCTTGCGCGGCGGCCTCTACGACACCATCGCCGTCCAGGGCATCAAGACCCCGGACCTCGGCGGCACCGCCGGCACCCGTGACTTCACCCAGGCGGTGGTCAAGGCGATCGAGGCCGGCGCGGTCTGGCCAGGGTAGGGCCCTTCTCGCTCATCTCCGTCCAAAGCAAAGCCGGGGCCTCGGCGCTTGCTGGCGAGGCCCCGGTAGATCGCCGACCTCAGTTGACCGTTGCAGCGTCGTAGAGCTGGCCCGAGTCGACGGCCTGGCCGTTGCCATTGGGCGGCACCGAGACGGTGCAGGTCGCGCTCTGGGTGTTGTGGCATCGGTCGGTGGCGGTCACCCGGATGGCGTAGACCCTGCCATCGCCGGAGCCCGCCCGCTCGGAGCGCAGCCGAATCCCGGTGACCTGGCCACTGCCGTCGCGAAGGAGCTCGGCGTCCGGGCTATGCGTCTGGCCGCCGGAGCTCTTGGCGGTCGTCGCCTCGTCGCTGGTGACCACCACGGAGAGCACGGACAGCTCCAGGCAGTTGTCCTCGGCCTCGTACTCGAACCCGACGTCGACCATGGTGTGGTCGGTGCCGAGCGTCGACGTCTCCACCGTGCAGGAGACTGTCGGCACCACGGCGTCGACCCGCACCGTCACCGTATCGGTGTTGGCGTTGCTGCACTCGTCGACGGCATGGCTGGTGACCTGCAGGCCGCACAGATCTCCGCTGGAGCTGACGCTCTTGGCCAGGCTCTCGGTCGCGGTGCAGTTGTCCCCGAAGCGGCTGGCGGTGAAGACGGCAGCCTCCGCCGCCCCTGCCGAGGCGAAGCAGAGAGGGAGGTGGGTGCCGAGCAGCAGGCGCTCGATCTCGACCCTGGGCAGGGCGGTATCGACCCGCACCGTGGCGGCGCTCTCCGCGCTCAAGCCGGCGCCGTCGGTGACCTTGGCGCGGATTCGCAGCGAGCAGTCGGTCACGGTCGAGAGCAGCTGGACGTCGCCGGGCCCGAACGTAGAACAGTTGTCGGCGACGGTGAGCGAGGCCAGGGTGGCGAGCTCTGCCGCGGCGATGCTGGTGTGGCAGCTGCCCGGGATGCTGCCGCCGATCGCGAGGGTCGGCGGCTGGCCATCGATGCGCACCGGCGCCGAGGTCGAAGACTGGTTGCCGCAGGCATCCGTGGCCGTGACCGTGGCGGAAGCCGTAGCGCAGGCGCCGGTGATCACCGCCGGCTGGACGGTGACCGTCCGGCAGTCGTCCACCGCGCTGGTGGCGCCGTTGACGGCGCCGGCCGCGTCGGCCGCGCTGGCGAACCAGCCGGCGGCCATGTTGCCGGTGATGGTGAGCGCCGGGGCGAAGACGTCCTCGCCGCATTCGTCGGCCACCAGGTCGCAGTCCTCGTCGGCACCGTCACAGCCGTGGCCCCTGGAGAGGGAGGCGACCGTCTGGCAGGTCAGGGCCTGGACCAAGATGCGAGAGTTCTCATAGGCGGCCTGGAGCTCGGCGCTGTCCACGGCGCCACTCTGGAAGTCGCACTGGGCGATGGCGATCTCGATCGCCACCTGGACGTTGCTGGTGGTTGTGGAGATGGCACAGGCAATCGCCGTCGCGATCCCGGTCGGGTCGGCACCAGCGATCGCGCAGGCTCCTTGGGCTATGGAGTTCGCCACCGCCGCCACCGCGAGACCGATCTGCAAGCCCGCTTCATATTGGTCGGTACAGCGCTCGTCGTTGAGCTGGCCGTCGCCGTCGCTGTCCGAGATAGCTCCCAGGATCGGTAGGGTCGCCGTGAAGACGTCATAGTTGGGACCCGAGGGATAGCCCGGCGTGAACTCGGCATCGTTGGTGCCGACGATCACCCGCTCGGTGATCGACGGCCCCCGGCGCTCGCCGCCGAGCCCCGTTGCCATCGCGTCCACCGCGGCAGCGAGCCGCTCGCGCGGAATGACGTTGAAGAGCCCCAGCTGCTCGTCCGGGCTCAGCGCCTCGATGCTCTGCCGGAGGGACGGGCCTGCCTCCGGGTTGGCGAGCTGGTGATCGAGGATGCGGGCCAGCAGATCGAGATCGGCGAGGAAGGACGCCAGCTCGGCCGGATCTGCCGGTGCGAGCAGATCGGGCGGATCCTGCGCGTGGATCGGCAGCACGCTGGCGAGCATCAAGGCAAGGGTCAAGGCTACGACTCGACCGCTCAACCTCCGATCGATCCTCGTGTCTCCACTTCGAAGGGCACTCATCTCTCGTCTCCTCTCATCGGTTAGAAGCGTTGACTCCAGCCGCTCGACAAGGGTGTTCCTCACAGAGGAACCCTTGCTGAAGCGGGGCAGCTACCCACAGCCACAAAACATTTTTGCTATGAGAGAGACGATAGAACGAATGTCGAGGATCGTCGATCCTCTCTAGGGAGGGTCTTTGGACGCTCGGCCTCCTCTCTTGGGAGGAGGAGGAGGAGGAGCGCCCCCAAAGATCGTCGCTAGAGACGATACCTAGGAGGCTTTCGAGCCGCTACTCTCTGGTTGGAATCCGACAGACAGCCGGTATCGAGATGCCGCGTGCCGCTGCGCAAGGCGCGAGAGCGGGCGAGGGACAGTGCCGGCCCAAACCTATCCTCAGGAAGGATGCCAAGATGAAAAGTCTGACGAAGTCTCTCGGGAAGGGATTCAAGCCTGGAGCGCGTGGTCTGCTGGCCGCTGCACTGGCCGTGGCGGCTCTGGGGTTGGCGGCGGCCCCGGCCTTCGCGGCTACCGTGTTGGTCGACACCACCACCGATCAGGCCCTCGGGAGCTGCAGTAGCTCCTGCTCCTTGCGCGATGCCGTGGCCACCGCCGCCCCCGGCGACACCGTGCAGATCCCGGCCGGCACCTACGTC
>JBIOYC010000235.1:0-40041 GCA_044869955.1 Thermoanaerobaculia bacterium | reverse complement strand
GTCTCCAAGTTCGAGGGAGCGGAGGTATTCCGCTCCTTGCTCCTTTGACGCAGCGGGGATCCTAGTTCCCTCACCCGAGTTGGACGGACCAGGAGCGGAGACTGCGCCCGGTCCGCTCCGCAAACGCCGCTCGAGATCCCATCGCCAACGAACCATGGTCGAGGTTGCTTACGGGCCGCCCTCCCGAGCCGTCCACGTCTCTTCTCTCCCCGCTCCCTGGCCAGTCGAGGTGCCAGGAAACCGTGTGGCGGGTTTCGGCATCTCTTGGCGTAGGACCGGGTCGAGGGCAACTGGGAGCGCTTCGAGGCAGCAGGAGGGAGGCGCGCAGGCGGTATCAACACCGCTCCTGTTTTAGTAGAGCAACGATGTCGGACGTAAACATCGCTCATTTTTTGTGTCACGTCTTGGTGGGATCGCAGCACTCGAGCCGGTCCCTGGATCTCGTCTGGTAACGAGCCCAGGGTCGTACAGAACCCTGAAGAGTCACCAAGCTTTGACCATGACTACGACCAACTATCGAGATCTTCTACGACAGCAGGCCCTGCGCAGGGCCGACAGTCCCGCCGTGCTCTTCGAGGGCGGTTCCGAGGGCGCCGACCGGGGCCTCAGCTACACCGAGCTCGACCGGGGCGCACAGCGGGTGGCGGCCTGCTTGAGCCGCTTCACCCGACCCGGGGACCGCGCTCTCCTGCTCTTTCCCCCGGGAGCGGACTTCATCGTCAGCTTCCTGGGCTGCCTCTACGCCGGGGTCGTGGCGGTCCCGGCCTACCCGCCGGGCTCCCGGCGCGGTCTGGCCCGACTGGCCAGCATCCTCGGGGACTGCGCTCCCCGCTGCGTCCTGACGACCTCGAGCCACCAGGCTCGCCTGCGCGGCCTGACCGAGCCCCTCGGGGAGCTCCAGAGCCTGCCCTGGCTGGCCTCGGACGAGATGGAGCAGCAGGATCTCGAAGCGGGCTGGGAGCCCCCTGCCCTCGACGCCGACTCCCTGGCCTTCCTGCAATACACCTCCGGCTCGACCGGCGACCCGAAGGGGGTCTGCGTCAGCCACGGCAACCTGCTGGCGAACGAGGAGCTGATCCGCTCGGCGTTCGACCTCGACGAGCAGGCGGTGATCGTCGGCTGGCTGCCCCTCTACCACGACATGGGCCTGATCGGGAACGTCCTCCAGCCCCTGTACCTCGGCGCCCGCTGTGTCCTCTTCTCGCCCCTCGACTTCCTCAAGCGGCCGGTGCGTTGGCTGGAGACCATCAGCCGGCACCGCGGCACCACCAGCGGCGGCCCGAGCTTCGCCTACGAGCTGTGCGTCAGCAAGGTCTCGCCGGAGCAAGTCGCCGGCCTCGACCTGTCGACCTGGACCGTGGCCTTCAACGGCGCCGAGCCGGTGCGCGGCGAGACCATGGAGCGGTTCGCGAGCGCCTTCGCTTCCTGCGGCTTCTCGCCGGACGCCTTCTACCCCTGCTACGGCCTGGCCGAGGCGACCCTCTTCGTCACCGGCGGCAAGGCGCGCAGCGGCTGGCGCAGCCGACGCTTCGAGGCCCAAGGGCTCGAACAGCATCGGGCCGTGGCGACCGGCAGCCGCGAGCTCGGGCGCGACCTGGTCTCCTGCGGCTTCGCACGGCGGGGCCAGGAGGTGCGGATCGTCGATCCGCAAAGCCGCCAGGGGTTGCCGGCCGGCGCGATCGGTGAGATCTGGGTGGCCGGTCCCAGCCTGGCACGAGGCTACTGGCGCCGGCCGGAGGTCAACCGGGAGACCTTCGAGGCGCGGCTCGCCGGCGCCGACCTCGACTTCCTGCGCACCGGCGACCTGGGCACCCTGGTGGACGGCGAGCTCTTCGTCACCGGCCGGCTCAAGGACCTGATCATCCTGCGCGGCCGCAACTTCTACCCCCAGGATCTCGAGCGGGTGGCCGAGCAGGCCCATCCCGACCTGCGAGCCGGTTGCACCGCCGCCTTCAGCCTCGCCGTCGAGGGTGAGGAGCGCCTGGTCGTGGTCCAGGAGGCGGAGCGCCACCTCTCCGCCCCAGCGGCGGAGATCGTCGAGGCGATCCGCTCCGCGATCACCGAGGAGACCCAGGCGCCGGTCTGGGAGGTGGTCCTGGCCCGCCCGGGGGCCGTGCCCAAGACCTCCAGTGGCAAGGTCCGCCGCTCCACCTGCCGCCAGCTCTACCAGGAGGGAGCCCTGCCGGTGATCGCTCGCTCCGCGGTGGCCGCCGGCCGGCCGGGAGCCCCGGAGCCAGCCCTGCTCTCGCGCAGCGAGCTGCTCGCCCTGCCCGCGCCGCGGCGGGCCGAAGCCCTGACCGCCTACCTGGCCGCGATGGTGGGCCGCAGCCTCGGCCTCGCGGCCCCGGACGTGCCGCGCACCACCCCTCTCCTTTCCCTCGGCCTGGATTCGCTGGCCGTCATGGAGCTCGTCGAGAGGCTCGAGGACGGCCTGGCCGTGCCGGTCGATCTGCGGCTCCTGCTCGAGGGCGCGGGGCTGGCGGAGGTCGCGGAGAGACTCGCCGCGGCCCTGGTGACGGGAAGCCCGGGGAGCCCCGGAGCAGCGACCCCGGGCGACTCGCCTACGGTCGGCTCCCATCCCTCGCTGCTGACCCCCGACCAGACCGCCCTGCTCCTGACGCAGCTCGCCAGCCCCGAGAGCCGGGCCTGGAACCTGGCGCTGCGGGCCCGGCTGGAGCCGGAGGCGGGCGCGGAGGAGCTGCCGGACCTCGCCCGGGCGGCCGCCGCCCTGGCCGAGACCCTGTCGCAGAGCGCCGTCTTCCGGCTGCGCTATCTGGTGGTGGAGGGGGAGCCCCTGGCACGGCTGGCCGCGCAGGAGGCCATCCCGGTGCGGCTGGTCCCGGCCGAGGACTGGTCCGACTCCCAGCTCGAGGCGGCCCTCGACGCCGAGAGCCGGTACGGCTTCGACCTCGCCCGGGAGCCGGTGGTACGGGCCTCCCTCTTCGTGAGAGGGCCTCACCGAGGGGTGCTCAGCCTGGTGATCCACCACCTGGCGGCGGACTTCCACTCGCTGGCCCTGCTCGGCGCGGACTGGGAGAACCGCCTCGGCGGCGCCGTGCCGGCTCAGGCCGACTCCGGCCTCGCGAGCCTCGAGCGCTTCGCCGCCGAGCGTCGCCTCGGCCTGCACGGCGAAGGGGCCGAGCGCGACCTGGCCTATTGGCGGCAGCGACTCCTTCCCGCGCCGCCTCCCCTCGCTCTGCCGGCCGACCGCCCCCGGCCGTCCCACCGCCTGGGCCGTGGCGCCTCGGTCGCCCGGCCGCTGGCCCCGGGCCTGCTGGCGCGGGTCGAGGCGGTGGCGCGCAGCCGGGGCATCTCCCGCTCGACGGTGTCCTTTGCCGCCACCGCCGCGCTGCTCCTGCGCCTGGGCGCCAGCCGGGATCTGGTGCTCGGCATGCCGATGTCGCTGCGCCGTGGCCGCGCCGGCTCGGCCGGGCTCGGCTATCGCGTCAACCTGCTGCCTTTGCGGGTCACCCTGGCGCCGGGCGAGGGCGCCGCCGATTTTCTGGCGAGCTGCCACCGCGCCGTGGTCGAGGGCCTCGAGCACGGGCTCTACCCCTTCGCGGCCCTCATCGAGCGTCTGGGCATCGAGCGCACCCCCAACCGCCCGCCGCTGGTCGAGCACGCCACCAGCCTGGTCGGCGGCACGGGAGGGGACGCCGCCGGCCTGGCGGCCTTCCAGCTCGGTCTACCCGGTGGCGAGCTCGCCCTCGGTTCCTGGCTCCTGGGCTCCTTGCCCCATCAGGCTTCGGCCGCGCAATTCGACCTCGTCCTGCTGACCGGGGAGGTCCGCGGCGAGCTGGCGGCCAGCCTCGAGCTGGATGCCGACCTCTTCGACCGGGCCACCGGCGAGCGCTGGCTGGGCTACTTCGAGGTCCTGCTCCAGGGCCTGTTGGACCACCCGGAGGCCCCGCTCGAGGCATTGAATCTGCTCGCCCCGGCTGAGCGCCGGCAGCTCCTCTCGGTGTGGGCCGAGGGTGGCTCCCTGCCGCACGAGCCCCTGGTGCCGGAACGCGTGGGCACCCAGACCGCCGAGGCCGCCGACCGCATCGCCGTGGTCGAGGGGGACGAGGCCTGGAGCTACGGCGAGCTCGAGGCCCGGGCCCTCGCCCTCGCTGGCTGGCTCACGGCGCAGGGACTGCGTCGCGAGGATCGACTGGCGGTCCTCGCCGGCCGATCGACCGCGCACGTGGTCGGGGCCTGGGCGGCCTTCGAGGCCGGCTTGGCCTACCTGCCGATCGACCCGGCCTACCCGCCGAAGCGGCGGCGCCTGATGCTCGAGGACGGCGGTGCTCGCCTCCTGATCACTTCCACGGCGACGCCCGAAGCCGGGGACGACGAAGCGGCGCTGCCCATCCCTACCTGGAGCTTCGAGGCCGCGCTGGCCGCGGCGGGTCCGAGCTCCGGCGCCCGGCCGCCGGTGGTCCGCGCGACCGAGCCCGAGGGGCTGGCGTACGTCATCTTCACCTCCGGCTCGACCGGCCGGCCGAAGGGAGTGGCGGTCCCGCATCGCGGCCTCGCCAACCTGGCGAGCTGGCACCGGCGGGTCTTCGCGATCGAAGCCGGCACTCGCTGCTCGGCCCTCGCCGGCCCGAGCTTCGACGCCGCCGTCTGGGAGACCTGGCCCTGCCTCGCCGCCGGCGCCACCCTGGAGCTGGCGCCCGAGGCGGTACGGGTGGACCCGCCCCGGCTCGCCGACTGGCTCGCCGAGCGCGAGATCGAGGTGGCCTTCTTGGCCACTCCCCTGGCCGAGAGTTGGCTGCGGCAAGGGCTCGCCGCGGGCGCCCCGCGGCTGCGCGTGCTGCTGACCGGCGGTGACCGCCTGCACGCCTGGAGGCCGGCGGAGGCCGGCTTCGACCTGGTCAACAACTATGGGCCGACCGAAAGCTCGGTGGTCGCGACCTCCGGCTCCGTGCCGCTGTCGTCCGAGGCCGCCACGGCCTATCCCTCCCTGGGCCGGCCGCTGCCAGGCCTCGCGGCGGTGGTCCTCGATCCGAGGGGAGAGCCGGCGCCGATCGGGCTGCTCGGCGAGCTCTTGGTGGGTGGGGCGGGCCTCGCCCGCGGCTACCTCGGCCGGCCGGCGCTGACCGCCGAGCGCTTCGTGCCCGACCCCCGAGCGGACGCCGTGGCCGGCGCCCGCCTCTACCGCACCGGCGACCGCGCCCGCTGGACCGCCCGCGGCGAGCTGGAGTTCGCCGGGCGCAGCGACGACCAGATCCAGGTCCGCGGCCACCGCGTCGAGCCCGGAGAGATCGAGGCCGTCCTCGAGCTGCATCCCGGGGTCGAGAGGGCGGTGGTGCTCCCCGTGGCCGGCACCCGGCCGGGGGCCGACGCCCGCCTGGTCGCCTACCTGATCCCGCGCCACGGCGAGCCGGAGGCGGCCGACCGCGAGGCCTTGCTCACCTTCCTGGGCGAGCGGCTGCCCGCCTACATGCTGCCGGCCGATTTCCTCTGGCTCCCCGCCCTGCCGCTGACCGCCAACGGCAAGATCGACGTCCAGGCCCTGCCCACGCCGGAGACGGCGGCCCCGGGCGAAGAGCAAGGGACCTACGAGGCTCCCCGCAGCGCCGAGGAGAGGCTCGTGGCCGAGGCCTTCGGCGAGGTGCTCGACCAGCCCCAGGTCGGTCGCGAGGACGACTTCTTCCTGCTCGGCGGCCATTCCTTGCTGGCCTTCCGGGTCGCCCACGCCATCCGGCAGAAGAGCGGCCGGGAGCTGCCGGTCACCGCCGTGATGGGGCATCCGGTGGTGCGCGAGCTGGCCGCCCGCCTCGCCGAGACGCCGCTTCCGCCGGCCTGCGAGGTCACCGCCGGGCCCACCCTCGACGGCCTCGCCCCGGCCTCGCCCAACCAGCGCCAGATGTGGCTGCTCGATCGCCTGGGAGTGCCGCCGGGTGTCTACAGCATGCCGATCCTCCTCGAGCTCGACGGCCGCCCCGACCAGGCTCGCCTCGTCCGGGCCGTGAGCGCCCTGGTCGGCCGGCACGAGGTGCTGCGCACCGTGCTCGAGCAGCGCGACGGCGGCCTCGAGCAGCGGGTGCTCGCCGCCAGTGAGCTGCCGGCGGGCGACTTCCTGCGCACCCTCTCGCTCGCGGACCTCGCTCCGCGGCAGGCCGACGAGCGCCTCCCGGAGCTGGTGCGCGAGGAGCTGCGCACCCCCTTCCGGCTCGACCGCGAGCCGGGCCTGCGGGTGCGGCTCTTCCTCTTGCCGAAGGGCCGCTCGGCCCTGCTGCTGCACCTCCACCACGTCGCCGCGGACGGCTGGTCGGTGCCCATCTTGCTGCGCGACCTCTCCGCCTTCTACCAGGACCCGGCCGCCGCCCTGCCGGCGCCGCCCCGTTACCGGGACTATGCGGGCTGGATCACCGAGCGCCTGGCGAAGGGCGAGCTGGTGGCGAGCGAGGCCTTCTGGCGGCAGCGCCTGCGCGGCGTGGCCGCCGGGCTCGACCTGCCCCTCGACCGGCCGCGGCCGGCAGAGCCCACCTTCGAGGGGCTCACCCTGTTGCGCGAGCTGCCGGCCGACGGCCTCGATGCCTTCGCCCGGGAGCGCGGCACGACGCCCTTCGCGGTGCTGCTCGCCAGCTTCCACCTCTGGCTGTCGCGGCTCACCGGCCAGGCGCAGACCCTGGTCGGCGTGCCGGTCGCCAACCGTGCCTCCTCCGACCACGCCGAGCTGGTGGGCTATCTGGCCAACACCATCGCCCTGGAAGGGGAGGTCGTCGAAGGGGAGAGCTTCGAGCCGCTGCTGGCCGACGTCCACCAGGGCTTGCTCGAGGCCCTCGCGCATCAGGAGCTGCCCTTCGAGCGGGTCGTCGAGAGGCTCCGGCCCCACCGCGCGGGCACCGCCAACCCGCTCTTCCAGGTCTTCTTCGACGTCCGCGACGAGCGCTGGGTGCCGGCCCTGGGGCCCTTCACCACCCGGGTCGTCGACGTCGACGCCGGGAGGGCCAAATTCGACCTCAGCCTGACCGTGGTGCGCCGCCGAGAGGGCTGGCGAGCGCAGCTCGAGGTGGCGCGAGACCTCTTCGAGAAGGCCACGGCCGAGCGCTGGCTGGAGCACTGGCAGGTCCTGCTCGAGGGCCTGCTGGCCCGCCCGCAGCGGCCCCTCGCCGAGATCGACCTGCTCACCGAGGCCGAGACGAGGCAGCTGCTCGAGGTGGCGAGCGGCGCCGGCCGGCGCGCGCACGACCGCCGCCCCCGGACCCTCGACGCCTGGGTCGAGGGCGCCATCGAGCGCCATGCCGGCGAGCCGGCCATCGAGCACGGCGGCGAGGCCATGAGCTATCGCGAGCTGGGCCGGCGCTCGGCCGCCGTGGCCGCCGCCCTGGTGCGGCGAGGCATCGGCCTCGAGGACCGGGTGGGCCTGCTCGGTGACCGCACGCCGGACCTCCTGGTCGCCCTGCTCGGGGTGGTGCGCGCCGGCGCCGCCTACCTGCCCATCGACCCGAGCCATCCCCCCGAGCGGCAGCGCTTCCTGCTCGAGGACAGCGGCGCCCGCCTCCTCCTCGTCGGCGAGGGCTCGGCGCCGCCGCCGGTCGAGGGGTTGGAGGTGCTCCCGCTCGAACAGGCGCTGGCCGAGACCGGCCGGAGCTCGGAGGTCGCCGGAGCCCCGAGCGCTCCGCCGGCGGAGTCCGCAGACCGGCTGCGCTCCCTGGCCTATTTGATCTACACCTCGGGATCGACCGGTCGGCCCAAGGCGGTGGCGATCGAGCACCGCAGCGCGAGCGCCCTGGTCGCCTGGTCGTTGGCGACCTTCTCTTCGGCCGAGCTGTCGCGGGTGCTCGCCGCCACCTCCCTCGGCTTCGACCTGTCGGTGTTCGAGCTCTTCGCCACCTGGGCCGCCGGTGGCACCGTGGTGCTGGTCGAGAATGGCCTCGACCTGCTGCGCGAGGCGACGGCGCCGGCGCGCCTGTCCCTGGTCAACACCGTGCCTTCGGTCGCCACCGAGCTGCTCCGGCACGGGCGCCTGCCCGCCGAGATGGCGGTGCTCAACCTGGCCGGCGAGCCGCTCCGGGGCTCGCTCGCCCGCCCCCTGCTGGCGGCCCGGCCGGGGCTGCGCCTGCTCAACCTCTACGGTCCTTCCGAGGACACCACCTACTCGACGGAATGCCAGGTCGACCTGGACGGCACGGCCGAGCCGGCCATCGGCCGGCCCCTGGCCGGTACCACCGCCTACGTCGTCGACCCCCGGCTACGGCTGGTCCCCACCGGCCTGCCGGGCCAGCTCTTGCTGGGTGGAGTCGGCCTGGCCCGCGGCTACCTGGGCCGGCCCGGCCTGACCGCCGAGCGCTTCCTGCCGGACGGCTTCGGCACCGAGCCGGGAGGGCGGCTGTACCGCACCGGCGACCTGGTGCGCTGGCAGCCCGACGGCCAGCTGCAGTTCCTCGGGCGCTGCGACCATCAGGTCAAGCTGCGCGGCCTGCGCGTCGAGCTCGAGGAGATCGAGCGCATCGCCCTCGAGCACCCGGCGGTGCGCGCGGCTGTGGCGGTGGTGGCGCGAACCGGCCTGGGCGACGAGAGCCTGCGCCTCTTCCTGGTGGCCGCCGGCGACGGTGACCGCCTGCTCTCCGAGGTGCGCGAGCTGCTCGCCTCCCGCCTGCCCGGTGGCGTCCGGCCCCAGGCCATCGACCGGCTGGCCGAGCTGCCCCGGCTGACCAACGGCAAGCCGGACCGCCGTGCCCTGGCGGCCCTGCCCCTGGCCGAGCCGGAGGTGGGCACGGACGGCGACTTCGTGCCGGCCACCCCCTCCGAGGCCCTGGTGGGGGAGGTCTGGAGCGAGATCCTCGGGCTGCCCGTCGAGGCCCTCGGCAGCAGCTTCTTCGAGCTGGGCGGCCACTCCCTCTCGGCCGTGCGCGCCGCGGGCCGGCTGAGCGACCGCTTCGGCCTCGAGGTGGCGGCGACGCAGCTCTTCCATCACCCCACCGTGGGCCAGCTCGCGACCTGGCTGGACGGCGAGATTGGCGGTGCCCCCCGGCCCGCCCTGCCGCCGGTCGAGAGCCAACCCCTGCGGGCGCGCGAGGAGCCCTCCTTCGCCCAGGAGCGGCTGTGGTTCCTCGAAGGGCTGGAGCCCGGCAGCCCGGTCTACAACATGAACGCCGTGGCCACCCTGAGCGGCGCCCTCGACGTGCGGGCGCTGGGTCGGGCGGCGGGCGCCGTGGTCGGCCGGCACGCCCCGCTGCGCTCCTCCTTCATCGAGGACGAGGAGGGCCGGCCCTGGGTCGAGGTGGAGCCGCCGCCGGCCGCCCGCGACCTGCCTCGCCGGCTCCCCGTGATCGACCTCGGCTCCCTGCCGGCCGAGACCGGACGCGCGGAGGGCGAGCGGCTCGCCCGGGCCGAGGCCGCGGTGCCCTTCCGGCTGGATGCGCCGCCCCTCCACCGGCTGCGACTGGTCCGCCTCGGGCCCGCCGAGCACCTCTTGCTGGCGACCTTCCACCACGCGATCTTCGACGGCTGGTCGATGCGGGTGCTCTGGCAGGAGCTCGCCGCGGCCTACGCCCGCGCTCGCAACGGCGCCGAGGCCGAGTCGTCCCCGCTCGCGCCGCCAGCACCGTTGCCCGTGGGCTATCACGACTATGCCCGCTGGCAGCGCGGCCTGTGGCGGGACGGCCTGCTCGAGCCCGCCCTCGCCGGCTGGCGGGAGCGCCTGGCGGGGCCGGCCGAGACCCTCGACCTGCCCACCGATCGGCCGCGCCCCCCCGTCCGCTCGGCCGCCGGGGACCTGGTTGGCTTCGAGTGGGGGCCGGAAGTCGCCGCCCAGGTGGAGTCCCTGGCCCGGCGCAGCGGCGTCACCCGCTTCATGGTCCTGGCCGGCCTGTTCCAGGCCCTGCTGGGCCGCCTCGCCGGCAGCCGGCTGGTCCGCCTCGGCTGCCCGGTGGCCAACCGCCGCCGGCCGGAGCTCGAGGGGCTGATCGGCCTCTTCGTCAACACCGTGGTGCTGCCCGCCGAGCTGCCGCCGCGCCTCGGCGTGGTCGAGCACCTCCGGCGGGTGCGCACCAGCGCGCTCGCCGCCTTCGCCGGTGAGGACGTGCCGTTCGAGAAGGTGGTGGAGGCCGTGGCGCCGGTCCGGGACCGCAGCCGCAACCCCCTCTTCGAAGTGATGCTGACCCACCTCGCCGCCCCCGCCGAGCCGCCGGCCCTGGCCGGCCTCGACGTCCGGCTCGGCTCGGCCCACCCCGGCACCACCCGGCTGGACCTCACGTTGTCGCTCACCGAAGTCGGGGCTGGCGGCGCCGGCGGTCTGTCCGGCGCCTTCGAGCTCAGCACCGAGCTGTTCGACCGCTCGACCCTCGAGCGCTGGAGCGAGCACCTGCGGGTGCTGATCGAAGGGGCCGCCGCGGCTCCCGAGGCGGCCCTCGACGGCCTGCCTCTGCTCACCCATGCCCAGCGGGACCAGCTGCGACGCTGGGATCCGCCGGCGGCGGCCGAGCCCGCGGCCGGGGCGCCGACCCTCGATCGGTTGGTCGCCGCCCAGGCCGAGCGCACGCCGACGGCGATCGCCGTGCGCAGCCAGCGCGGCGAGGCCTGGAGCTACCAGCAGCTGATGCTCCGGGCCCGCGAGATCCGCGCCCACCTCGAGCGCTCGGGCATCGGCCCGGGCGATCGGGTCGCCGTGCTGCTGCAACGGGAGCCCACCCTGGTGGCGGCCCTGCTCGGCATCCTCGAGTGCGGCGCCGCCTACGTCCCCCTGGACGCCGCCTACCCGGCCGAGCGGCTCGCCTTCATGCTCGCCGACTGCGAGCCCCGCGCCGTGCTGGTGGACGAGGCCGGCCGGCAGGCCCTGCCGCCGACGGCGCTCCCCGTGCTCGAGGTCGGCGCCCTCGGCGCGGCGCCGGTCCCGCCTGGCCCTAGCCGAGCCGACGCCTCGCTGCCCGCCTACGTGATCTACACCTCCGGCTCGACCGGGCGGCCCAAGGGCGTGGTGCTCGGACACCACAGCGCCTGGCACCTCCTGCGTTGGGCGGCCGACAGCTTCGGCGCCGAGCGGCTGGCCGCCACCCTGGCCTCGACCTCGGTCTGCTTCGACCTGTCGGTCTTCGAGCTCTTCGCCCCCTTGAGCCTGGGCGGCACGGTGGTGCTGGTGGACAACGTCCTGGCCTGGGCGAGCGACCTCGAGGCGGCGGGCCCGGTCACCCTGGTCAACACGGTGCCTTCGGCGGCCACCGAGCTGGAGCGGCTGGGTGCCCTGCCCGAGTCGGTGCGGGTGCTGTCGCTGGCCGGTGAGCCCCTGCGCGGCAGCCTGGTGGCGAAGCTCCAGGCGGGCCGACCGGAGCTCGAGGTCTGGAACCTCTACGGGCCGACCGAGGACACCACCTACTCGACCGCCGAGCGCATCCCGCCCCGCGGCCAGGAAGCAGAGCCGACGGCGCCCGTCCCGGAGCCGACCATCGGCCTGGCTCTGCCCGGGACCCGGGCGCGGGTGCTCGACCCGGCGGGCCGGGAGGCACCCCTCGGCGTGCCGGGCCTCCTCCATCTCTCCGGGGTCGGCTTGGCCCAGGGCTATTTCCGCCGCCCGAGCCTGACCGCCGAGCGCTTCCGGCCGGACGCCGGGGCCGCCGAGCCGGGCGAGCGCTGCTACGACACCGGCGATCGCGCCCTGCGGCGGCCCGACGGCCGGCTGGTCTATCTCGGCCGGGCCGATCATCAGGTCAAGCTGCGGGGCTTCCGCATCGAGCTCGGCGAGGTCGAGGCGGCGGCCACGGCAATCCCCGGCGTGGCGCAGGCGGCGGCCGCCGTGCTCGAGCAGGCCGGCAGCCCGCAGCTGGTGCTCTTCGTCGAGGCCCGGCCGGGGATCGAGCTGGCCGCTTCGACGGTCCAGGAGCGGCTGGCGCGGCGCCTGCCGGCGGCGATGCGGCCGGGTTTCGTCCACCTGGTGGCGGCCCTGCCCCTGTCGCCCAACGGCAAGGTGGACCGCCGCGCCCTCGCCGGCCTCGCGGTGACCGAGGCCCGCAGCGCTCCGCCGCGACCGCCGCGCACGCCGGTGGAGCTCGGGCTGGCCGAGATCTTCCAGGAGCTGCTGGCGACCGAGACGCTCGGGCTCGACGACGACTTCTTCGCCCTCGGCGGCCATTCCCTGCTGGCGGCCCAGGCCGTGAGCAGGATCCGCCGGGCCTTCGACCTGCCGGGCTTCTCACTGGCGCAGCTGTTCACCAACCCGCGCCTGGGCGAGCTCGCCCGCGAGATCTCCCGGCTGCGGGCCGAGCGCGAGGAGGCTCCCGAGCTGGCCCGCCTGCTCGCCGAGATCGAGGCCCTGAGCCCCGAGGAGCTCGATCGTCTGCTGGCGGTCGAAGTCCCGGACGAGAGCTTCACCTGAACCCACCCTTCCCCTTCGAGGACTCGATGAACGATCTCGCCACGGTGCTCGACCGCCTCACCGACCAGCAGCGCGCCCTGCTGGAGAAGCGCCTGCTGGCCCGCAGCCAGGCCGCCTCCCGCCCCTCTCTGACCCTCTCCCGGCGGCCCCCCGGACCGCCGGTGCTCTCCTTCGCCCAGGAGCGTTTCTGGTTCCTCCACCAGCTGGCGCCGGAGTCCTCGGCCTACAACCTGGCCGTGCTGCTCGAGGCCCGGGGGCCGCTCGACCCCGCGGCCCTGGTCGAGGCCTTCCGCCGAGTCCAGGAACGCCATCTCCCCCTGCGCTCGCGCTTCCGCACGGAGGAGGGCCGGGCCGTGGTCGAGATCGATCCGGCTCCGGAGGCGGATACCAGCTACCTCGACCTCGCCACTCTGCCGGTGGCCGAACGCGACGCCGAGGGGCTGCGGCGGTGCGAGGCCGAGGTCAGCCGGCCCTTCGATCTCGAGGGGGGGCCCCTGGTGCGGCTGCTGCAGATCCGGCTCGAGCCGGACCGCCACATGCTCGCCATCTCCATGCACCACGTGGCGAGCGACGGCTGGAGCCTGGGAGTCTTCCTGCGCGAGCTCGGCGCCGGCTACGCCGCCCTGGCCGCCGGCGAGACGCCGAGCCTGCCGCCGGCGCCGGTCGACTTCGCCGACTACGCCCACTGGCAGCGCCAGCGGCTCGACGGGCCCCAGCTCGGCGAGCTGCTGGCCGGGGCCCTCGAGAGGCTCGAGGATGCGCCGCCCCTGCTCGCCCTGCCGATCGACCGGCCGCGGCCGGCGGAGCCGAGCTACCGCGGGGCCACCTCGCCGATCCGGCTCGGCCCGGAGCAGGTGGAGCCGCTGCGGTCTCTGGCCCTCGCCAGCTCGGCGACGCCGTTCATGGTGCTGCTCGCGGCCTTCCAGGTGCTGCTCTGGCGCTGGTCCGGGCAGACCGACCTGGTGCTGGGCTCGCCGGTGGCCAACCGCGAGCTGCCCGAGCTCGAGGGCCTGATCGGCCCGTTCGTCAACACCGTGGTGCTGCGCCAGCAGGTGGTCCCGGCGGCCACCGTGGCCGAGCACCTGGCGAATTGCCGGGCTGAGGCCCTGGCCGCCTTCGGCCGCCAGGAGCTGCCCTTCGAGCGGCTGGTCGAGGAGCTGCGCCCGGCCCGCAACCTGAGCCATAGCCCGGTGGTGCAGGTGCTGCTGTCGCTCACCAACACCCCCCGGCCCGAGCTGCGTCTGGGCGAGGTGACCCTCGAGCCGAGGGAGATCGCCTCCTCCGGCGCCCGCTTCGACCTCACCCTGAGCCTGGTCGAGGAGGGGGCCGGCTGGTCGGGAGGTCTCGAGTACAGCTGCGACCTGTTCGATGCCGCCACCATCGAGCGGCTCGGCGAGCAGCTCACCACCGTGCTCGGGGCCCTGGTGGAGGATCCCTCCCGGCGGCTCGAGGGGCTGGCCTTCCTGCCCCCCCGGCAGCGCCGGCAGCTGATCGTCGAGCGCAACGAGGGCCGCCTCGAGGTGGCCGGGCCCCGGCGCATCGAGCAGCTCTTCGCCCGGCAGGCCGCCGCGGCTCCCGAGGCCATCGCCCTCGGCTTCTCGGGCGACGACCAGCTGCTGTCCTACGGCGAGGCGGCGCGCCGGGCCGGGCGGGTGGCCGCCGCGGTCTCGGCGGCGCTCCGCGCGGCGGCGCCCGACAGCGGCCACCGCCCCGAGCCGATCGTCGGCGTGCTCCTGCCTCGCTGCCTCGACCTGCCGCTGGCCCTGCTCGGCATCCTCGAGGCGGGCGCCGCCTACCTGCCCCTCGACCCGACCTACCCGGCGGAGCGGCTGCGCCTGATGCTCGAGGACGCCCGGCCGGCGGCCCTGCTCACCGACCTCGCCGCCCTGCCCGAGGGCTTGCTCGCCGAGCTGCCGGCCCTGGCGGCGGGGGAGGTGCCGGTGATCGACCTGGCTGACGTCGTGGCGGGGCCGGCGGCGGACCCGGCCCCGGCGGCGCCCGCGGCACCGGGCGAGGACGGCCTCGCCTACGCCATCTACACCTCGGGATCGACCGGCCGGCCCAAGGCCGTGCTGGTGCCCCATCGCACCGTCACCAACTTCTTCGCCGCCATGGACCAGCGGCTCGCCGCGAGCCCCGATCCGGCCGGCACCTGGCTGGCGGTCACCAGCATCTCCTTCGACATCTCCGTGCTCGAGCTGCTGTGGACCCTCTGCCGCGGCCTGCGGGTGATCGTCCACCCTCCCCTCGCCGCGGCGGCGGAGCTGGCGGCCCGGCCGGCGCCGGTGGTCGCCTCCCGGCCCCTCGACTTCAGCCTGTTCTACTTCTCGAGCGACGACGCCGAGGCGACGCCCGGCCCCGACAAATACCGCCTCCTGCTCGACGGCGCTCGCTGGGCCGACGAGCAGGGCTGGAGCGCGGTGTGGGTGCCGGAACGCCATTTCCATGCCTTCGGCGGCCCCTTCCCCAACCCCTCGGTGCTCGCCTCGGCCCTCGCCGTCAGCACGCGGCGGATCGGCATCCGCGCCGGCAGTGTGGTGCTGCCCCTGCAGGACCCGCTGCGGGTCGCCGAGGAATGGGCGGTGGTGGACAACCTGAGCGGGGGCAGGGTCTCCCTCGCCTTCGCCTCCGGCTGGCACGCCGACGACTTCGCCCTGGCTCCCGATCGCTTCGCCGACCGCCACCGGGTGCTCGACCGCCACCTCGACGAGGTGCGCCGGCTGTGGCGCGGCGAGGCGATCGAGCGCACCAACGGCCTCGGCAGGTCGATCGAGGTGCGGGTCTTCCCACGGCCGGTGCAGGCGGAGCTGCCCTTCTGGGTCACCGCCGCCGGCAACCCCGCCACCTTCGAGAAGGCCGGCACCCTGGGAGCCCGGGTGCTGACCCACCTGCTCGGCCAGTCCCCGGCCGAGCTGGCCGAGAAGGTCGCGGTCTATCGCCGGGCCTGGCGCGCCGCGGGCCACCCGGGAGAGGGCCACGTCACCCTGATGATCCACAGCTTCGTCGGCACCGACTCCGAGCGGGTGCGGGAGACTGTCCGCGAGCCCTTCCTGCGCTACCTGCGCAGCTCCGCCGAGCTGATGGCCGGCGTGCTCAAGCAGCTCGAGCCCGGCCAGAGCGAGGCCGACCTGAGCCCGGAGGACTGGAGCGCCCTGCTGGCCGCCGCCGCGGACCGCTACGGCGAGCGCCACGCCCTCTTCGGCACCCCGATCTCCTGCCTCGAGACCCTGCGCGGCCTGAGCGTCGCGGGAGTCGACGAAGTGGCCTGCCTGATCGACTTCGGCGTGCCGACGACGGAGGCCCTGGCCGGCCTCGACACGCTCGCCGAGCTGACCCGGCTGTACCGGGCGAGCGCCGCCCCGGCGGCGGCCGTCCCTGCCGGCCCGGCCCTCGCCGCCAGGGGAACGCCGGCCCTCTCCGAGGTCATCCTGGAGCGCGGCGTCAGCCACCTCCAGGGCACCCCCGGGCTCGCCCGCATCCTGCTCGGCGAGGCCGAGGGCCAGCTCGCCCTCGGGCGGCTCCGGCACCTCCTGGTGGGCGGCGAGGCCCTGCCGCCGGAGCTGGCCAAGGAGCTGCTCGCGCCCCTGAGCGGCTCGCTACACAACATGTACGGCCCCACCGAGACCACCGTGTGGTCGACCAGCGGTCGCGTCGAGGAGGGGCCCATCCGCCTCGGCACGCCCCTCGCCAACAACCAGGTCTACCTGCTCGGCCGCGATGGCGCCCTGCTCGCCGAGGGCGCCGCCGGCGAGGTCTTCATCGGCGGCGACGGCGTCACCCGGGGCTATCTCGGCCGCCCTGGCCTCACCGCCGAGCGCTTCGTGCCGGACCCCTTCGGCCCGCCCGGCGCCCGCCTCTACGGCACCGGCGACCTGGCTCGCTGGGCCGGCCCCCGCGGCCTGGAGTTCCTGGGCCGCACGGATTCCCAGGTCAAGCTGCGCGGCTACCGCATCGAGCTGGGGGAGGTCGGCGCGGCCCTCGAAGCCTTCCCCGGGGTGCGCGAGGCGGTGGCGATGGTGCGCGAGGACCGCGCCGGGGACCCCCGCCTGGTGGCCTACTACGCGGCCGAGTCCGGGCGGCCAGCCCGCCTCGAGACGCCGCTCGCGGCCGACGAGCGCTCGGCCCTGCTCGCCGGGCGGCGGACTTATACCTGGCCGAACGGCATGGAGGTGGTGCCGACCAGCGACCTCCAAGCGAGCCTGCTCTACCGCGAGGTCTTCTACCAGCAGACCTATCTGCGCTACGGCCTGGAGCTGCCCCCGGGCGCCACGGTGATCGACGTCGGCGCCAACATCGGTGCCTTCTCCCTCTACGCCGGGCTGGTCAGCCCGGGGGCGCGCATCCTGGCCTTCGAGCCAATCCCGCCGACGTACCAGGCCCTGCGCACCAACCTGGCCCTCTACGGGCTCGACGCCGAGGCCCTGCCCTTCGGGCTGTCGTCGCGGCGGGAGAGCGCGGACTTCACCTTCTACCCGGAGATGGCCGGGCTCTCGGGCCGCTACGGCAACCTCCTCCAGGACCGTGAGGCGACCCGCAGGATCATCCTCGACGAGCTGGCGCGCACCGGCGTCGAGCTGCCCGCCTCCGAGCTCGAGGCCTGGCTCGAACGGCAGTTCCAGAGCGAGACCCACCGCTGTGAGCTGCGCACCCTCTCGGAGGTCTTGGCCGAGCGCGGCATCGAGAGGGTCGACCTGCTCAAGATCGACGTCGAGCGGGCCGAGGTCGACGTGCTCGAGGGCATCGCCGAGGGGGACTGGGCCAAGATCCAGCAGCTCAGCCTGGAGGTCGACGGCGCGGAGAACCTGGCCCGGGTGCGCGCGATCCTCACCGGCGCCGGCTTCCACGTCGTCAGCGAAGACTTCTTCGTCGTCGCCGGCGAGGAGACCGGCGCCGAGGTCGAGGTCTACATGGTCTACGCCAGCCGGCGGGAGCTGGCCCCCCAGCCCGGGGAGGTCCGCCTGGTCGAGCGGGCCGGCGCCCGGCAGGGAGTCGAGGCCGAGGAGCTGGGGGCCTTCCTGCGCCGGCGGCTGCCGGAGTACATGGTGCCCTCGGCCCTGGTGCCGCTCGCGGCCCTGCCCCGCACCCCCAACGGCAAGCTCGACCGCAAGGCCCTGCCCGCCACCCTGCCCACCGCGCGCCGCACGGCTCAGCACGTCGCCCCGCGCAACCAGCTCGAGGCGCAGCTCGCCGCGATCTGGAGCCAGGTGCTCGGCCTCGACGGCCGGGGCGACGGGGCCCTGGGGGTCGACGACAACTTCTTCGAGGTGGGCGGCAACTCGCTGCTGGTGGTGCAGGTCCGCTCGCTGATCCGCGACCGCCTGGGCCGTGAGGTGAGCCTGGTGGACCTCTTCCGCAACCCGACGGTCGGCCGTCTGGCCGCCTCCCTGCACGAGGAGCCCCCGGCCGCGGCCCGGCTCGCCGAGGTGCGCCAGCGCTCGGCCGGCCAGCGCGAGGCCCGGCAGAGGCTGGCCGAGCGACGGAGGAGCCTGTGAAGCCGAGCCACGACCCGTCGCAGACGGTGGCCATCGTCGGCATGGCCGGCCGCTTCCCCGGGGCCGCCTCGGTCGCCGAGCTGTGGCGCCGCATCCGCGCGGGGGAGGAGCTGATCCGCACCTTCTCGGACACCGAGCTCGAAGCCGCCGGGGTGCCCGAGGAGCTGCGCCGGCACCCTCGCTTCGTGCCGGCCCGCGGCGTGCTCGAGGACATCGAGAGCTTCGACGCCCCCTTCTTCGGCTTCGCACCCCGCGAGGCCGCCCTGATGGACCCGCAGCTGCGCCTCTTCCTCGAGACCTGCTGGCACGCTCTCGAGGATGGCGGCTGCGACCCCAGCCGCTTCGACGGCTCGATCGGCGTCTTCGGCGGCGTGTCGATGAACGGCTACCTGCTCAACAACCTGCTGCCCAACGGCGAGCTGGTGCGCCGGGTCGGCGCCCTCGAGCTGCGCATCCACAACGGCCCCGATTTCGTCACCACCTGGGCCGCCTACCGGTTGCAGCTGCGGGGCCCCGCCGTGGGGGTGCAGACCGCCTGCTCGACCTCCCTGGTGGCCGTGCACCTGGCCTGTCAGAGCCTGCTGGCCTACGAATGCGACGCGGCGCTGGCGGGCGCGGCGACGGTCGCCGTGCCGCAGCTGGGCGGCTACGTCTTCGAGGAGGGCGGCATCTTCTCCCCGGACGGCGTCTGCCGCCCCTTCGACGCCGCCGCGCGGGGCACAGTGGACGGCAGCGGCGTGGGAGTGGTGATGCTCGAGCGCCTGGACCGCGCCCTCGAGCAGGGGGACCCGATCTACGCCCTGATTCGCGCCTCGGCGATCAACAACGACGGCTCGGCGAAGGTGGGCTTCATGGCGCCGAGCCTGGAGGCCCAGGCGGAGGTCATCGCCACGGCACAGGGCCTGGCCGACGTCGACCCCGAGAGCATCGGCTTCGTCGAGGCCCACGGCACCGCCACGGCGATCGGCGACCCGATCGAGGTGGCGGCGCTCACCCGGGTGTTCCGGGAGTCGACCTCCCGCCGTGGCTTCTGCTGGCTCGGCTCGGTGAAGGCCAACGTCGGACACCTCGACCAGACCTCCGGGGTCACCGGGCTGATCAAGGCCTCGCTCGCCGTGGCCCACGGCGAGATCCCGCCGAATCTGCACTTCGAGCGCGCCAACCCCAACCTGGAGCTGGCAGCCTCCCCCTTCCGCGTGCCCACCGAACGGACCCCCTGGCCGGAGCTCGGCGGGCCCCGGCGAGCCGCCGTCAGCTCCTTCGGCGTGGGCGGCACCAACGCCCACGTGGTGCTCGAAGAGCCGCCCCCGCCGCGCGCGAGCGATGCCGGCCGGGCCGATCACCTGCTGCTGGTCTCGGCGCGCAGCGCCGCCGCCCTCGAGCGCTCGACGGCCGCCCTGGCGGAGCATTTGCGCCAGGCGGGGGAGCGGAGCGGGACGGCCTCCCTGGCCGACCTCGCCTACACCACCCAGGTCGGCCGCAAGGCGATGCCCTGGCGGCGTGCCGTCGTCTGCGCCGACCTCGACGAGGCCCTGCGCGCCCTCGACCCGGCCGGCGGACGCCGCGCCGAGGCCCGGGACGGCCACCGCTCGGTGGCCTTACTCTTCCCCGGCCAGGGCGCCCAGCGCCTCGGCATGGGCGCCGAGCTGTACCGGGGCGAGCCGGTCTACCGCCAGACCGTGGACCTCTGCCTGGCCGCCGTCGAGCCCTCGCTGCGCGCCGAGCTGGCGCGCTGCCTGACCGCGCCGGCGGCGTCCGCCGGCGAGACCCTGGCGGCCACCGAGCTGGCCCAGCCGGCCCTCTTCGCCGTCGAGCTGGCCCTCGCCCGCCTGCTGATGCACTGGGGTCTGCGGCCGGACTGCCTGATCGGCCACAGCGTCGGCGAGTACGTCGCCGCCACCGTCGCCGGCGTCTTCACGGCCGAGGACGGCATGCGCCTGTTGGCCGAGCGGGGGCGGCTGATGGCGGCCCTGCCGCGCGGCGCCATGCTCAGCGTCGAGCTGCCGGCCGAGGAGCTGGCCGCGGAGCTGGGTGAGGGCCTCGACCTGGCGGCGGAGAACGCCCCCCGGCTCAGCGTGGCGAGCGGCCCCCTGCCCGCCATCGAGCGCCTGGAGGCGCGCCTGCGCTCGCGGGGAGTCGGGCAGCGGCGCCTGGTCACCTCCCATGCCTTCCACTCCTTCATGGTCGAGCCCGCGAGGGCGGCCCTCGCCCCGCTGCTGGCCGCCCTGCCCCTGGGCACGCCGGCCATCCCCCTGGTCTCCAACTTGAGCGGCGACTGGCTCACCGACGCCGAGGCCACCGACCCGGCCTACTGGCTGGCTCACCTGCGCCAGCCGGTGCGCTTCGCCGCCGGTCTCGCGACCCTCGCCGGACGCTCCCCCTCGGTGCTCGTCGAGGTCGGCCCCGGCCGGGCTCTCTCCAGCCTGGCGCGGCAGGCCCCGACCGTCGCTCCGGCCGGCGGCAGCGGCGCGCCGGTGATCGTGACGGCGATGCCGTCCGGCGGCGCCACCTCCGAGGCGAGGGCCCTGCTCGAGGCCGTGGCGGAGACCTGGCTGGCCGGCGTGGAGGTCGACTGGCAGGCCTTCCACCAGGGCGCGCGGCGACGCAAGGAGAGGCTGCCCCTCTATCCCTTCGAGCGCCAGCGGCACTGGATCGAGCCGCCCGTGGTCGTGGGGGCGACGGCCTTCTCGAGCACGCCTCTCGAGGTGACCGAGAGCCCGGTCGAGGCCCCCACCCGGGAGGCCGACCCCGCCCGCCGCGGCCACCTGCGCAGCGCCTACCAGCCGCCCGCCGACGAGATCGAGGCCGCCCTGGCGGGGCTCTGGGAGGAGCTGCTCGGCTTCGCCAGCCCGGGCATCCTGGACGACTTCTTCGAGCTCGGCGGCCATTCCCTGCTGGCCACCCGCCTGCTCGGCAGGGTGCGCCAGCGCTGGGGCGTCGAGCTGCCGCTCGAGGTCCTCTTCGCGGCGCCCACCGTGCAGGGGCTGGCGGCGGCCGTGCGGGCCGCAGCCGGCTCGGCCGTCGAGGGGACCGCCGCCCCGCCGCCCGAGGCGCCCGCCGAAGAGCCCGCCGAGGCGCCCCTCTCCTTCCAGCAGCAGAGACTGTGGTTCCTCGACCAGCTCGAGCCGGGCAACCCGGCTTTCAACATGGCCCTGGCCGTGGGCCTGGACGGTCCGCTGCCGGTAGAGCCCCTCGCCCAGGCCCTCGACGACCTCGAGAGCCGACAGGGGGCCCTTGCGAGCCGCATCCGCCCCGGCGCCGACGGCCTTCCCCGCGCCGTCGCCGTCCCGCCGTCCCGCCCCCGCCTGCCGGTCGTCGACCTCTCGGCGCTGTCCGGGTCGAAGCCTGAGCTCGCCGAGGCCCTCCTGGCCCGCTGCGCCGGGCGCGGCTTCGACCTCGAGGCCGGCCCCCTCTGGCGCGCCGTGCTGGTGCGCCTCGGCCCCCGGGAGCACGCCCTGGGCCTGGTCTTCCACCACCTGATCTCCGACGCCTGGTCGACCGGCATCGTGCTGCGCGAGCTGGTCGCCCTCTACCGGCACCGGGCGCAGGGGGAGGCCCTCTCCCTGCCGACCCTGCCGACCACCTACGCCGACTACGCCGCCCGCCAGCGGGCCGCCGCCGAGGACCCCGCGGGTCGCGAGCGCCGCCGGCAGGACCTCGACCACTGGCGCTCCCTCTTCACCCCCCTGCCGCCGGTGCTCGAGCTGCCGCGCGACCGCTCCGGCCGGCCGGGCCGGCGGCTGCACGGGGCGAGCCGCTCGCTCGTGCTGCCCGCGGCCCTGCGCGACGCCCTCGACGCCCTCGCGCGGAGCCGGGGGGCGACCCTCTTCATGGCCCTGCTCGCCGCCTACACGGCCTGGCTGGGGCGGCTCTGTCACGAGCGCGACGTGACCGTGGGCGTGCCGGTGGCCAACCGCCCCGAGGTTGAGCTCGAAGGGCTGGTGGGCTTCTTCGTCAACACCCTCGGGCTGCGGCTCGAGCTCGATCCCGGGGCCGGCCTCGGCGACCTCATCGGCGAGGCCCGCGAGCGGGCCCTGGCCGCCTTCCGCCACCAGGCCCAGCCCTTCGAGCAGCTGGTGGAGGCCCTGGACGTGGCCCGGGACCTCGACCAGAACCCGCTCTTCCAGACCCTGCTCACCTTCCAGAACGTGCCCTTCGAGGAGGCCGCCCTGCCGGGCTTGACGCTGCGGCCCCGGACGCCGCCGCCGGCCGGCGCGATGTTCGACCTCGCGCTGGTGGTGGTGGACCGCGGCGAGCTGGAGATCGAGGCGCATTACGCCGCCGAGCTGTTCGACGCCACCACCGTCGAGCGCTGGCTCGGGTCCCTGGGCCGGCTGATCGAGCGCGGGATCGCCACGCCGGAGCGCCCCCTGGGGACCCTCGAGCTGCTCTCGCCGGCCGAGCGGCACCAGCTGCTCGCCGAGTGGAGCGACACGGCGCGCGCCACCCCGGACGAGCGTTCGTTCGTCGAGCGCTTCGCCGATCTCGCGGGCGCACAGCCCGACGCGGTCGCGGTCAGTGGCGGAGCGGGCGCCCTCTCCTACGGCGACCTGCTGCGCCGGGTCGACGCCCTGGCCACCCGTCTGCGCCGCGCCGGGGTGGCGGCGGAGACGCTGGTGGGGCTGGCCGGGGAGCGCAGCCCCGAGACCGTGGTGGCGCTGCTCGCCATCCTGCGCGCCGGGGGGGCCTTCCTGCCCCTCGATCCGGCCTACCCGGCCGAGCGCCTGGAGTGGATGCTGGCCGACAGCCGGGTGGAGCTCGTCCTGGCCGGCCGGGCGGCGTCGGCCCGGCTGCCTCTCGACCGGCTGGAGCGCCCGCCCCGCCTGCTGGCGATCGAGGAGGAGCTGGCGGCGGCCCTGGCGGCGCCGCCGGAGCCCGGCGCGCCGGCCTGGCCCAGCCCCGAGCCGGACCAGCTCTGCTACGCCATCTACACCTCCGGCTCGACCGGCCGGCCCAAGGCGGCCCTGCTCGCCCATCGCGGGGTCCGCGAGCTGATGGCCGCCCAGGCCGAGGTCTACGGCCTCGGCCCCGGCGACCGCGTGCTGCAATTCGCCTCCTGGAGCTTCGACGCCTCGTGGACCGAGGTCCTGCTGGCCCTCGCGTTCGGCGGCGAGCTGGCGCTGGCCGACCCGGCGGAGCTGCTGCCGGGGGAGCCCTTGCAGGCCCTGCTCGCACGCAGCCGGACGAGCAACCTGACCTTGACTCCCAGCGCCCTGTCGGTGCTGCCCACGGCGGGTCTCGATGGCCTGCGCATCCTGATCACCGCCGGCGAGCCCTGCCCCCCGGACGTCGCGGCGCGCTGGGCCGGCGGGCGCCGGCTGGTCAACGCCTACGGCCCCACGGAGACCACCGTCTGGGCGACCTTCGAGGAGCTGCGCGGGGCGCCGGCCCCCGGCGAGGCGGTCAGCATCGGCCGGCCGCTGCGCAACTTCCGGCTCCTGCTGCTCGATCCCCGCCGACAGCCGGTGCCGATCGGCGCCGTCGGCGAGGTCTGCCTGGCCGGCCCTGCCCTGACCCGCGGCTACCTGGGGCGGCCGGCCCTGACCGCCGAGCGGCTGATCCCGGACCCCACCGCCGGCCGCGAGGGCCGCCCCGGGGGGCGGATCTACCGCACCGGCGACCTCGGCCGGCTGCGGCCGGACGGCCGGCTCGAGCTGATCGGCCGCGGCGACCAGCAGGTCAAGGTGCGGGGCTACCGCATCGAGCTGGGCGAGGTCGAGGCCGCCGCCCGCAGCCATCCGGAGCTGCTCGAGGCCGCCGCCTTCGTCGAGCGGCTGAGCGGCGGGCCGGCGCGGCTGGTGCTGTGCTTCGTGCCCCGCTCCGCCGAGGCCCCGCCTTCCCCCGGCGAGCTACGCCGGCACCTGGCCGTCCGCCTGCCCGAGCACATGCTGCCCTCTCTTTCGGTGAGCGTGGCGGAGCTGCCCCGGCTGCCCAACGGCAAGCTCGACCGCCGCGGCCTCGAGCGGCTGGTGCCGGGCCACGAGGGGCTGGAGCCGGCCACCGAGGCCGCCGCCGGGGGCGACCTCGTGGAGCGCATCGCCGCCCTCTGGCGTGGGGTGCTGCGCCTGCCGCGGGTGGGCCCGGACGACCGCTTCTTCGAGATCGGCGGGGACTCGATCCTGAGCATCCAGGTGGTGGCCCGGGCGCGCCAGGAAGGGCTGCTCTTCGAGCCCCGCGACCTCTTCCTGCACCAGAGCCCCCGCGAGCTGGCCCGGGTGGCGCGGCTCGCCTCGGCGCCTCTCGCCAGCCAGGAGCCGGCCGTCGGCCCCTGCCGGCTGACCCCCATCCAGCGCTGGTTCTTCGATCTCGGCTCACCCGAGCCCGGGCATTGGAACCAGGCCCTGACCCTCGAGCTCGCGGATCCGCCGCCGGCCGAGGTGCTGGCGAGGGCGCTCGCGGCGCTGATGGATCACCACGACCTGCTGCGAGCCCGCTTCGTCCCCGCGGCCGGGGGCTGGCAGGCGGAAATCGAGCCCCCCGGCGCGGAGCCGGGGCTGGTGGAGCTGGACCTGGGAGGCCTCGCCCCCGGGGAGCAGGAGGCGCGGCTGCTCGCGGCCGCCTCCGCGGCCCAGGCCGGTTTCGACCTCGCCCGGGGCCCCCTGCTCCGCGCCGTGCTCGCCCGGCGCGCCGAGCAGCCGAGCTGGCTGGTGCTGATCGCCCACCACCTGGTGGTCGACGGCGTGTCCTGGCGCATCTTGCTCGGCGACCTCGCCGCCCTGTTGGCCACCGCCAGGGACGCCGCCGGAGACGCCGACCGAGCGGCGGCGCTGCCGCCGCGCACCACTTCCTTCGCGGCCTGGGCGGAGGCCCTCGCGGCCTCGGCCGGCGAGCCCTGGCGGCAGGAGGCCGAGGCCTTCTGGCAGCCGCAGCTGCGCTCCTGGAGCGGGCGCCCCCTCGAGCTGCTGCCGGGGGCGCCGGTGGGGGAGGGCGCCCCTCCCTTCGGGCTCGAGAGCGCCAGCGGCCAGGTGGCCCTGGTGCTCGACGCGGCGCGCACGGCGAGCCTCGCCACGGCCCCCCTCGAGACCTACCAGGCGACCCTCGAGGAGACCCTGCTCGCCGCCTGGGCAGCGGCTCTCGGTGCCTGGGCCGGCCGGCCGGCGCTGGTGATCGGCGTGGAGGGCCACGGCCGGGAGGCGTTCCGCCCCGACCTCGACTTGAGCCGGACGGTGGGCTGGTTCACCTGCGCCTTCCCGGTGCCGATCGAGGTCGCCGGCCTCGCCCCGGGCGATCTCTTGCTCGGCGCCAAAGAGGCCCTGCGCCGTGCCCGGCGCCACAGCCTGGGCTGGAGCCTGATGGCTCATCCCGACGAGGGGGCCGCGGCGGCCCTGCCCGCCGAGCACCCTCTGCTGCGCCCCCCGGCCGGCTTCAACTACCTCGGCAACCTCGCGTCGGCCGAGCTCGACGGCGGCCTCCGGCCGGGGCCGGAGTCTCTGGCCGGGCCCACCCGCTCGGCGCGCTCGCCCCGCACTCACCTCGTGATGCTGGACGCCGCGCTGGTCGGCGGCGAGCTGCGCTGCCAGATCAGTCACTCGCTCGACCGCGTCGACAGCGCGGCGGCCGAGGCCCTGGCGAGCCTGCTGGCGGCCGAGCTGGACCGCCTCGTCGGCCATTGCAGTAGCGATCCCGTGGGCGCCTACTCGCCCTCGGACTTCCCGGACCAGGAGCTCAGCCACGAGGACCTCGGCGAGATCCTGGCCCAGCTCGAAGACCCCGCTTGAATCGAGAGTCCAACACCATGGAAATCCTCAGGGCCGCCCTGCGCAACCTCCTCCGCCGTCCGCGGCTCGCCCTGCTGGTCGGCCTGACCCTGGCGCTCGGCCTCGGCGCCACCACCATCGTGCTGAGCGTCGGGGAGAAGCTGCTGGGTCCCCCGCCTTATCCCGAGCCCGACCGGCTGGTGGTGATCTCCTCGGAGCGCCAGCCCCAAGGGAACCTCGACCGCATCTCCTTCCCGGACTTCCACGACCTGCGGCGGGAGAGCAGGACCTTCGAGCAGGCCGCGGCCTGGAGCGACCTTTGGAACTTCGCCCTGGCCGAGCAGGGCGGCGCCGAGAGGGCCCGAGCCCGCTTCGTCTCCGCCTCCTACTTCCCCCTGCTGGGGGCCCGTACCGTCCTCGGTCGGACCTTTTCGCCGAGCGAGGACGAGCCCCCCGCGGGTGCCGAGGTGGTGGTGATCAGCCATGCCCTCTGGCAGGAGCGCTGGGCGGGGGATCGGGGCCTGCTCGGCCGGCCGGCGCGGATCGGGGACCGCACCTACACGGTGATCGGCGTGCTCGAGCCCTCCTTCCGCGAGCTCTCGCCGGACGGCCAGGCCGACCTCTGGCTGCCGGTCGCGAGCGTCTCGCAGGCGATCGCGCCGGCTTATCTCGAGCTGCGCGGGCATCGCTGGCTCTCCGGCCTGGCCCGGCTGCCGGCCGGCCTCGCCCTGCCGGCGGCGCAGAAGGCGGCGAGCGGGCTCGCCGGCCGGCTGGCCACCGACTTCCCGGCCAGCAACCAGGGCATCGACCTCGACCTCGCGCCGGTCGGCCTGCACGCCTTCGGCCGGCGCGACGTCGGCCGCACCACCCTGCTGCTGGCCCTGGGCGCCTTCTTCGTGCTGCTGGTGGGCTGCGTCAACGTCGTCAACCTGCTGCTGGTGGAGCATCAGGGCCGCCGCCGGGAGCTGGCCCTGCGCCTGGCCCTGGGCAGCGGTCAGGGCCCCCTCCTGGCCCAGCTGGTGCTCGAGTGCCTGCTGCTCACCCTCCTGGGCGGCGTCCTCGGCGTGGCCCTGGCCGTGGCCGGCCTGTCGTGGCTCGGCGCCGCGAGCCCGCTGCCCCTGCCGCCCTACGTCACGCTCGAGGTCTCGCCTTTCGCCCTGGCGGCCTCCTTCGCCTTGACCCTGCTGACCGGGGTGCTGGTGGGGGCCATCCCGGGCCTGGCCAGCCTGCGGGTGAATCTGCGGGAGGTGCTCGCCCAGGAGGGCCGGGGCTCGTCGTCTCGGAGCAGCGGCCGGGCCCGCCGCCTGCTGGTCGCCCTCCAGGTCGCCGCCGCCCTCGCCCTGCTGATCGGTGCCGGCCTCCTGATCCGCAGCCTCCAGCACCTCGCCGCCGAGACCTACGGCTTCGACACCGAGGATTTGTGGGTGGTGCAGCTCCTGCCGTCGGACGCCCGCTACGGCGACCCCGGCGCGCTGGCGGCCCTGACCCAGGAGCTCGAGGCGGCCGCCCGGGGAGTCCAGGGCCTGCGCTCGGTGATGCTGTGGGGGCCGGGCCGGGCCGGCGCCTCGGAGTGGTACCGCGAGGTGGTGCCGGAGGAGCGCTCCGGCCAGGAGCTGTCGGAACGCTGCCTCTTCTTCGAGCATCGGGTTTCGCCGGCGGCCCTGCGCGAGCTCGCCATCCCCCTGCGCACCGGCCGCCTGCTCGAGGCCGGCGACCGCGGTGGGGCGGCGGGGGCGGCGGTGATCAGCGCCTCGGCGGCGGACGCCTGCTGGCCCGGGGCGGACCCCCTCGGCAAGCGCTTCCGGCGCGGCCCGGCGAGCGGGCCGTGGTTTTCCGTGGTGGGGGTGGTGGCGGACGTGCGGCACCGTGGCCGCCGGGAGGGCGAAGTGCCCGCGGCCGACGCCTACTACCCCCTGGAGCAGGTGCCGACCACCGTGCTCCACCTGCTCTTCCGCACCTCGCGCACGGACCCGGCCCTGCTGCGGGACCTCGCCGCGGCGGTGCAGCGGGTGGACTCCGAGATCCCCCTCTACGACCTCGCGAGCTACCGCGATCTGAAGCGGCGCGAGGAGGGAGAGAGCCGCTTCCTGGCCTCCCTGCTCGGCGCCTACGCCGCCGTCGGCCTGCTGCTCGCCGCCCTCGGCCTCTACGGCGTGCTCTCCTTCCTGGTCGGCCAACGGGGCCGGGAGATCGCCATCCAGATGGCCCTCGGCGCCGACGCGCGGGCGGTCACCCGGCTGGTTCTGGGCGAGCTGGCCGCCTTCGTCCTGCTCGGCCTGGCCGGCGGTCTGCTCGCTGCCCGTGGGCTCGCCGCCAGCCTGGGCCACCTGCTCTTCGAGGTCCGACCCGTCGACCCCATGACCTGGGCCCTGGTGCCCCTCGGCCTCCTGGCCCTGTGCGCCCTGGCCAGCCTGGGGCCCCTGTGGCGGGCGCTCGCGACCCAACCCGCGGAGGCCATGCGCCGCTCATGAACCCCACCCCTTCGACCGACAGCGCGCGCGGCGCCGGCAGCAAGAAGAACGTCGAGGCGATCTACGGCCTGACCCCCCTCCAGCAGGGGATGCTCTTCCACAACCTGCTGGAGCCGGAGGCCGGCCTCTACAACGCCCAGCTCCATTGCACCCTGGACGGGCCCCTCGATGCCGGGGCCTTCCGCGAGGCCTGGCGCCGGACCCTCGGCCGCCACGAGATCCTGCGCACCTGCTTCCTCTGGGAGCGGCTGGAAAAGCCGGTGCAGGTGGTGCAGCTCGAGGTCGAGCTGCCCTGGCAGGAGCTCGACTGGCAGCACCTCGACGAGGCCGCCCAGGGCCGCGAGCTGGCCGCCTGGCTGGAGGCGGACCGCCGGCGGGGCTTCGACCTGCGGCGCGCCCCGCTGATGCGGGTCACCCTGATCCAGCTGGCCCCGCAACGCCACGTCACGGTGTGGAGCAACCACCACATCCTGGTCGACGGCTGGTCCCTGCCCCTGGTGCTGCGCGACGTCCTCGGGGTCTACGGCCGGCTGGCGCTGAGCGGGGAGGCCCCGCAGCTGCCGCGGCCTCGTCCCTTCCGGGATTTCCTCGAGTGGCTGCGGCGGCAGGAGCGGGGAGAGGCCGAGGCCTTCTGGCGCCACGCCCTCGACGGGGTGGAGCCGGCGAGCCCGCCTCCCCTCGGACGCCCGGCCCGGCCGGCGGCCGGGGCTGCGAAGCCCGAGACCTTCCCGCAGGCCGACCTGGAGCTGGCCGACGTCGAGCTGCGCCTGACCCCAGCCGCCACGGCCGCCCTCGAGGCCCTCGCTCGCCGCCACGGCTGGACCCTCAACACCGTCGTGCAGGGCGGCTGGGGGCTGCTGCTGGCCCGTCACGCGGGCAGGACCGACGTGGTCTTCGGCGCCTCGGTGGCGGGGCGCCCTGCCGAGCTGGCGGGGGTCGAGGAGATGGTCGGCCTCTTCCTCAACACCGTGCCGGTGCGGGTGAGCTGCCCGCCCGAGGCCCGGCTGCGCCCCTGGCTCGACGCTCTCCAGGCCCGGCAGGTGGAGCTGCGCCGCTTCGAGCACACCTCCCTCGCCGACGCCCAGGCCTGGAGCGGCCTGCCCTCCGGCGAGGCTCTCTTCAACACCCTCCTGGTGTTCGAGAACTATCCCGTGCTCGCCGGCGACGAGTCCCTGGCGGCGAGCGGCCTCGCCCTCGGCCCTGTTCAGTCGGCGGTGTTCTCCAACTACCCCCTCTCCCTGCTGGCGGTGCCGGGGGCCGATGGGCTCCTGTTGCGGCTGAAGTTCCACGGCCGCCACTGCGGCGCCGCCGAGGCGCGGCTGCTGGTCGAGCAGCTCGCTCGTCTGCTCGAGCAGGTGGCCGAGGGGGGCGATCCGACCCTGGCCGAGCTGTCGTTGGTCACCCCTTCGACCCGTGGGCTGCTGGCGGATCCCTCCCGGCCCCTCGAGGTCCCGGAGCTGCCCCTGCTGCCCTCCCGTCTGGCGGCCCAGGCCCGCGCCACCCCCGACGCCCTCGCCCTGGTCGAGGAGGGCAACGCCTGGACCTACGCCGAGCTGGTCGCCCGCGTCGAGGCGCTCGCCTCCCGGCTGCTCGCCGCCGGCTTGCTTCCCGGGGACCGCGTGGCGGTGGTGGGCCCCCGCTCGCCGGGCCTGGTGGCCGCCGCCACGGCGGTGCTGGCCGCGGGAGGGGTGCTGCTGCTGATCGATCCCGCCCTGCCCGGCGGGCGGCGGGAGCGCATGCTCGAGGCGGCGGAGCCGCGGTTGGAGCTGTGGCCCCTGCCGGAGGACGGCGCCGACCCGGCCACCGCGAGCCCGGGGAGCCGGGCCTGCTTCGGCCCCCGGGACGGCCGCTGGCACGGCGCCGGGGCCGGGCCCGAGCCGGCCCCACGAAGCCTGGAGCAGCTGGCGGCCGGGCTCGATCCCGACGGCCCCGCCTACCTCTTCTTCACCTCGGGCTCGACCGGCGTGCCCAAGGGGGTGCTCGGCCGCCACCGGGGTCTGGCCCATTTCCTCGACTGGCAGGGGCGGGAGCATGGGGTGGGGCCGGGCGACCGCTCGGCCCTGCTCACCGGCCTGTCCTTCGACGTGGTGCTGCGGGACCTCTACCTGCCCCTGCTGCACGGCGCCACCCTGGCCCTGCCGCCGGCCGACCTCGAGACCTCCCGCGCGCCCGCCTGGCTGCGCCGCGCCGCGACCACCCAGCTGCACGTGGTGCCGGCGGTGGCCGCCACCTGGCTGGCCGAGCCCGAGGCGGAGCTGGCGCTGCCCCTGCTCGAACGGGTCTTCTTCGCCGGCGAGCCGTTGCCGGCGGCCCTGGTCGAGGCGTGGCGGCGGCAGGTCTCGTCGCGCGCCGTGGTGGTCAACCTCTACGGCCCGACCGAGACCACCCTGGCCAAATGCGCCTACCGGGTGCCGGATCCGCCGGATCCCGGCGTGCAGCCGGTGGGACGGGCGATGCCCCAGACCCAGGCCCTGGTGATGGCGCCGGAGAGCCGCCTCTGCGGCGTCGGCGAGCCGGGCGAGATCGTCCTGCGCACCCCCTTCCGCTCCCTCGGCTACTGGCGCCAGGAGGAGGAGACCGCCCGCCGTTTCCGGCCCAACCCGGCCGCCCCCGACGGCGTGCCCCTCTACCGCAGCGGCGACCTCGGCCGCCTGCGCTCCGACGGCGTGCTCGAGATCCTGGGTCGGGTCGACGACCAGCTCAAGATCCGCGGCGTCCGCGTCGAGCCCAGCGAGGTCGCGGCGGTGCTCGCCGAGCACGGCGACCTCGAGTCCGCCTTCGTGCTCGGCACCAAGGACCCGCGCGGCGAGAACGTGCTGGTGGCCTACTACGTGGCCGAGACGGCGTCGCCGGGCGGGCCGCGGGACTCCGGTGACACGGCTCGGGCCGCCGCCCTGGCCGCCTTCCTGGGCGAGCGGCTGCCGCCGGCGATGGTGCCGGCGGCCTTCGTGCGCCTGGACCGCCTGCCCCTGGGGGCCAACGGCAAAGTCGATCGCGGGGCGCTGCCGGCTCCCCCGGAGCCCCCGGCGGCGACCGACGCCCCGGTCCGGCTGGGCGAGATCGAGCGCCTGGTGGCCGAGGCCTGGAGCGAGGTGCTGGGCCGGCCGGTCCGCCACCCGGACGAGCGCTTCTTCGACCTCGGCGGGCATTCCCTGAGCGCCACCCAGGTGGTCTCCCGCCTGCGCCGCGCCCTCGACGTCGAGCTGCCCCTGCGCGCCTTCTTCGCCGAGCCGACGGTGGGCGGCGTGGCGCGCTGGATCGAGCGCGAGCGGGCCCAGAGCCGCGGCCTTGCCCGGCCCGAGCTGATGCCCCTGCCGGCGGGCTCGCCCCGCCCCCTGTCCTTCGCCCAGCAGCGGCTCTGGCTGCTCTCCCGCCTGGACGAGCAGGGGGCCGCGGCCTACAACCTGGTCACCGCCCTCTCGATCCGCGGCCGGCTCGACGCCCTCGCCCTCACCCGGGCCCTGGCCGCCGTGGTCGGGCGCCACGAGACCCTGCGCAGCCGCTTCCCGGAGGTGGACGGCGAGCCCTCGCTCGAGGTGGCGCCGGCCGCCCCCGCCCTCGGCCACCTCGCCCGCTGGCTGGACCTGGGCTCCCTCGACCCCGAGTCTCGCGCCGCCGAGGCGGCCCGGCTGCGCCGGCTGGAGGCGGCCCGGCCGTTCTCCCTCGAGACCGGGCCAGTGTTCCGCATGCTGCTGCTGCGGCTGGCCCCGGAGGAGCACCAGCTGGTTTCCACCCTCCACCACATCGCCACCGATGCCTGGTCGAGCAGCGTGCTGGTGCGCGAGGTCAGCCGCGGCTACGCCGCCCTCGCCGGCTCGGGGTCGACCGGATGGGGGTCGACCGGATGGGGGTCGATCGGATCGGGCGAGCCGCGGCTCTCCTACGGCGACTTCGCGGCCTGGCAGCGGGACTGGCTGCGCGGCGACGGCCTCGAGCCCCTGCTCGCCTTCTGGCGCCGGGAGCTCGCGGGGGCTCCCCTCGAGAGCGCCCTGCCCGCCGATCACCCCGGCCGGCAGCACGACGACGCGGCGGCGGGCCTGGTCGAGCTCGACCTCGGGCCGGCGGCAGCCTGGCAGCGGCTCGCCGGCCGCCGCGGCGCCACCCCCTTCATGGCCCTGTTGGCGGCCTTCCAGGTGCTGCTGTGGCGCTACACCGGCCAAGGGGACCTGCTGCTGGGCACGCCGGTGGCCAACCGATCCCACCGCGAGCTGGAGGACCTGATCGGCTTCTTCGTCGACACCCTGGTGATGCGCGGCCAGGTGCGGGGGGAGGCGAGCTTCGCCGAGCACCTGGACGGCGTGCGCGAGCGGGCACTGGCCGCCCTCGCCCACCAGGACTTGCCCTTCGAGCGCCTGGTCGAGGACCTGAAGCCGCCCCGCGACCTCGCCCGGACGCCCCTGTTCCAGATCATGTTCGCCGTGCAGAACGCGCCCCAGAGCCGGCTCGAGCTGCCCGGTCTCGCCCTCGAGGCGATCCCCGCCGAGCGGCCCGCCTCGATGTTCGAGCTCAGCCTCACCCTGCTCGAGGACGGGGCTGGTTGGCGCAGCCTCTGGGAGTACGATCCCGCGCGTTTCGAGCGGGTGAGCGTGGAGCGCTGGGCCCGCTCCTGGGCCACCCTGCTCGCCGGCATCGACGAGCCAGGCGCCCTGCGCCTGCGCGACCTGCCCCTGCTTTCCGCTGCCGAGGCGCAGCAGCTGCGCCTCCAGTCGACCGGCCGGCGGCCCGCTGCCGGCGGCGAAGCGGCCTTCGTGCCGGTGCACGAGGTCTTCGCCCGCCGCGCCCGCGAGGCCCCGGCGGCGCCCGCGGTCGAGGCCCCCGACGGGGCTCTCGGCGCCGGCGAGCTGGCGGCCCGGGCCCACCGCCTGGCCCGCCACCTCAAGCGGCTGGGGGTGGCCGCGGAGGACCACGTCGCGGTGCTCTTCGAGCGCTCGCTCGACCGGGTGGTCGCCTTCCTCGCCGTGCTCGAGACCGGCGCCGTCTACCTGCCCCTCGACCCGAGCTATCCCCCCGAGCGGCTGGCGGCGATGCTCGCCGACACCGCCTGCCGCTGGGGCCTGAGCCATCGCGGCCTGCCGGCCCGGCTGGGCCTCTCGCCCGAGGCATCGTGGCTGGAGATGGAGGGCCTGGGGCCCGCCGTGCTCGCCGAGAGCGCGGAGCCCCTGGGCACGCCGATCGACCCCCGCCAGCTGGTCTGCACTCTGTTCACCTCGGGCTCGACCGGCCGCCCCAAGGCGGTGGCCCTGGAGCACGGCGCCCTCGCCGGCTACCTCACCGTGGCGGCCGACGCCTACGGCTTCAGCCAGGAGGACCGCTGCCTGCAATTCGCCTCGGTGAGCTTCGACACCAGCCTCGAGGAGATGGGCTGCGCCCTGGTGGCGGGGTCCACTCTGGTGCTGCGCAGCGAGGAGATGGCCCACTCCCTCGCCCGCTTCCAGGAACGGGTCGAGGCAATGGAAATCACCCTCCTCGACCTGCCCACCGCCTTCTTCCACGAGTGGGTGGAGGACCTCCTCGAGAGCGGCCAGCGGGTGCCCGCGAGCGTCCGGCGGGTGATCCTCGGCGGCGAGGAGCTGCAACCGGACCGCTGGCAGCGCTGGCGCCAAGTGGCGGACCCGGCGGTGCGCCTGTTCAACACCTACGGCCCGGCCGAGGCGACCATCGTCACCACCGCCGCCGAGCCCGGCGCCGGCCCGGCGCTCGCCCCCGGCGCCCGGGTGCCGATCGGCAGGCCCCTGCCCGGCCTCGCCGCCTACGTGGTGGACGAGAGGCTCGAGCTCCTGCCGCCCGGGGCCCTGGGCGAGCTGGCGGTGGGCGGCGGGGGCCTCGCCCGCGGCTACCTGGGGCGGCCGGCGGCGACCGCCGAGCGCTTCCGGCCGGACCCCTGCTCCTCCGTCCCGGGAGCCCGGCTCTACCTGACCGGCGACCGGGTGCGCTTCCTGCCCTCCGGAGAGCTGGAGTTCGTGGGTCGGGTCGACCGCCAGGTCAAGATCCGCGGCCAACGCCTCGAGCCCGGGGAGGTGGAGGTGGCCCTGCGCGCCCAGCCGGGGGTGCGCGACGCGGTGGTGGCCGTGGCCGGCACCGGCAGCGCGGCGGGGCTCCGGCTGGTGGCCTTCCTGGTCGCGCAAGAAGGAACCGAGACACCGGACCCGGCCGGCATCGCCGCCTCCCTCGCCGCCAGGCTTCCGGCCTTCATGGTGCCGAGCCGCTTTGAAGTGTTGGCCGAGCTGCCGATGACCCCGGGCGGCAAGGTGGACCGCCTCCGCCTCGACCGCCTGGCTTCGAGCCTCGGCGACCTCGCTGGCGCGGCCGGTGGGGGAGGAGCGGAGATCGAGGCGCCGCTGACCGCGGCCGAGAGCACCCTCGCCGAGCTGTGGCGGGACCTGCTCGGCGTCGAGCGCATCCGCCCCGGCGACGACTTCTTCAGCCTCGGCGGCCACTCCCTGGCGGCGAGCCGCCTGGCCGCCCGCCTGTCGCGTCGCCTGGGCCGCAGCGTCGACCTGCGCCTGCTCTTCGGCGCCCCCACCCTGGCCGGCATGGCCGCCGCCCTGGCGGCCACCGCCGAGGTCGGTGGCGCCGAGCTGGCCCCGGTCGTCGCCGAGCTCGAGCCCGCGGTGGGAGCCGAGGGCGGGGCCTTCCCCCTCTCCTTCGGGCAGGCCCGACTGTGGTTCCTGCACCGGCTGGACCCGGCGAGCCCGGCCTACAACATGCCCCTCGCCCTCGCCCTCGACGGCCCCCTCGCCGCCCGCGGCCTGGCCGCCACCCTCGCTTCCCTGCTCGAACGGCACGAGGTGCTGCGCACGGTCTACCGGTGGGTGGACGGCGAGCCTTCCCAGCAGGTCCAGCCGGTGCCGGCCCGGTCCCTGCCGGTGGTCGACCTCGGCGACCTGTCGCCTGCCGCGCGAGCGGCCGAGGCCGAGGCCCTGCGCCGGCGCGAGGCCGGAGAGCCCTTCGACCTCGCCCGCGGCCCGGTCCTGCGCGCCCGCCTGCTGCGGCTCGGGCCGGCCGAGCACCAGCTCTGCCTGAGCGTCCATCACATCGCCTCGGACGGCTGGTCCCAGGGCGTGATGATCGAGGAGCTGTCCGCCGGCTACCGGCGGGCCCTCGAGGGCGAGTCGCCCCTGCCGCCTTCGCCGTTGCAGTACCGGCACTACGCCCTCTGGCAGCGACGGACCTGGGAGTCGGGAGCCTGGACCCCCCAGCTCGAGGCCTGGCGGCAGCGCCTCGCGACCCCGCCCGAGCCCCTCGACCTGCCCCTCGACCGGCCGCGCCGCGAGCAGGACGCCGGCCGCGGCGGCCTGCGCCGCCATCGCCTCGGGGCGGACCTCGAACGCGGCGTCGCGGCGCTCGCCCGCGGCGGCGGCGCCACCCCCTTCATGGTGCTGCTGGCCGCCTTCGGCGCCCTGCTCTCCCGCCTGTCCGGGCAGCGCAGCTTCGCCGTGGCGAGCCCGATCGCCGGCCGCGGCCGGCCCGAGCTGGAGCCCCTGATCGGCTTCTTCGTCAACACCCTCGTGCTGCGGGCGGAGCTCGACGGCCGGCCCGGTTTCTCCGAGCTGGTGAGCCGCGCCCGCCAGGTGGTCCTCGACGCCTCCGCCTCGGCCGACGTGCCCTTCGAGCGCCTGGTCGAAGAGCTGCGCCCCGAGCGGCGCCTGGAGCGGGCCCCCCTCGCCCAGGTGCTGCTCAGCCTGGACAACACGCCGCAGCCGGAGGCCCACCTGCCGGGGCTCGCGGTCCGCGAGCTGCCTTACGAGGAGGGCTGGGCGAAGCTCGAGCTGATGCTCTTCGCGGCGCAGCGCGGCGAGGGGCTGGAGCTCGCCCTCCAGTACAACCGGGACCTCTTCGACGGCACCACCGCGGCCCGTCTCCTGGGCCAGCTCGAGAACCTGCTGCGCGCCGGCTGTGCCGAGCCGCGGCGCCCCTTCACCGAGCTCGCCCTGCTCGGCCCCGGCGAGCGCCACCAGGTCCTGGTGGAGGCCAACGACACCGCCGCGGCGGCCCCCCCCCAGGCCCTCCACGAGCCCTTCCTGGCCCAGGCGGGCCGGACCCCCGAGGCGACCGCCGTGGCCGCCGGCGACGAGCATTGGAGCTACGGCCACCTGCGCCGGCAGGCCGCCGCGTTGGCCCGCGGGCTCCACGAGCTGGGCCTCGAGCCGGAGGAGAGGGTGGCGGTCTGCCTGGCCCGCGGCCCGCGCCTGGTGGCCGCCCTGCTCGGCATCCTGGAGGCCGGCGGCGCCTACCTGCCCCTCGATCCGGCCTACCCCGCGGCGCGGCTGGAGCTGACCCTCTCCGACGCGGCGCCGCGCCTGCTGCTCACCGAGGCCGCGCTGCTCGCGCCGGGCCGCCCGCTGGGCACCGCGCTGGCGGGCGGCGAGCAGGGACCGCGGGTGCTCACCTGGGAGGCCGGGCTCGGCCGGCCAGCCGGTGCCGCCGAGCCGGCCGGCCTGGCCCCGGCCCCCGACCCGGAGGCACTGGCCTACCTGATCTACACCTCGGGCTCGACCGGCCGGCCCAAGGCGGTGGCGATCCGGCACGGCAGTGCCTCCGCCCTGGTCGCCTGGAGCCTCGAGCAGTTCCCCCTCGAGACCTTCGCGCGCACCCTCTTCTCGACCTCGATCTGCTTCGACCTGTCGGTCTTCGAGCTGTTCGTCACCCTCGCCTGCGGCGGCACGCTGGTGGTGGTGGACGACGCCCTGAGCGTCCTCGGCGAGCCGGCGAGCCAGACGGTCAGCCTGATCAACACCGTGCCCTCGGCGATGGAGGCGTTGGTCCAGGCCCGCGCCGTGCCGGCCTCGGTGCGCACCGTCTGCCTGGCCGGCGAGCCCCTGCCGGCACGGCTGGTCGACGACCTGTGGGCCCACACCCGTGCTTCCGGAGTGTGGAACCTCTACGGCCCCTCGGAGGACACCACCTACTCCACCTTCGCGGCCTGCCCGCCCGGCGAGCCGCCGACCATCGGCCGGCCCCTCGCGGGGACCCGCGCCCTGCTGCTCGACGACGATTTACAACCGGTGCCGACCGGCGCGCCGGCCCAGCTCTTCCTGGCCGGAGTCGGCCTGGCTCGCGGCTATCTCGGCTGGCCGCGGGAGACCGCTCGCCGCTTCCTGCCCTGTGCGCTGCCCCTGGCGCCGGGCGAGCGGATGTACGCCACCGGCGACCTCGCGCGGCGGCGCCCGGACGGCCGTCTCGACTTCCTCGGCCGGGGCGACCACCAGGTCAAGCTGCGCGGCTTCCGCATCGAGCTCGGGGACGTGGAGGCGGCCCTGCTGCGGGAGCCGGGCGTGGCCGAGGTCTGCGTGGTGGCGCGCGGGGAGCGGGGAGCGGCGCGGCTGGTGGCCTACTTCGCCGGCGCGGCGGAGCCGGAGCCGCTCGCCGCCGGGCTCGCCGAGCGGCTGCCCCGCTACATGGTGCCGAGCCTCTTCCAGCGGCTCGAGGCCCTGCCCCGCACCGCCAACGGCAAGGTGGACCGCAAGCGCCTGCCCGAGGCGGCGGCGCCCACGCCGGCCGTGGAGGGCGCCTTCGCTCCGGCCGAGACCTCGACCGAGCGGGCCCTGACGGCGATCTTCGAGGAGGTCCTGGGCACCACCGGCGTCGGCGTGCTGGACGATTTCTTCGCCCTGGGCGGCCACTCCCTGCTGGCCGTGCGGGTGGTGGAGGAGGTCCACGCCCGCCTGGGGGTGCGGCTGGCGCTGCGCTCCCTGTTCGAGCACCCCTGCATCCGCGACCTGGCCACCCTGATCGAGCGGGGCGGCTCCGACCCCGAGGCCGGTTGGCCCCGGCTGCGCCGCGAGCTGGAGGCGGACGCCGAGCTACCCGCGGAGATCACCGCCGAGGGGCTCGCCGGAGCACGGCTCGCCGAGCCCGGGACGTGGTTGCTCACCGGCGCCACCGGCTTCGTCGGCACCCACCTGCTGGCCGACCTGCTGGCGCACACCGGCGCCCGCGTGGTCTGTCTGGTGCGGGGCGGCAGCCGCGCCGAGGCGGAGGAGCGGCTGCGCCGCAGCCTCGCCCGGCACGGCGGCCCCGCCCTCGACCTCGAGCGGATCGAGGTGGTCCCCGGCGACCTCGGCGCCCCGGGCCTGGGCCTGGCCCCGGAGCTTCACGCCGAGCTGGCGGGCCGCGTCGAGGGGGTGATCCACAACGGCGCCCAGGTCAACGTCTCCTTGCCCTACCCGGCCCTGCGAGCGACCAACGTCGGCGGCACCGTCGAGGTGCTGCGCTTCGCCACTCGCGAGAGGGTGAAGCCGGTCGTCTTCGTGTCGACTCTCAGCGTCTTCTGGCCGGAGTCGTGTCGCCACGCGCCGGTGCTGCGCGAGGACGATCCTCTGGAGCTCGGCGAGCAGGAGACCGATGGCGGCTCCGCCGGTTACGAGCAGAGCAAGTGGGTGGCGGAGAGGCTGGTGGCGGCGGCCGCCCGGCGGGGCGTGCCGGTGAGCGTGGTGCGTTTCGGCCGGGTGGGCTGGAGCTCGCGCTCCGGTGCCTGGAACCCGGGCGACGCCCTCTACCTGGCCCTCCAGGCTTGCGCCGACGCCGGGGCCGCCCCGGACGTGGCGGGGGAGCTGAGCCTGCTGCCGGTCGACTGGGTCGCCCGGGCCATCACCGAGATCGCCCGGCGGCCGGCCGCCGGCCTGCGGACCTGCCATCTGGTGCCCGGCTCGGGGATCTCCTGGCGGCGGTTGCTCGACGAGGTCGACCGGGCCGGCGCCGGCTGGGACCGGCTGGAGCTCGGCGCCTGGCTCGAGCGGGTCCGGGGACAGGCGGCGGGCGGTGCCTCCCCGGCCGCCCTGGCCGTGCTCGCCCTGGCCGGCGGAGGGGCGGGAACCGAGCCCGGCGCCGATCCGGCCGCGCCGCCCCCGAACACGCCCTTGCGGGTCGACGATCGCCAGGCCCGTGCCCTGCTCGCGGCCGCCGGGCTCGCCCCACCCCCTGGGGACCTGGCGGGCTTCGCCGCCGCCCTCGATCGCCACCTCCTGCTCTCGCCGGCGGCCGTCTCGGCCGGCGCCCGCGACCCGCGATGAGCCAGCCCCCCTCGCCTCCCGCGGAACGCCAGGCCTTTGGGCGATTCCTGCTGTTCTGGTTGGGCCAGTTCCTGTCCCAGCAGGGCTCCGGCCTGACGAGCTTCGCCGTCGGCGTCTGGGCCCTCCAGGAGCAGGGCTCGGTGACGCAGTACTCCGCCCTCTTCCTGACCGCCAGCCTGCCCGGCGTCCTGCTGTCGCCCTTCGCCGGGGTCTTCGCCGACCGCTGGAGCCGCCGGCAGGCGATGGCCCTGGCCGACAGCGGGGCCGCCCTGCTCACCCTCCTGATGGCCGTGCTCTACGCCAACGGGCTGCTCGAGGTCTGGCACCTCTACCTGACCACGGCCGTGACCTCCTCGCTCTCGGCCCTGCAATGGCCGGCCTACGCCGCCGCGGTCGCCGACCTGGCACCGCCCCGCCAGCTCGGACGAGCCGCCGGGCTCACCGAGGTCTCCCGCGCGGTCTCGACCCTGCTCTCGCCCATACTGGGCGCCCTGTTGTTGACCTCGGTGGGGCTCGCGGGGGTGCTCTTCCTCGATCTCGGCACCTTCCTGCTCGGCCTGGGGAGCCTGGCCCTGGTGCGCATCCCCCGGCTGGCCACTGAGCCCGGCCGCTCGGCCGGCGACACCTATCGGCGGGACCTCAAGGCCGGGCTCGAAGCCCTGCTGGCGGACCGGCCGTTGGTCCGGCTGCTGGTCCTGGACGCCCTGGTCGGCTTCCGCAACGGCCTCGTCAACATGATGGCGGCGCCCCTGCTGCTGTCCTTCGCGCCGGTGTCGGTGCTCGGCACGGTGCTCACCCTCTGCGGCACGGGCATGCTCTTCGGCAGCCTGGGCCTGGCCGCCTGGGGCGGCCCGCAGCGGCGGCTGCGGGGCATGCTGACCTGCGAGGCCTTCGCCGGGCTGGCGCTGATCGTGGCCGGGGTCACCACCCGCCTGCCCTTCTTCGCCCTGGCCGGCTTCCTCTACTACCTCTGTCTGCCGGTCGGCGCCGGCCTGGAGCAGGCCGTCTGGCAGGCGCGCGTCTCGCCCGCCGTGCGCGGCCGGGTCTTCGCCCTGCGCCGGCTGG
>JBIOYC010000234.1:0-3216 GCA_044869955.1 Thermoanaerobaculia bacterium | reverse complement strand
CCCCCCCCCCACTCCGAAGAGGCCGAAGGAGCAGTGGATGCACGAGCCGAGTCTAGGGAACCTGTTGCAGCTTCTCGAGGCCGAAGAGTACGCTCAAGTGGAGGTACTGAACGGGCTCCCGGATGATCTGAGCACCCTCCGGCAGACACTGGCCAGCCTGGCGCTTGAGGGCGGGGGGACGCTCATCGTAGCTACTGATGTAACCGGTCTTCCGGGCGATTCCTCTCCTGACCTAGTGGCTACGATCGAGCGACTCGAGATCCTCTGCAACGAAGTTCCTTTCGAATGTGGCGCCAACGCAGTTCCGGACCACCTGCGATACCTAGCCTATGTTGCTGTCGCAAGCGTAGGGACTGTGCCAACCAGCCTCGAAATCCTGACGAAACGGCAAGCCCGGTTGCTCGCAGCTCTCTGTCGTGCAGAAGCGAGCGAACGCTTTGCAGGCGAACTCCTCGCGATTGTCACCCACAATGATGGATGGTCTGTGAACATCAAGAACATCGTCTGTGGCCGGAACAGGCGAATCTCAGGCTTCGCTGAGACGGATCTCCATGCTCTCAAGGATGAAGGTCTGATTACGCTACTCGAGCGGGGCACCGATGCCACCCTCTCCCTCAAGCCGAAGGCTGGAAGGCTGTGGCGTGGCGCTATCAGTGATTTGCTCGGGGCTTCGCTGCGAGCTGCGGTCGCACCTCCCTCCACTACGAAGAATGATGTCTTTCTCTGCCACGCTAGCGAGCAGAAGGCGGATGTCGTGAGACCGCTCCGCGCGTCCTTCAAGGAGGCCGGCATCAAGTGCTGGTACGACGAAGCGCAGATCACCTGGGGCCAGTCGATCACGAATGAGATGTAAGACCTCGCCCCGCCCCCTCCCGCCCCAGCCACGCGGCGCGTTCGGGCTGGCGGGTCAGGGATAGGTGACGGCGCGGGGTTCTTTGAGGGCGTTGGCGGTGGCTCGCAGGAGGTAGGCCCTGGGCTCGATGCTGCGCAACTTGGCGGTCTCGCAGAGGGTGTAGAAGAGGGCGGCAACCTGGCAGCCGCGGCGCGAGCGGGAGCCGTAGTGATTCTTGCGGCCGATGACGATGCCACGCAGGGCTCGCTCGGCGGGGTTGTTGTCGAGCGGGATGCGGGGGTCGTCGAGGAAGCGGGTCAGGCCGGGCCAGAGGCCGAGCAGGTAGCGCACGGCTTCGCCGAGCCCGCTTCGAGGCAGCGCGGCTTGGGCCTCGGCCCAGGTGCGGATCTGCTCCAGCAAAGGGAGCGAGCGCTCCTGGCGCAGCCGGCTACGCAACTCCAGGCGAGCCGCGGCTTCCTCTTCACTTTCCTGCGCGCTGGCTGGCGGCACGCTGCGCTCGATGGCGTACAGCTCACCGATCAGCTCGAGGATCTCTTTCGCCTCCTCGGGGAAGTAGCCTTCGATCTCGACAAACTTGCGGCGTGCATGCGCCCAGCAGTGGGCGAGGGTGAAGCCGGGGCCGGCTCGGGCGAGAGCTTCGTAGGCGCCGTAGCCGTCGGCCACGACGCTGCCCTCGTAGTGCTCGAGCATCGTAGAGGCGGCATCTTTGCTGCGGCTGTCGAGGATGCGGTAGAAGGCGACGCTGGGGCTGGTGAGGCACCAGACCCAGTAGGTTCTGGTCTCGCCTCGGCCGGAGAAGCGCCAGCGCGTCTCATCGGCGTGGACCACGGGCTCGGCGAGGATGCGCTGGCCGAGGGCCTCGTAGATCGGCTCGAGCACATTGGCCAGGGCATCGATCTGATCCCACAGGGTCTGCGAGGTGATCGCAAGCTCTTCGCGCTCCATCACTCGGCACTGGCGCTCGAGCGGCAGGTGATCGAGGTACTTGCTGATCGCCACATCGACGGCAAACGCCGGGGAGTAGCGACCACCGGGGATCAGCTTCAAGGGCCCAGGTGCCGTGACTACCGCGGCGTTGCAGCGGCAGCGGTACTTCTTGCGCAGGTGTCGCGTGAGCACGAAGTGCCGCTCAACGACGGTGATCTCTTCCGCGACCTCGTGCTGATCGCTCCACTCCTCGAGCTGGCCGGAGCACGCCGGGCAGGTGCGCTCGGTCTCCTTCAGCTCGTGGGGGACGTCGACGACCGGTAGCTTCAGCTGCTGGCTCGGACCGTGTCCTTTCTGGGGCTCGCGCTGGCGAGACGCAGCCTCCGGGCCGCTGCGCTTCTCCGAGGACGACCCGAAAAGGGCTCGATCCCGTTGAGCCAGGACGAGCTTGAGGTAGTCGAGCTCGATCTGCAGCTCGAGGCCGCTGTCTCGGCCCTGGAAATGATCGATCACGGATTGCTGCTCGTAGCAGGTCCGACGAAGACGGCGCACCTCTTTCTGGAGCAGCAGTGCTACTTCACGCAGCACCTCCGGCCGGGTCTCCTGCTCGAGCGAAAGCACCAGCAGATTGTATCAGGAAGGTTTTCTCTCGAAAACCTCGAAGACCGGCGGAGACAACGAAACCCGGCCGACCATGCGGCTGCCCTCGAGAAATAGCGCCAGCTCCGACATCGTCAGACGGATCGAGCTGTCCAACGCTCCCGGCGCCAGGCTCGCAAACCGCCCTTCCTCCAGCCGCTTGGCGTAGATGCACAGGCCCGTGCCGTCCCACAGCAGCACCTTGGCCCGGCGACGGTCTCGGCTGACGAAAAGAAACAGGTCCCCCGAGGTCTCGCGCCGACCCAGACCCTGCCGCACCAGGGCCGCCAGGCCGTCGAAGCCCCGCCGAAGGTCCGCCGGCTTGGCGTAAGCCCAGACGGTGACCTGGCGTGTGCTGCCGATCACGACAGCTCCGAGAGCAGGCGCAACAGCGTCGCCGTGTCCTGGCCCTCGACCCGAAACCCCCGCGGCGTCACCACCACCCAGCCCGCCTCCCGCTCGCCCGCTTCCCGATCCTCCACCTCCACTCGGAAGAAGGCCGGCGCCAGCAGATCCTCCTGCCCAGAAGCCTGAGCCAGCCAGCGCTCCAGGCTCGCCACCGCCACTCCCAGCTCCCCAGCCAGCTGTCGCACCGGCAACCCCGGCCCCTCCCGCAGCATCGCCACCGCCTCCGCCCGCAGAGAAGCCGGATATCGCCCACCCACCCGACCCAAACCCAGTCGCTCCACCTCCCGCCGAAAACGACGCACTCGTCGATCCATCCCGGACCTCCTCTCGGAGGCTCAGGATGCCCGGGCGGGCCACCGGCGGCAAGACGGGGGAGGGCGAGGACTTAC
>JBIOYC010000233.1:0-6783 GCA_044869955.1 Thermoanaerobaculia bacterium | reverse complement strand
TCGACCAGCCGGTCCAGTTGGCGTCGAGCTCGAGGAGCATCGAGGGCGACAGCGCAATGGCGACGCCGAAGCTCGCCATGTCGGGAAACTCCACCGAGGTCTCGATCGGCAGATCCTGGTTGAAGGGCAAACCCGCGGCGACCAGGGCGTCGAACTGCGGGATGCCGGTGAGGACCTGGGTCAGCCGGCCGTCGCCCTCGAAGTCGACCTCGATCTTGGAGCGGTAGGAAAGGCCCCACGAGAAGCTGTTGTTGTACTTGTGCAGGATACCCACGTTGAATCCGTAGCCTTCGTTGAGGTCGCTCTCGAGCTCCACCTCGGCGATCTCGGAGGGGCGCTGCAGGAAGGGATTGTTGCGGGCGGCGCGGCGCTCGAGCTCGACCTTGGCCAGGCGGCCGACGGCGGAGAGGCCGATTCCGAAGGTCGGCGTGACCTGGTAGGCGAAGGTCGGGGTCAGGTCATAGGTGGTCAGCTCGGCGCGGGTCGAGAGGAAGCGGCCCGCCCAGTCGTCCGGGTTCTCCCACTCGGTCACCAGACCGAAGGGGTTGTTGAACCCGAAGCCGAAGGTCAGTTTCTGGCCAATCGGCTGCACGTAGTAGATGTGGCTGGGGGTGACGATGTTGCCGTCCTGCTCGCCGGTGACACTGGCACCGGGCGTGGGGTTGAGGCCCTCGAATTGCGAGTCACCGAGGGCGATCAGCGTGGTGCCGACCTGGATCGAGCGCTCGCGCTGAAAAGCGAGGCCGCCGACGTTGTGGAACAAGGCCGAGCCATCATCCGCCTGTGCCGTGAAGGCACCGGCCATGCCCATGGCCTTGGATCCCTGCTCGAAGATGCCGAAGCCCGCAGCCATGGCCGGTGTCGCGGCCAGAGTGAAAGCGATGGCGAGAGCGAGAGCGGTGTAGCGAGTCGAACCGCCTCTGAACATCCCGATCCTCCCTTCGAAGGAAACTGAGCTTGTCAAATCGCTGTTGAAACCGGTGGAAAGTCTTGGAAAGGCAGCGTATTCCAAGGTCTTAGGCCTGTCAACGCCGCCTGGGAGGGGGCCGCCCTGCTAGAGTACCCACCTTGAGAAGGAGCATCGCCCCATGAGCCTCCAGGAGGAATTCGCCAACCGCATCCAGGCGGAGACGCACGCCAAGCTGCAGGAGTATCTGCGCGAGCTCTTCGACGACGCCTACCACGACCCGGACACCCACCACTTCTACCTGCGCTACGGCACCACCGTGCTCGAGATCTCGAACGAGCCCTACGGGCCCGAGGACTCGGTGGTGACCATCATGGCCTACTGCGTCCAGGGGGCCACCCTGGAGAAGAGCTTGCTGCTGACGTTGCTCGAGCTCAACCACGACCTCGCCTTCGGTGCCTTCTCCGTGGTCGGCCACGACGTCTTCTTCTCCCACTCCCTGTTCGGTCGCACCCTCTGTCGTGACAACCTGCTGAACGCCGTCTCCGCCGTCGCCAACTTCGCCGACGACTACGACGACCGCATCTCGGCCCGCTACGGCGGTCAGACCGCCCTCGACCGCATCCGGGACACCGGCGGCCTGAAGCGCCGGAGCGCACGGCAGCCGGAAGCCACCCGGTGAGCCAGCCGCCACACCGCCCCCTCGCCAGCAACCGCAAGGCCCTCCACGACTACCACGTCCTCGAGCGCTACGAGGCGGGCCTGTCCCTGACCGGCACCGAGGTCAAGGCCATGCGCATGGGCAAGGTCCAGCTCAAGGACAGCCACGTCGAGATCCGCGATGGCGAGGCCTGGCTGATGGGGGCCCACGTCAGCCCCTACAGCCACGGCAACCGCGAGAACCACGACCCCGAGCGACCTCGCCGGCTGCTGCTCAGCCGACGTGAGATCGATCGCCTCTTCGGTCGCACCCAGGCCAAGGGCACCACCATCGTCCCCCTCGAGGTCTACCTGAAGGGCAATCGGATCAAGATCGAGGTGGCCCTGGCGCAGGGCAAGCGGGAGTGGGACAAGCGCCAGGCCGAGCGGGAGAAGGAGCTCGACCGCGAGATGCGCGAGGCCCTGGTGGCCCGCCAGGGCCGGTAGGGGCGCACGACCGTACGCCCTCGGGATCGCGGGCCACCGCGCCGCACCGAGCACGCGGCTACAATCGACGACCGTGCACAGAACCTTGGTGGCTTGTGCCCTGTGCCTGGCGGCGGCCTGGCCGGCCGCGGCGGCGGAGGTCCGGGCCGTCGAGTCCGCGGTCGAAGGCGAGCAGGTGCTGCTCTCCTTCTCGCTCGAGGGGGCCTTCGACGACCCGCTGGTCGCCCGGCTCGAAAGCGGCCTGCCCACCGAGATCCGCTATCGCTTCCTGCTCCAGCGCGACCGCAAACGGTGGTTCGACGCCGACCTCGACGAGGCCACCCTCACCGTGGTGGCGATGTACGACGCCCTCCGCCGCGAGTACCTGGTCAACGTCAAGCTCGACGGCAAGCTACTCGAGAGCCGCACGGTCGAGAAGCTCGACGAGCTCGCCCGGGTGATGACCCGCGTCGAGCGCCTGCCGGTCTTCTCCCTGCGACCTTCGAGCGACCGGCGGCGCCTGCTGGTGCGGGTGCGGGCCGAGCTGGGTCACAAGAACCTGCTCGGTTTCATCCCCACCCAGATCACCAGCGACTGGGTGGAGTCGCCGAAGTTCCGGCGACCGGCGGAGCCCCCTCCTTGAGCGACGAGGCCCCGGCATCGACCCCGGCCGAGCGCCACCGGCGCAGCAACCGGCTGATCCTCGCCGGTCTCTCCCTCCTGCTGGTGGTCTTCACCGTCGGCTTCTACCTGCTCCAGCGGGGGCGCGACCTGCCGGCGACCCTGGTCACCAACCGGGTACTGCTCTTCGTCCTCTGGTACGTCAACGTCGTCCTGATCCTGATCATCCTCTTCGTCCTGCTGCGCAACTCGTTCCGGCTGCTCCTCGAGCGCCACCACCGAATCCTCGGCTCGCAGTTCAAGACCAAGCTGGTCACCACCTACATCGGGCTGTCGCTGATCCCGGTGCTGCTCCTCTTCGTCATCTCCCAGCAGCTCCTGCGCGGCTCGATCGACCGCTGGTTCTCGACCCCCATCGAGCGCATCCTGCCGCTGGGCAGCAAGGTGGCCCAGCGGCTGGTGATGGAGCTCGAGGAGGCGAGCGCCCGCGATGCGGCCGAGATCCTCGACGAGGTGGTCCGCACGGGTGGGGCCAGCCCAGAGGCCCGCCGAGGCTTGCCCCGCAGGCTCTCGGGCTGGCTGCGGGAACGGGGCCTCGACTACCTGGCGGTGTTCGAGGGCACCGAGTTCGTCCAGGCCACGATCGGCGGCAAACTGGCGGACCTGCCGGATCCCGCCCGCGGCGTGCTGCGCGAGGCGGTGGCTCAAGGAAGCGCCAGGGGGCAATCGACCCTGCCCGCCGGGGCGCTGCTGGTGGTGGCGGCTCGCCGGGAGACCGCCGAGAGCGAGGCACCGGTGGTGGTGGTCGCCGGTCGCCTGCTCGAGGCGGAGCTCGCTGGCTCGGCGCGGCAGCTGATCGACGCCGCCCAGGCCTTCCGCCAGCTGGAAGTGCAGCGCGACGACCTCAAGGCCAGCTACCTGCTGATCTTCCTGATGATGACGCTGCTGATCCTGCTGGCCGCCTCGTGGGTCGGGCTTTACCTGGCGCGGCGGGTGACGGTGCCGATCCAGGCCCTGGCCGAGGGGACGCGACGGATCACCAGCGGCGACCTCGACCACCGGGTGGAGGCGGCGGCGGACGACGAGCTGGGAGTCCTGGTCACCTCCTTCAACCAGATGACGGCCGAGCTGGCGGCGAGCAAGACCCAGCTCGAGAGCAGCAACCTGGACCTGGTGGCGGCCAACCAGCGGCTGGGCACCGAGAGGGCCCTGATCGCCGCCGTGCTCGAGAACGTCACCGCCGGCGTGGTGTCGATCGACGCTCGGGGCCGCATCTTCACCTGCAACCGCGCGGCTCTCGCCATGTTGGGGCAGAAGGAAGCGGAGGTGCTCGGCCGCCCTGTCGCCGAGGCCTGGCGCGACCCGGAGCGGGGCAAGCTCGCGGCGCTGGTGGCCGGCGCGGGGTCGGCGCGCGGCCGGGTGGTGCGCGAGGTGCAGATGGTCCTCGACTCCGACTGGCGTACCTTCGAGGTGAAGCTGACCCGCATGGCCTCGGCCGAGGAAGGTGGGCCGGTCGCGGTGCTGGTGCTCGAGGAGCTGACCGAGCTGATCCAGGCCCAGCAGCTCGCCGCCTGGCAGGAGGCGGCGCGGCGCATCGCCCACGAGATCAAGAACCCGCTGACGCCGATCCAGCTCGCCGCCGAGCGGCTGCTGGCGAAGTGGCGGCGGGGGGACGGGGATCTCGGCCCGGCGCTCGAGGACGGGGTCGAGATCATCGTGCGCGAGGTGCGTACCATGCAGGCGATGGTCGACGAGTTCTCGCGCTACGCCCGCATGCCCCGGCCCCAGCCGGTACCGATCGAGGTGGCCTCGCTGGTCAACGAGGTCGTGCACCTCTACCGGGACATCAAGCCGGGCGTGGTGGTGCGCGGATCGGTGGCTCCCGGCGTGGGCGAGGTGCAGCTCGACCCCGAGCAGATCCGCCGCGCCCTGATCAACCTGATCGACAACGCCCTCGAGGCCACGGAAGCGCCCGGCGCCGTCGAGGTGGCGGCGCGGCGGGACAACGGCCACCTGCGCATCGACGTCGCCGACCAGGGGCGGGGCATCCCCGCCGAGGCGCGGGAAAAGCTCTTCCTGCCCTACTTCTCCACCAAGGGTCGCGGCACCGGGCTCGGCCTCTCCATCGTCCACCGCATCGTCACCGAGCACCACGGCCGCGTCACCGTCGAGGACAACCTGCCCCAGGGCACGGTGTTCTCGATCGAGCTGCCGGCGGAGTAGGGGGGAGCGGATACAATGCCGCCACCATGAGCTTGCCCCAGCAGACCATCGAAGCCGATCTCAGAGCCGCCATGAAGGCCGGCGAGAAGGAGCGCCTGGGTACCCTGCGCATGCTCCTCACCGAGATCAAGAACGACCGCATCGCCACCGGCAAGGACGTCGACGACGCCCGCTTCACCGCCCTGGTGAGGAAGGCGATCAAGCAGCGCCACGAGGCCGCGGCGCAGTTCAAAGCCGGCGACCGGGCCGAGAGCGCGGCCAAGGAGGAGCGGGAGGCGGAGATCCTCGCCGCCTACCTGCCCAAGGCCGTCGACGAAGGCGAGCTGCGCGCCGCCATCCGCGGCTTCCTGGACGCCCAGGGCCTCTCCGGGCCGGCCGCGATCGGGCCGGTGATGAAGGAGATGATGGCCCGCTTCGGCACGGCGGCGGACGGCGCCATCATCAACCGCCTGGCCCGCGAGGAGCTGGCCTCCCGCTAAATGATCACCCAACGAGCGGTGGTGGGCACCGCCGGGCACATCGATCACGGCAAGACTCGCCTGGTCGAGGCCTTGACCGGCATCGACTGTGATCGCTGGGCCGAAGAGAAAGCCCGCGGCATCACCATCGACCTCGGCTTCGCCCACCTCCACGAGGACGACCTCCAGCTCGGCTTCGTCGACGTCCCGGGGCACGAGCGCTTCCTGGCCAACGCCCTGGCCGGCCTGGGCGGCATCCGCATCCTGCTGCTGGTGGTCTCGGCGGAGGAGGGGGTCAAGCCCCAGACCCGCGAGCACCTGGCCATCGCCAGCCTGCTCGGGATTCCCAGCGGGCTGGTGGCCCTGACCAAGGTGGACCTGGTCGAGCCCGACCTGGCCGAGCTGGCGGCCCTGGAGATCGAGGAGCTGCTCGGCGCGACTCCCTTCGCGGGAGCAGGGATCGTGCCGGTGTCGAGCGTCACCGGCCAGGGCATCCCGCAGCTCAGGGCGAAGCTCGTGGCCCTCGCCCGGGCCCACGCGGTCGAGGCCGACCCGGGAGCCCCGGCGCGGCTGCCGGTGGACCGGGCCTTCCTGCTCAAGGGGCTGGGCCTGGCCGTCACCGGCACCCTGGCCTCCGGAGTGATCGCGGCGGGCGACGAGCTCGAGCTGCTGCCCACCGGCAAGCGCGCCAAGGTGCGCAGCGTCCAGGTCCACGGCGAAGGGCGTGAGCAGGCCTTCGCCGGCGAGCGCACCTCCGTGCGTCTGGCCGGGTTGGAGCTGGCCGACACCGGCCGGGGCACCGAGCTGGCCACTCCCGGGGCCTTTGCGACCTCGCGCACCCTGGCCGCCCGCATCACCTTGCTGCCGGACGCCCCCCGCGCCTTGACCGGCTTCCAGTCCGTGCGCGTGCACCTCCACACCAGCGAGGCCCTGGGGCGCATGCGGCCGCTCGACCGGGCCTCGCTGGCGCCGGGGGAGACGGGGATCGTGGAGCTGCGCCTCGCCCAGCCCCTGATCGCCGCTCGCGGCGACCGGCTGGTCCTGCGCCGCCCTTCCCCGGCAGCGACCCTGGGCGGCGGCCAGGTCATCGATCCGGCTTGGCCGCGCCGCCGCGGGCGAGCCCTGGCCGTGGCGCTGACCGCCTTCGCGGCCGGCCCGACCGAGACCTTGCTGCTGTGGATCGGCGAGGCAGGCGCCGCCGGCGCCACCGCGGAAGAGCTGGCTGGCCGCCTGGGCACCAGCCGCACGGCGGCGGCGAAGGCCCTGGCCGCCCTGGCGAAGGACCAGCGCATCCTCGAGGCCACGGCCCCGAACGCCAGCCAGCCCCGCTACCTGCTTCCCGAAGCCTACCGGCGGGTGATCCGCCGGGTCGAGAGGGTGCTCGCCGAGCACTTCCGGCGTGACCACCTCTCCCCCGGGCTGGCCAAGGCCGAGGCGATCGAGAGGATC
>JBIOYC010000232.1:0-4447 GCA_044869955.1 Thermoanaerobaculia bacterium | reverse complement strand
CGCCTCCGCGCCATCGGCGACAGCCTGGCCGAAATCCTCCGCGAAGCCGCTGCCCGCGGCGAGTCCCCCCTCTCCGGCGCCCAAAGGCGAGTCGCCGCTGTCCTCGCCCGGCGGCGGGCGGAACGGGGCCGGGCATAGAGGAAGCCCCAGATGTCGCCCCGAGCGAAACCGAGGGGCCTCCCGGGACGGCGGGTCTCTGAGGGTGGTATCCTGCTGTCTACCTTGCGACCCAGGGGGCTTGAGCACGGATGAGCAGCATCACCCTCAGCATCTCCGACGAGACCTTGGACGCCCTCGATCTGGACGCCTCGGATGCGGAGTCCGCGCTTCGGCTCGCGGCCGCCATGAAGCTCTTCGAGCTGGGCCGGCTCTCGAGTGGCGCCGCCGCCGAGCTGGCCGGCGTTCCCAAGCCTGTCTTCCTCAGCCGACTCGGTGAATACAGCGTGGCTGCTTTCTCCTCGACTCCTGAGGATCTCCGCGACGACCTGGAGTTCGCCGGCAGGTCTTGAGGATCGCTTGACGGAGGTTCTCGCTCCGACCCAGCATCCGCCAAGGGAGCGAGCGATCCTCGACAACTCGCCCCTCCAATATATCCATCAGGCTTCACTGCTCGACCTTCTGCCTCAGCTGTTCGACGAGATTCGAGTCCCGGTCGCGGTGGTTGAGGAGCTCGCGGCCGGCCGGGCTCGCGGCATCCAGGTCCCCGAGATCGAGGAGTTGTCGTGGGTCCTGATCGAGGCGCATCCCATCGTCCTCGAACCGCCCCGCAGCTCCCTGGGCAGAGGCGAGAGGGCAGCGATTGCGTTGGCACGCAGCCTGTCCCCGCTCCCGTGGGTCATCTTGGACGATCGACCTGCGCGCCAACAGGCTCGTTCCCTGCGCCTCGCCGTGACGGGGACCCTGGGCTTGCTGCTGAGAGCGAAGAAGCTCGCACTCTTGCCTGCTGTTGGCCCGGTTCTCGATCGTCTGCAGGAGCTGGGGTTCCGCCTGGATCGCTGGACCAGGGCCGAGGTGCTCCGTGCGGCCGGCGAGGATCAGTGACGGAGGGCCTCTGTTCCTCTACTCCCTCACCCGCGCATAGAGCAGCAGGTCGCGGATCTCGCCGCGCTTGATGACCGCCCGCTTCAGGCGGGCTTCGAGGGTGTAGCCGGCTTTCTCGAGCACGCGAGTGGAGGCGGTGTTGCCTTCGATCACTCCGGCCTGGAGGCGCGCGAGGCCGAGACGGCTGAAGGCCCACTCGGAGAGGACCACCAACGCCGCCGTGGCGATCCCCCGGCCCCAGTAGGCCTCGCCCAACCAGTAGCCGATCTCGGCGCCGCAGCGGTGGATGTCCTCGAAGGCGATCAGGCCCACGCTGCCCACCGCGCCCTCCGGGGCCGTGATGGCGTACTCGCGGGGAGGGTCCTGCTGCTGGCAGTGGTCGACCCAGGTGCGGGCGTCCTGCGGCGTGTAGGGGTGGGGGAAGGAGTCGCGGAGGAAGGCGGCCACCTTCGGGTTGTTGGCGTGGCGCACCAGTGCCGGCTCGTCGCCCCGCCGCCAGGGCCGCAGATGCCAGCCCGGCATGGGTAATGGGAGAAGCGGCTCTTCTCTCACGGCCCGAAGCCCCCGTCCGCCCGCCGCGGCTGCTCGGCCAGGCGCCGAGCCCGCTCCGCCGAGGACTCCGCCGCCTCGCGGGCCGCCGCCTCGTCCCATTCGCCCCGCGCAGTGACCCAGCCGCCCAGGTTGGCGAGGGCGAGGTCGGCAAGGAAGCGCAGGTGGTCGGGCCGGTCGTTCAGGGCCGGCACGTAGCGGAAGCGCTCCCCGCCGTGGTGGAGGAAGATCTCCCGGTTCAGCTGGTCGATCTCCTCGAGCGTTTCGAGGCAGTCCGCCGAGAAGCCCGGGCAGATCACGTCCAGGCTCTTCAAGCCCGAGCGAGCCAGGGCCTCGACGGTCGAGGCCGTATAGGGCTTGATCCACTCCTCCTTGCCGAACAAGGACTGGAAGGACACCACCCAGCGCTCCGCCGGCAGGCCCAGCCTCTCGGCGACCCGCCGCGCCGTCTTGTGGCAAAGGCAGGGGTAGGGGTCGCCGGCGTCGAAGTAGCGCTGCGGGATGCCGTGGAAGGAGAAAAGCAGCTTCTCCGGCTCGCCGTCCCGCTCCCACAGCTCACGGATCGAGGCCGCCAGGGCCGCCACGTAGCCGGGATGGTCGTGGTAGGTGCCCACCATGCGCAGCTCCGGCACCCAGCGCTGCCGCACCAAGGCCGCGGCCAGGGCGTCGAAGGTGGAGCCGGTGGTGGCCGCCGCGTACTGCGGGTAGAGCGGCAGCACCAGGACGCGCCGGCAGCCCTTGGCCGCGAGCTCGGCCAGAGCCGAGGCGATGGAGGGGTTGCCGTAGCGCATGCCGAGGGCGAAATGGAGGGGGGGGCCGACCTCCTCCCGCAGCCGCTCCCCCACGCCGGCCACCTGCCGGTTCGAGATCGAAAGCAGGGGCGAGCCCTCCGCCGTCCACACCTTCTGGTACAGAGCCGCGGACATCTTCGGCCGAGTGGTCAGGATGAACAGGTGCAGGATCGGCAGCCACTTCCACCGCGGCAGCTCGATCACCCGAGGATCCGACAGAAACTCCGCCAGATACCGCTTCAAAGCCGGCGCCGTCGGCGCCTCCGGCGTGCCCAGGTTGGTGAGCAGGATGCCGACGGCGGGGAGGGTGGGGTGGGAGAAAGACGGTGAGGGAGCGAACATGCGGCTCAGAGCGGGGCGCCGAATCTCAAGAAGCGAGCACTTTCTCGTAGACCTCCGCCATCTCCAACCGGCAGCCGATCGAGGGCAAGTCGAGGACGGCTGCGGGGTCGCGGGTCTCGGTGAGGAGCCACGCGGCGGCGCCCTCGCGGACGAAATGCTCGGCCATCACGCGGTCCTGGGCCAGGACCAGGTACTCCTGGAGCGACGGGAGGCTGCGGTAGTGCTCGAACTTGCCGGCGCGGTCGTAGTCGGCCGTCGAGGGGGAGAGCACCTCGATGATCAGGGTGGGGTTGGTGAGGGTGTCGATCTCTTTGTCGAGGTAGGTAGCCGGGCCGCAGACCACGACCACGTCCGGGTAGGCGAAGAGGCCGGTGGTGTCGATCTGGACCCTCATGTCGGCCACGAAAGCCTCGCAGGGGCGACCTCGCAGCTGGCTGCGAAGCGAGGCGAAGGCGTTGCCGGTGATCAGGCCGTGGCGGCGGCTGGCGCCGCCCATAGCGAAGGTCTCCCCGTTCAGGAACTCGTGCTTTTCCTCTGAGGTACGCTCGAAGGCGAGGTACTCCTCGACGGTCATCTGACGAATGGGCTCGGTGGCCATTCCGGCAGGATAGCGCAGACCGCTTCTCAGAGGATCCCGAACACCTCCTCCACCTGCTCCCAGCCCACCCGCATCAGGAAGGTGTTGTTGCGGCCGTAGGACTTGGCGCCCAGGATGAAGAAGCCCGGCTCGGGGTTGACCAGGGTGTCGGCGCCGTGGCTGGTCTGGGCTAGGCAGTCGCCGCCGCCGGCGCCGAGCAGGGCGGCGGAGAGCTTCATCGGCCCGCAGGTGGCGTAGCACTCGTGGACCTGGAGCTGGCGGTACAGCTCGTGGTCCCCCACCGAGCCGGTCAGAGCCAGGATGCGGTCCACCGTGACCTCCTCCTCCCGGCCGTCGCGGTGGCGCAGGGTCACGGCCAGGGCGCCGTGCTTCCTCGCCAGCCGCTCCACGACCACGCCGCGTTTCACCTCGACGGCCGGCGACGAACCCGCGGCCAGCGCCTGGGCCGCCCGGCTCAGCCGGGCCCGCTCGGGCAGGGGGTCGGTGGCCGGGTCGGAGGTCTGGGGCTCATCGCCGCGCAGGGCCCAGACCACCTTCGTGCCGGGGGCCCGCTCGGCCAGGTCGCGGGCCGCCGTCTGCGCCGAGTAGCCGCCACCCACCAGCAGGGTGCGCCGGCCGGCGTAGTCCTCGCCGACCAGCTCGAGGTCCGGGACGCGGCGCTCGATCTCCCCGTCCACCATCGCCTCGCCCGGGGCCGGGATGCCGCCGTCGCCCAGGGTGTTGGGGTGCTCGTAGGAGCCGGTGCAGTCGAGCACCACGTCGGCGCGGTCGATCCGATCGCCGTCCTCGCCGATCACCAGCAGGCGGAAGGGGCGGCGGGCTCGCTCGGGAGTGCCGATCTCGTCGTTCTTGACCAGCCCCTGGCGGCCAAGGTCCCACACCCGTTCGGCCAAGCGCAAATTGGGGGCGATCTGCGGCAGCTCGGCGAGTGGCTCGTAGAGCGCCGCGATCAGGTCGTCCCCAGTGGGGCATTCGCTTCCCTCGGGCACGCTCCGCCCTGCCGCCTCGAGGGCCCGGCGCATGCGCGGCGACACGATCAGCTCCCAGGGCGTGAACAGCCGCACGTGGCCCCACTCGGCGACGTTGCCGGCCACCGTGCCCGCTGCCTCGTAGAGGGTGAAGGGAA
>JBIOYC010000231.1:0-11848 GCA_044869955.1 Thermoanaerobaculia bacterium | reverse complement strand
GAGAATCTGGTGGAAATCGGCCTCAGACCCTTCGGGGGATTGCGACATTCTGGGCTTGGTGGGTCTGCATGCCCCATAGCACGCGGTGGAAATCGGCCTCAGACCCTTCGGGGGATTGCGACTTCTGGAAACCGATCACAGCTTCGTTCAGATCCATGGTGGAAATCGGCCTCAGACCCTTCGGGGGATTGCGACACGTACAGTCTTGGTCGAGGAATGACTCCAGGTCCACGGGTAGGAATCGGCTTCAGACCCTTCGGGGGATTGCGACACTCTCTCATACGAAGGTTGGTAGGTTATATAATGTGGAAATCGCCCTCAGACCCTTCGGTCTTCGCCACGCGGCAGCTTCCGTTTCCTGATCGATCAGCGGGACGTTTCGTCGCTCGGCTCGACCACTCAACCGGGGAGATCCCTCGGCTTCGCTCGGGATGACGGCGGGGACGTTGATCGATTGAACGTACCGGTCCTTCGGCCGTCCCGCCAGGGGCGTGTTTACGTAGCGTGGGCTTTCCAGCCCCTCGCCTGGGCCACCACCGCCCCGTTGTCGTCCTGAGCGCAGCGAAGGACCTGGGGGCAGGGGGAGACGGCCCCCCAGCCAGATCCTTCGCTGCGCTCAGGATGACAAGGGGACGGTGCTTGCCAAAAGAGCGGGCAGACCCTCCCCCGTCCCGCCAGGGACGTTCATGGGTAGCGAGGGATTTCAATCCCTCGTGATGCGGCGGCGCGATTTCGTCATAACCTCTCGCCGCCCCCGAGCGAGATCCCGCCGTGACCGACCCCTCCCAGCCGCCTTCCCCCCGCCCCCTGGACGGCATCCGTGTGCTCGAGCTGGGCCAGCTCATGGCCGGGCCTTTCGCCGGCACCGTGCTGGCCTACTTCGGCGCCGAGGTGATCAAGATCGAGCCGCCGGGTGCGGGAGACCCGATCCGTGGCTGGCGCGGGCTCGACGAGTCCGGCACTTCCCTGTGGTGGCGCAGCCTGGGCCGCAACAAGCGCTGCATCGCCGTGGACCTGCGCCGGGAGGAAGGGCGCACCCTCACCCGGCGCCTGGCCGCCAAGGTCGACGTGCTGATCGAGAACTTCAAGCCCGGGACCCTCGAGAGGTGGGGCCTGGGGCCGGAGGAGCTCCAACGGGACAACCCCGAGCTGATCCTGGCCCGGGTCTCCGGCTTCGGCCAGAGCGGCCCCTCCTCGCACCTGCCCGGCTACGCCTCGGTGTGCGAGGGGGTCGGCGGGCTGCGCCACGTCACCGGCTTCCCCGGGGACACTCCGGTGCGGGCCAACCTCTCCCTGGGCGACACTCTGGCCGGCCTCCACGCCGCCCTCGGCGTGCTCCTGGCCCTGGTCGACCGCCTCCGCCGCCGGCCCGCGCAGGGCCAGGTGGTGGACGTGGCGATCTACGAGGCGGTGTTCAACGTGATGGAAGCCGTGGTTCCCGAGTTCGACCGCCTGGGCCAGATCCGCGGCCCCTCGGGCTCGACCATCACCGGCGTCGTCCCCACCAACGCCTACCCCACCCGGGACGGCAAGCACGTGATCATCGGCGGCACCGGGGACTCGATCTTCCGCCGCCTGATGGCGGCCCTCGGCCGCCCGGACCTGGGTGAGGATCCCCGCTTCGCCACCAACGCCGGCCGGGCGGAGCACCAGCAGGAGCTGGACGGCGTCATCGCCGCCTGGACCCGCACCCTCACCACCCAGGAGGTGGTGGCGGCGATGGCGGCGGCGCAGGTGCCCGCCGGCCGGATTTACGACGTGGCCGACATGTTCCGGGACCCGCACTTCCAGGCCCGGGGCCTGTTCGAAAAGGTCGAGACCGAGACCGGGCCGCTCACCCTGCCGGCGATCCTCCCCAAGCTGACCGAGACCCCCGGCCGCACCGACTGGGCCGGCCCGGCCCTCTCCGCCCACACCCGGGAGGTGCTCTCGGAGCTGCTGGGGCTGTCGGAGGCGGAGATGGACGCCCTCGCCGGGCAGGGAGTGATCGGCTGAGCGCCCCCGTGGCCTGAGGCTCAGGCCGCCGGCCAGCGGGGCGGCAGGCGACGCAGGGGCTGGAGCTCCTGGTGGGCCGGGCGCACCAGGGCCGTGTCGGCGCGGAAGCGGCGGGCGGCCTCGCCGAGGCGGTCGAGCACGGCGCGGGTCTCCTCCGGCAGCTCGAGGCGGGCGAACACCGCCAGCAGCTCGCCGGCCAGCCGGCCCGCCGCTCGCAGGTCCCCCTGCTCGGCCAGACTGAGCAGCAGGTCCATGCCCGCCAGGGCGGCGTCGAAGGGCCGCCCGGCGGCCAGGTAGAGCTGCCGCAGGCCGTGAAAGGCCCAGCCCGCCTGGGGCCAGCACCCCGCGTTGGCGAGCAGCTTGCCCTCGATCCAGCAGCGCTGGAGCTTCAGACCTTCCGAGGCCTCGGTGTCGTAGAGGGGCGCCGCACGGTGCAGCTCCCGCCACGCCTCGGCGCTCTGGCCCAGCTCGCTCAGGTAGAGGGCCCGGTTGTGGAGGACGCCCAGCCGGTGCCGGACCCGGACCTCGGGGGATACGCCGTGCTGGGCGTCGGTGAGGACCTCCAGCGCGGCCGCGGGGTCTCCGGAGACATACAGGGTGTAGCTGAGCTTCAGGCCGGCGAGGAAGGCCTCGTCCCACTGCTCGAGGGCCTGGAAGACGCTGAGACTGCGCCGCCCCACCTCGAGGGCCTCCGGCAAGCGCCGGAGGGCGCGCAGGAACGAGGTCTGGAGGAAGTCCAGACGGGCCCGGAGCAAGGCGTCCCCGGTGCCGGCCTGGAGCAGCAGCCGCGCGCGCAGCCACAGCCCGGCCGCTTCCCCGTAGCGCTCCCGGACGCGCAGGGCGTTGGCCAGCATGGCCAGGCTCTCGGCCTCGAGGTCTACGGCCAACGCCGAGAAGGGCTTGCCGTCGAGGGCTCGGGCCAGCTCCAGAGCCGTGCGCGCCAGGCCCTCGGCGCGCGCGACGTCCTGGCGGGCCGCGTCGTGGCTGGCGCGGCAGAGCGCGTGGACCATCTCCGGCCGGCGCAGGTAGGGACGGGCGGCGATCCAGGCCCGGCGCCGGGCGGGGGCCAGCGACGCGAGCCGCGAACCGACCAGGGCCGGCAGCTTGGCGGGCAGCGGCCGCGGCGCCTCCCGGGCGACCCGCTCCGCGGCCCGGCGGACACAGGCTCGCAGCCGAGCCACTTCGCCGCGATGCCTCGAAGCCGAGGTCTCCCCGCCGACGTCCTGCCTGTCTCTCCGCATCGCGGCAGCCTCCTCCAACCTACGGCGTGCTCGAGTCGGGGGGTGGCGGTGGTGGTTCGCTCGTCCTGCCGCTGGGGTCGTAGCCGGCCCCCTCTTTCTCGACGCTCGAGGCCGTTCCGGCACCCGGTTCCCGTGCCAGCGGCGCCCGAGCGACTTCGGGATGCGCGGCCAATCCCCACCAGGAGGCCGGTCGCAGCTCGACGAGCCGCTGCCACAGCTCCTGCCACCAGGACGTCCCCCCACCTGGCGCAGCCCCGGCCACGGGGGCGAGCAGGCCAAGGACTAAGGCGGCTGCCAGCAGCCGCTGACGACGGAAGCGCATACCTCCTCCTTTCGGTGGGTCGAGAGCTGCCCAGCGGCAGCCACCCGCTCACGGCCTCTGCCAAGAGCTATGACTCCATTGCAACCCCGAAAGGAGACGCCGGGGAGGAGGAAATTGTGAGCTTGCCCCCCTCCCGGGCCGCTGTTAGCCTTGACGCAATGCCTTTCGATCTCCTGATCAACGGCGAGCGCTGCGAGGTGGCGGGGCTGCCGGCCACCACCACCGTCGCCGACTTCCTGCGCTCCCGCGGCCTCACCGGCACCAAGATCGGCTGCGCCGAGGGGGACTGTGGGGCCTGCACGGTGGCCCTGCTGGACCGCGACGCAGCGGGCCGGCCGACCTGGCGGGCGATCAACAGCTGCATCGCTCTGCTTCCTACTCTAGCGGGACGGGAGATCGTCACCGTCGAGGGGTTGGCCGACGGCGAGCGGCTCCACCCGGTGCAGGCGGCGATGGTCGACCGCTACGGCTCGCAGTGCGGCTATTGCACCCCGGGCTTCGTGGTCTCGCTGTTCGAGGCCTTCTACCGGCCGGACTGCCGCAGCTCTCGCGACCTCTCCGACCAGCTCTGCGGCAACCTCTGCCGCTGCACCGGCTACCGGCCGATCCGCGATGCGGCCCTCGACGCCCTGGCCTGCCGCGAGGCCGCCACCGGGCCGGACCCCTTCCGCGCCCGCCTGGCATCCCCCGTCGCGACCCTGCCGTCGCTGGCCTACGAGGCCGCCGGGGAACGCTTCTTCCGACCGACCTCGCTCGAGGCGCTCTTCGATCTGCGGGCGGCCCACGCGGAGGCCCAGCTGGTGGCCGGCGCCACCGAGATCGGCGTCGACCTCAACAAGAAGGCCAAGGCCTTCCCCCTCTTGATCTCGACCGAGGCCGTGCCCGAGCTGACCGCCCTCCGCGCCACGCCCACGGCCTGGCACCTCGGCGCCGCGGCGAGCCTGACCGCCATCGAGGAGGCCTTGGGGGGCGAATTCCCCTCCTTCGCCAAGATGCTGCGGGTCTTCGCCTCGCGCCAGATCAGGAGCCGCGCCACCCTCGGCGGCAACCTCGCCACGGCCTCGCCGATCGGCGACAGCGCCCCGGTGCTGCTCACCCTCGACGCCGAGCTGGTGCTCGCCTCGGCCGCGGGCGAGCGCCGGGTGGCGATCGCCGACTTCTTCACCGGCTACCGCCAGACCGTCCTGCGGCCGGACGAGGTGATCCGCGAAATCGTGCTGCCCCGCTTCGACGGCCCGGCCGAGGACCTGGCCCGGCGGGTGGACTTCCTCAAGGTGTCGAAGCGCCGGGAGCTCGACATCGCGATCGTCGCCGGGGCGTTCCGGCTCGACCTCGACGGCCAGGGCATCGTGCGCCACGCCCGCCTGGCCTATGGCGGCGTGGCCGTCCAGCCCCTGCGCGCCCGGCGGGCCGAGGCGGCGCTCGAGGGGCGCTCCCTGGCGGACGCCGAGGACGACGTGGCCGAGATCCTGGCCGATGAATTCAGCCCGATCGACGACGTGCGGGGCGGTGCCGCCTACCGCCGCGGCCTGGTGGTGAGCCTCTGGCGCAAGCTCGCGGCCGGGGAGACCAGCGAGGCCCAGGACGGCGATCTCGCCTTCGAGCACGGCGCAGACTGGCCGCTGGACGACGGCTCCCGGGCCCTGCGCCATGAGAGCGGCGTCGGCCACGTCACCGGCCGCGCCCTCTACGCGGACGACCTCGCCCAGCGCCGCCCGATGCTCGATGTCTGGCCGGTCTGCTCGCCGCACGCCCGGGCGCGGATCCTGCGGCGCGACGCCTCCCGGGCTCGCCAGGCTCCCGGCGTGGTGGCGGTCCTCCTGGCCGAGGACGTCCCGGGAGTGAACAACGTCGGCGTCGCCCGCCACGACGAGCCCCTGCTGGCCGAAGGGGAGATCTCCTACCACGGCCAGCTGGTGGCCCTGGTGGTCGGCGAATCGGTGCGCGCCTGTCGAGCGGCGGCGGCCCTGGTCGAGGTGGACTACGAGCCCCTGCCGCCGATCCTCACCCTCGTCGAGGCGATCGCCCGGGGAAGCTGGCACACCGAGCCCCACGTGCTGGCCCGGGGTGACGTGGCGGCAGCCCACGCCGCCTCCCCTCACCGCTTCGAGGGGGAGATCGAGCTCGGCGGGCAGGAGCATTTCTACCTCGAGACCCACGCCGTCTGGGCCGAGCCCGAGGAAGGAGGCGCCGTGCGGGTGTGCTCCTCCACCCAGCATCCCTCGGAGATCCAGGCCATGGTGGCCGAGGTGCTGGGCCTCCGCCGCAACCAGGTGGTGACCGAGCAGCCGCGCATGGGCGGCGGCTTCGGTGGCAAGGAGACCCAGGGCAACGCCTTCGCCGCCCTGGTGGCGTTGGGGGCCGTGGTCACCGGCCGGCCGGTACGATTACAGCTCGACCGCGACCTCGACCTGACCCTGACCGGCAAGCGCCATCCCTTCTTCGCCCGCTTCGCCGTGGGCCACGACGGCGAGGGCCGGTTGCTCGCCGCGGAGGTCGAGCTGGTGTCGAACGGCGGCTGGTCCCTGGACCTCTCCCAGGCGATCCTCGACCGCGCCCTCTTCCACCTCGACAACGCCTATTACTTGCCCGCGGTGCGCTTCTCCGGCCGGGTGGCGAAGACGAACCTGGCCTCGAACACCGCCTTCCGCGGTTTCGGCGGCCCGCAAGGCATGCTGGTGATCGAGGAGATCCTCGACCGCGTGGCCCGCCGGCTGGGCCTGCCGCCGGAGCGGGTGCGGGAGCGCAACCTCTACCGCGGCAGCGGCGAGACCCGCACCACCCACTACGGCGTCGAGCTGGGGGACGACCGGCTGCGGGAGTGCTGGGACCGGGTGCTGGGCGAGGCGGGCTTCGCAGAGCGACGCCTGGCCGCGGACGCCTGGAACCGCGAGCACCCGAACGTCAAGCGGGGCCTGGCCGTGACGCCGGTCAAGTTCGGCATCTCCTTCACGTTGACCCACTACAACCAGGCCGGCGCCCTGGTGCTCCTCTACCAGGACGGCAGCGCCCAGGTGAGCCATGGCGGCACGGAGATGGGTCAAGGGCTGCACACCAAGGTGCTGGGCATCGCCATGCGTGAGCTGGGCCTGCCGGCCGAGCGCATCCGGCTGATGACCACCCGCACCGACAAGGTGCCCAACACCTCGGCCACCGCTGCCTCGGCGGGAGCCGACCTCAACGGCGCCGCGGTGGCCGCCGCCTGCGCCAACCTGCGCGAGCGCCTGGCGCCGGTGGCGGCCCGGCTGCTGGCCAGGCAGGTGGGGGCTCCGGTGGAGCCGGGGGAGGTGGTCTTCGCCGCAGGGGGGGCCACGGCGCGAGGGCTCGAGGTGGGTTTCGCGGCGGTCTGCAAGCAGGCCTACGTGGAGCGCATCAGCCTGGCGGCCACCGGCTACTACGCCACCCCCGGCATCCACTGGGACTGGGCCACGGCCTCCGGCCGGCCGTTCTACTACTACGCCAACGCCGCCGCCGTCGCCGAGGTGGAGGTGGACGGTGCGACCGGCATGCACCGGGTGCTGCGGGTGGACGTGGTGGAGGACGTCGGGGACTCGCTCAACCCGGGGGTGGACCGCGGGCAGATCGAGGGCGGCTTCGTCCAGGGCATGGGCTGGCTGACCCGCGAGGAGCTCAAGTGGGACGCGAACGGGCGGCTGCTCACCCACAGCGCCAGCACCTACGCCATCCCGGCGATTTCCGACGCGCCCCTCGATTTCCGGGTGACCCTCTTGCCCCAGGCCAGCCAGCCCGGGGTGATCCACGGCAGCAAGGCCGTGGGTGAGCCACCGCTGATGCTGGCCCTGTCGGTGCGGGAAGCGATCCGCGACGCTGTGGCCGCCTTCGGCGAGCCCGGCGGCGAGGTGAGACTCCCCTCCCCCGCCACCTGCGAGGCGATCTTCGGGGCGATCCAGGAGCGAGCCGCTACCCTGAAAAATGAACACCGCGTGTTCAATTTTCAGGGTGCCGTCAGCTCGGACTGACCTGCAGCAGCTCCCGGGCTTCCGCCAGGCGGCGTGCGCTGGCTTGATGGGCCCCGAGGAAGGACTGCGGCCGGCTGAGCACACTGCCCATCCTCATGCCCTTGCGCAGGGCGCTGAAGGTGACCCGGCCGGTGGCGAGCGCGGCGAGCAGCTCGAGCTGCGTGCGCATCCGGCCGTGGACCTTGAAGCGAACGTCCATGGCGTGCTGCCAGAGGCCGGCGTACTCGCGGTAGAACTCGTCCAGGGGCAGCCGGGTGGGGAGCACGGCGTGGGCGATGTCGAAGAGCTCCCAGTCCTCGGTGTTCACGTCCTCCTTGACCTCGTCCCACAGGTCCGTGCCCGGCAGGGGGGTCAAGACCGAGAAACCGCTGTTGTAGGCGCCGGTCTTGTCGACCCAGCGGCGCAGCTTGGCGAAGTCCTCGCGGTCCCAGCTGGGATCCACGATGAAGTTGGGCGTGTAACCGACGCCCAGGTCCTGGAGGATTTGGATGGCGCGGTCGTTGTTGGCGGCGGTGTTGTGCTTGTTGACGGAAGAAAGGCCCTCGTCGTCCACCTTCTCCAGGCCGAGAAAGACCGTCATCCGCCCGCAGTCCTGCCACAGCTCGACCAGCTCCGGGAACTTGCAGATGATGTCGCTGCGGGTCTGCAAGGTGTAGTGCTTGCGGATCCCCGAGGCCTTGAGGGCCGCGGCCAGCTCCCGCCCCCGCTTGACGTTCATCCAGAAGATGTCATCGGTGATGAAGACGTTGGGCGCGCGAATCTGGGCCAGCTCGGCGATCACCCGGTCGGGCGACTTCTCGCGGAAGGTGCTCTCGTGGAATTTCCACACCGAGCAGAAGTTGCACTTGAACGGACAGCCGCGGGCGGTCTCGAGCAGGGCCAGGGGCCGGCGAAAGTTGATGTAGTACTCGTCGGCGTAGTCGGCGATCAGGTGGCGGGCCGGGAAGGGCAGCTCGTCGACGTTGCGGCGGGCCGGGGCGTGGCCGGTGGCGATCGGCCCGTCGGGGCCGTTGATCAGCAGGCCCGGCACGGTCGCGAGGTCCTTGCCCCGCTCGTAGGCCTCGACCAGCTGAGGCATCAGCTCCTCGCCATCGCCGACGGCCACGACGTCGATCCCGGAGCGCATGAACCACGAGGGATCGCGGGAGGCATCGTGCCCGCCCACCACGATCAGCGCCTCGGGAAGCTCCTCGCGGACCTGGCGCGCCACCCGCAGCATGCGGTAGCGCTCGGTGGTGAAGTTGCACTGGAGGCCGACGATCTGGGGGCCGAAGGAGCGGGCCCTGGCGAAGCCCTGCTCGAGGCCGTCGAGGCGAAGGTCGACGATCTGGCAGCGGTGGCCGGCCTCCTCGAGGGCACCCGCCACGCACTCGAGCCCCAAGGGCTCGACGAAGGTGATCATCTCGAGACCGATGATGCCGCCGATCGGAGGCTTGAGGAAGGACACCTTCATGAGCGTCACCTCTCGTGCCGGAAGTCCTGGGAACGGATGGCGGCCATGAGAGCAGAAGCGGGGGGCGGTGTCAAAGACACCGGGATATCATCCGCCCCATGCAGTCAGCCCTCTCCACCCCGCGCCTGCTGCTGCGCCCCTGGCGGGACGAGGATCTCGAGCCCTTCGCCACCATGAGCGCGGATCCGCGGGTGATGGAGCACTTCCCGTCCGTGCTCAGCCGGCAAGAGAGCGATGAGGTCGCGGCGCGGATCCGGGCGCGTTTTTCCGAGCGCGGTTGGGGGCTGTGGGCCCTGGAGCGCCGGGAGGACGGCCCTCTCCCCTCTTGTCATCCTGAGCGCAGCGAAGGATCTGGGCGGGTGGCGGTGGCTGCGGACAGCGGCCGCTTCCTGGGCTTCACGGGCCTGGCCGTGCCCACCTTCGAAAGCTCCTTCACCCCCTGCGTCGAGGTCGGCTGGCGTCTCGCCCACGAGGCATGGGGCGTCGGCTACGCCACCGAGGCGGCGCGCGAGGCCCTGCGCTTCGGCTTCGAGGAGCTGGGGCTACCGGAGATCGTGGCCCTCACCACCCCCGGCAACCATCGCTCGAGGGCAGTGATGGATCGCCTGGGGATGACGTTCGACCGGACGTTCGATCACCCGGCGATCCCGGAAGGCCACCCCCTGCGCACTCACGTGCTGTATCGGCTGGAGGCGGCGCGGTGGCGGGGCGCCAGAATCGAGCGCAAGGCTCAATCCCCGGTCCGGCCCTTGGTCTCCGCAAGGACTTGATCGAGGGTGAGACCTTCGAAGAGAACGTCTCGCTCTGCCGTGTAGTCGCCATGACAAGCGTTGCCTTCGCGCACGGCCCGCAGCTGCCTGAGGCGGGCGACGACCGGCGGCTGGCCGGCCTGATCGCGCATCCGATCCACCAGCTCGCGGCGACGCTCGAGATCGGCGTCGATGTCGCGCTGGTGGTCCGAGTAGTAGGCGAGGGCGGAATAGATCTGGCCCAGGGTGAGGTGGGGGAACTGCTGAGCCAGCTCCCGCGGCTCCCAATCGAAGGCTCTCATCGCGGCAACCAGCTCGACCACTTGGGTGTTCGCCTCGGCGATCACCGGCACCCCCTTCTCGTCGAGGGTGATGTGCTCGTAGGTGGTCGCGGCAGTCATGGGTCTGGCTCCACGGCATCCTATACCCTGAGTCCGTGGCGAACGATTGATTCAGCCGGCTCGGCGCCCACCCGATGCCCACTCCATGAGCCTGGATCGGGACCGTTCCCACCTACTCACTCAGTTCGCTTCAAGGCATGTTCTCTCCGCGCCTCGCCCACACCGAGAGGATCTGCCCGACGCTCCTGGTGATGCGCACAGCGTGGTTCTCCGACTGACTTCCTTCGATGTGAATTCCGACCACACGGCGCCCGCCATCGCCTGGATACCACACCGGGGATCCACTCTGGCCCTTGCTGGTATCGATCGTGTACCGCAGGAAGTACCGGCCTGCGTCGCGCAGCTTCTGCCCGTGCCAGACCAGCTTTCCACCTGCGCTGATTGGGAAGCCCGTGACGTAGACGAAGGGGATGCTCAGCAGGCCATCTTCGTCGAGATCCTCCTGCCAGATCATGTAGTGATCTAGTAGAACTGGATCGGCGAGGAAGATCACTCCGAAATCGCAACGACTTACGTTCGCCGGGTCTCCAAAAACGAATCCCTCGACCGTGTCGAAGTTGTGGCTGTTCACGACTTGCAGCGCAGGCTGACTCGACCCGTTGGGCGCCACCGCAACGAGAATTCCCTGCGCTCGTCTTCTCAGCGTGTGTGAGTAGACGTTGTGGCCGGCAGTGATCACCGTACGACTATTCACCAGCCAGCCCGTTCCGTCTGCAACTTCTTCACCTCCAAAGCTGATCCTCAGCTTGCAATGGCAGTTCCAAGGAAACCGGTGGGCGTCTGCGACCGGTTGACGGTCTTCACCACCGATCACATTGAACAGAACCGGCCCTTCCCCCGGAGCCGGCGGTGTCAGACGCTCCGGCGGAGGCGGAGGTGCTCCCGAAGGGAGGATGGGCGCTTCGGCTACCGCCCACGCCTCCTCGCTCATGGTGCGCAGTGCCCTCGGCCTCCTGACGCGGTTGCTGCTTTCAGCACCAGCCACGGTCAACCCTCTCCATCCGGATCGGTGTCGGGATTGGGAGCGGTCGGGGGCTCGGCCGGCTCACCGCTGCCAGCCGGTGCGCTGCCGGCACCTCCTCCCAGGTTCTTGAAGGGTTTCTGGAGGAGATCTGCGACGTCGAGGAAGCTGTAGGACAGCGCCACGAACCAGCCCTGTTCCGTGCGGGATCCCAGTTGATTCAAGGCGTTCGCGTCCACTGCCAGCGTGCTGGCACAGGAGGATTCCGAACGCCCACAGACGCTCACGCCCGTCGGCAAGCGCGATACGGAGCCCCAAACAGCACCCACGGTGATGGCACCCTTGTCGCCGAGGCGCCAGCTCGGGCCCAGGAAGTAGCTGGTGCGGTTGTCGTCCCCGATGCCGAGGCCGAAAGTCACAGCGAGAGGCACCTTCTTCCAGCTCGAGTGGTAGAGGTGAATCAGCGCTGCGAGGCCCAGCTTGGCCTCGTCCTCGGCATCCTTGTCCTCCTCTACGAAGCTCAGGGTCTGTCCGTCGACCGTACGCTCATAGAGGGAGAACTGTCGGTCGGAAAGACTCGAGCCGGTGAACGCCCCGGCTACCCACTGATGCCACTGGCGGGTCGTGACCCGGATCACCTCGGGCTCCGGCGTGCTGCGGAGAGTTGGGCCGGCGACGCTGTCGTCGGGCGGGAGCGGCGCGCCGTCGACGCTCGTAATGGAAAAGCGGTAACCGTCGAATCTCGC
>JBIOYC010000230.1:0-9437 GCA_044869955.1 Thermoanaerobaculia bacterium | reverse complement strand
ACGGCCGTGCGCCCTCCGTCGTAGGGGCGGACCAACGTGTCCGCCCTCCCTCTCCTCTATCCGACCCGCCGCATCACCACCGCCGCGTTCGGGCCGCCGAAGCCGAACGAGTTGGTGAGCGCCACCTCGAAGGCCGTCGGCCGGGCCTGGTTGGGCACGAAGTCGAGGTCGCAGCCTTCGTCCGGATGGTCGAGGTTGATCGTCGGCGGCAAGATCTGGTGCTTGAGCGCCAGCGCCAGGAAGCCCGCCTCGAGGGCCCCGGCGGCGCCGAGCAGATGGCCGGTCGCCGACTTGGTCGACGAGATGGCCAGCCGGTAGGCGTGGTCGCCGAAGACCTTCTTGACCGCCATCACCTCGGCCACGTCGCCCAGGGAGGTGGACGTGGCGTGGGCGTTGACGTGCTGCACGGCCTCGGCAGCCAGCCCCGAGTCGCGCAGAGCGCTGCGCATCGCCTGGGCGGCCCCCAGACCCTCGGGGTGGGGGGCGGACATGTGGTAGGCGTCGCCGCTCATGCCGTAGCCCACCACCTCGGCGTAGATCGGCACGCCGCGACGCCGAGCGTGCTCGTACTCCTCGAGAATCAGCGTCGCCGCGCCCTCACCGACCACGAAGCCGTCGCGGTCCTTGTCCCAGGGGCGGGAGGCCTTCTCGGGCTCGTCGTTGCGCGTCGAGAGCGCGCGCATGGCGCAGAAACCACCCACCCCCAGCATGGTCACCACCGCTTCGGCCCCGCCGGCGATGATGGCGTCCGCCTGGTCCAGCTGGATCAGTCGGAAGGCGTCCCCCACCGCGTGGAGGCTGGTGGTGCAGGCGGTGCAGGGCGAGGTGTTGGGTCCGCGGGCACCATAGCGGATCGACACCTGCCCGGCCGCCATGTTGACGATCAGCGAGGGGATGAAGAAGGGGGAGATGCGTCCCGGTCCGCGGTCCTTGACCACGTAGGCCGTGTGCTCGATCGAGCCCAGGCCGCCGATGCCGGAACCGATGACCACGCCGACCCGCTCGGCGTTGCCCTCGTCGATGACCAGTCCCGAGTCCTCCATGGCGTAGCGGCTCGCCGCCAGCGCCAGCTGGACGAAACGGTCGGTCTTCTTGATGTCCTTGTGGTCGAGATAGAGGGACGGGTCGAAGCCCTTGACCTCTCCGGCGATCCGCGAGGGCAGGGCGCTGGTGTCGAAGTGGGTGATCGGCCCGATGCCGCTCCGGCCCTCGAGCAAGCCCGCCCAGGTCTCCGCCGTGCCGATGCCGAGCGGGGAGACCAAGCCCACGCCGGTGATGACGACCCGCCGCCTCATACCGTCCCTCCCGAAGCGACCACAGCTAGTTCTGTTCGCTGGCGTGCTGCTCGATGTAGGCGACGGCTTCCTTGACGCGGCTGATCTTCTCGGCCTCCTCGTCAGGGATCTCGATGCCGAACTCCTCCTCGAACGCCATCACGAGCTCCACGATGTCGAGCGAGTCGGCACCGAGATCGTCGGTGAAGCTCGCGTCCAGGGTCACCTCTTCCTCGTCCACGCCGAGCTGCTCGACGATGATGTCCTTCACTTTGTCCAAAACGGCCATACAGCATTCCCTCCTTGGGGGTGGATCGTTGACGGGGGATTCTAACCTCAGATGTAGAGACCTCCGGACACGTTCAGCACCTGCCCGGTGACGTAGGCGGCCTCGTCGCTCGCCAGGTAGAGCACGGCCGCGGCGACGTCGTCGACCCGGCCGAAGCGCCTCAAGGCGATCTGTGCCGCCAGCTCGGAGCGGTTGGGCTCGGGAAGGTCGGCGGTCATGGAGGTCTCGACATAGCCCGGCGCCACCACGTTGACGGTGATGCCGCGGCCGCCCAGCTCGCGGGCGAGGGACTTCGAGAAGCCGATCAGGCCGGCCTTCGATGCGGCGTAGTTGGCCTGTCCGGCGTTGCCCATCAGGCCGACCACGGACGACACCGTGACGATGCGCCCGCCCCGCCGCTTCATCATGCCGCGGGTCAGGGCCTTGGTCACGGCGAAGGTGCCGGTCAAGTTGGTGTCGATCACCTTGCGCCACGCCTCGAGGTCCATGCGCACCAGCAGGCTGTCGGCGGTGATCCCGGCGTTGTTGACCAGGACGTCCACCTCCGCCCACTCTGCCGGCAGAGCCTCGAGCCGGCCGGGAATCTCCTCGGCCCGGGCCAGGTCGAGCTCCCAGGGCAGGCTCTGACCGCCCGCCGCCTCGATCTCCCCGGCCAGGGACTCGAGCTTGGCCAGGCTGCGCGCGGCGAGGATCACCCGGGCGCCCCGAGCGGCCAGCAGTCGGGCCACGGCCTCGCCGATCCCTTGAGAGGCGCCCGTGACCAGGGCGGTCTTGCCGTCGAGTCGGAACATGTTCGGAGTCTCCTCAGCCCGCGGTCCCGAGCTGCTCGGGTTTCTCGATGGTCTCGCTCTCGATCCCGTCGACCGTGCGCCGGATCAGACCGGAGAGCACCTTGGCCGGCCCCAGCTCGACGAAGCGGCCCACGCCCATCGGCCCCGCCATGTGCCGGACCGACTCGACCCAGCGCACCGGGGAGTCGACCTGGCGCACCAGGGCGTCACGGGCGGCTTCACCGGTAGTGACCGGCGTGGCGTCGACGTTGGTGACCACGGGCAGGTTCGGGTCGCGAAACGTGGCCGCGGCCAGCAGGGGCGCCAGGCCTTCGCGGGCAGGCCGCATCAGGGCACAGTGGAACGGCGCCGAGACCTTGAGCAGGGTGGCCTTCTTGGCCCCCCGCGCCCTGGCCAGCTCCACCGCCCTCTCGACGGCGGCGCCGCTGCCGGCGATCACCGTCTGGCCCGGGGAGTTGTAGTTGGCGGCCGAGCAGACCTCGCCCCCGGCGGCCTCGGCGGTGACGGCCTCGACCTCCTCGTCGGAGAGGCCCATGAGCGCCGCCATCGCCCCCTCCCCCACCGGCACCGCTTCCTGCATCAACTGGCCGCGCCGGCGCACCAGGCGCAGGGCCGCGGCCAGGTCCAGCGAGCCGGCGGCGACCAGGGCGGTGTACTCGCCGAGGCTGTGGCCGGCCATCACGGCGGGGTGGAGGCTGCCCTCGGCGGCCACTGCCCGCCAGATGGCGATCGAGGTGGCGACCAGCGCCGGCTGGGTGTTGGCGGTGAGCTGGAGCTCTTCCTCCGGCCCCTCCCAGCAGAGGGTCGAGAGGGCGAAGCCCAAGGCCTCGTCCGCCTCTTCGAAGGTTCGCTGCGCGATCTCGTGGCGCTCCGCCCAGTCCTTGCCCATGCCGACCTTCTGTGCTCCCTGACCCGGGAACACCACCGCGACCTTGGCGCTCAAGAGCCCTCTCCTCCGCCCGACTTCAGGATGCGGGCCTCCGCGCTGTGCAGGCGTGCGACGTTTTCGGCGATCTTCTCGTGAACACCCAGGCTGCTGAACTCCAGAGCCCGGTGGATGGCGCTCTGGATGGCCCGCGCCCCCGAGCGGCCGTGGGCGATGAAGCAGCCTCCGGCAACGCCCAGCAGCGGCGCCCCACCGTACTCCCGGTAATCGGTGCGCTGGCGCAGGCGGCGGAAGGCGCCCAGGGCGAGCAGACCGCCCAGGCGGCTGACGATGCCCTTCTCCATCTCCTCGCGCAGCATCGCCGCCAGCAGGCCGGCCACGGACTCGGCGGCCTTGAGCAGCACGTTGCCCACGAAGCCGTCGCAGACGACCACGTCGGTCGTGCCTTCGAAGACGTCCCGTCCCTCGACGTTGCCGATGAAGTTGAGGCCGGTCGCCTCCAGCGCGCGGAAGACCTGGCGGGTGAAGTCCGTGCCCTTCGAGGCCTCCTCCCCGATCGAGAGCAGGCCGATGCGCGGCTTCTCGGTGCCCAGCATCTCCTGGGCGTAGAAGTGGCCCATGACGGCGAACTCGCGCAGGTGGGAGAGCTTGACCTCGACGTTGGCGCCCACGTCCAGCAACACGGTGCGACCGTGGGCGTTGGGCAGGATGGCGGCGAGCGCCGGACGGTCGACCCCGGGGATGGTGCCGAGGACCATCTTGGCGGCGATCATCACCGCGCCGGTATTGCCCGCCGAGACCATCGCCTGGGCCCGGCCGTCGCGCACCAGCTCGGCGGCGACGGTCATCGAGGAGCGCCGCTTCTTGCGGATCGGTGTGATCGCCGGCTCGTCCATGCCGACCACCTCGGGGGCGTGCTCGACCTCGAGGGTGGGCGGAGAGGTCTTGCCGAGCCGAGCGAGATAGCGCTCGACGGTCTCGCGGTCGCCGACCAGCACGACGTTGATGCCGTCCTCGCGAGCGGCGCGCCAAGCCCCCTCCACGATGGCACGGGGAGCGAAGTCCCCGCCCATGGCGTCGACGGCGATCTTGATCATCGGGCGGGGCGGCCGGTCTCCGGCCACCGGGTGCTACAGGCGTTCCTTGCCCTCGATGATGGTGCGGCCGCGGTAGTCACCGCAGGAAGGACAGGCCCGGTGCGGCAGCTTGGGCTCGCCGCAGCGCGGGCAAACGGATTTGCTGGGCTGGGCGAGAGCGTCGTGAGCCCGCCGCTTGTCGCGGCGAGCGCTGGAGTGGCGTCGCTTGGGGTTCGGCATGGTTCCTCGGCAGAAGCGGGATGGTCTATGACTGGAGTCGGTCGCGCAGGGCGGCGAGGGCCCCCCAGCGCGGATCGGTGTTTTCGCTCTGACAGCCGCAGGCGCCGGCCGAGAGGTCGGCGCCGCATTGGGGGCAGAAGCCCGGGCAATCGGGTCGGCACAGGGGTTTCATCGGAAGGCCCAGCTGGACCTGCTCGAAGGCGAGCGGTCCGGTCTCCAGCACCTCGTCCTCCACGTACAACACCCCCAGGTCCTCGGCATCCAGGGTGTGGTCGGAGGGCCCCACCGGGGGCTTGCCCTCCTCGATCAGGGTATCCAGCTGCTCGGCGACCGGCTCGACGTACTCCTTGAGGCAGCGGTCGCAGACCAGGGTCTGCTCGTACTCCAGCTCGGCACGCAGCAGGAGGCCCTTCTCCAGCCGCGTCAGGCGGCCGACCATCACAACCGGCGAGAGCTTGGTCAGCTCCTCGCGGTCGATCTCGTCCAGGCTGAAGGAGATGCTCTCGCGCCAGGTGAAGGGCTCGTCCCGAATCTGGTCCAACCGGATCTTCATGAAGGGGGCCCTTCCCGTCCCGAGCTAAACGGCGAGGTTACGCGAAGGGGGGCGGGGAGGTCAAATGCAGGCGCGTCGCTCTTCGTGGCCCGGGGGGCCCCGGAGCTCTCGGCTCCGAAGCCCCTGGCCTCCTCAGGACCTCAGCGGGGCTTGCACTTGCCGGCCGAGCCGGCGTCGAAGATCGACTGGATCTCGGCCTGGGTCAGGGCTCGCTCGAAGACCTCCACTTCGTCGATCAGGCCGTCGAAGGTCTCTCCCCAGGCGTTGCCGATCCGCCATTCGTTGCCCGTGTAGGAGTAGTCGGCGGTGTAGTAGCTGTACAGGGTCACCAGTTGGCCGTTGACGTAGAAGCGGAACTCGCCGGCGTTGTCGTCCGCCACCACCGCCACGTGGGTCCAGACGCCGGTCTGGACGTTGGCGCCGCTGGACAGCGGTGCGTAGGAGAGGGGATTGGGCTGGAATACCAGGCGCAGCTCGTCACCCTCCAACCAGAATTCGTAGAGGTAGTTGCCGAAGCCCACGATGACCTGGCCATTGGAGTCGAGGGTGTCCGGGCGGATCCAGGCGTCGAGGGTCAGGTTCACGTAGTCGTGCGCCGAGACTACCGGCGCGATGACCACGTCGTCGACGCCGTCGAAGGACAACGCTCCCGCCACCTTGCCCGGGGTTGGCACCGGCCCGTTCTGGTGCACGCCGTTGTTGCCTCCGGCGATGTCCGCGGCGCCGACGCCACTGGTCTCGTCGAGAGGCCACCAGGCCTTCATCACGGGCGGTGGCGTGGCGCAGGTCAGCTCGCAATTGCAGTCCAGCTCGGCCCCAGAGCACATCACCAGAGAGATCGGGTTCTCGGGCGTGTAGCAAACCGGGAAGGGACAACCGCCCCCCTCGCACCACGCGCCGCCCACGCACTCGCCGAAGCCGCAGGTGGGATCCATCAGGTCGCAGCGGCAAGCCACCTGGGAGATCGGCGCCGAAGGGGCGTAGCAGGCGCAGTCGTCGCAGTAGCTGTCGCCCACGCAATACCCCGGGCCGCAATCCTTCTTGATCTGGCAGTCGTCCCCCAGCTCGGCTCCCTGGCAGAGCACCTGGGAGATCGGGTGCGTGGAGCTATAGCAGACCGGCGCCGGGCAGTTGCCGCCCTCGCACCAGCTGTCGCCCACGCACTCCCCCAGCCCGCACAGGGGATCCGCCAGCCGGCACTGGCAGAAGGCCCGTGAGATGTCGGTCCAGGAGGCGTAGCAGAGGCAGTCGTCGCAGAAGCTGTCGCCGACGCAGACGCCGGGGCCACAGCCGACGTGCGGCTGCTCCAGGTCCCAGGCACGCTGCTGGGTGATCAGGTCGGCCCCGAGCGGCTTGCCCGGGTTGCTCCAGGCCTTGGCGGTCGGCAAGCCATGAGCAAGGGCCGGCAACAGCAGCCCGAGGCCGACCAACCAGCAGAAGCTCGATCTCCCTCGCGAAGACAGCATGGTCCCACTCCTCTCTCGATGCGCAGGGGCATCGGACGTTGCAGTCTTGTAGCCCTTAATTCGCTACTCGCGATTCCTGCGCAGACGATAGCACTGTCCTCCGCTCGGCAGGAGCCGACCGAAGGCCGCCGTCGAGTGAGGGAGATCGTCCGTTCCGCTCGTCACATATCTGGGTGAACAGAGATTCTCTACCTCTTGATGGGCGGAACCAGCCAATGGCTCGACTCTTCCACTTCCCCTTCGTCCTCCTCGTCCTCCTCGTCCTGGCCCAACCCTTCCCCTCGGTAGCATTCGCGGCCTCTCGCTCGGGCGCCGAGGACCTCCGGCTGGCCCTCCAGCAGCTCGAGAGCTCCGTGCGATGGCTGGCAGCAGCTACCGAGCACGTCATTCTTGGCGACACATCGGCGACACCCCAAGCTGGTGCGGAGCTCGAGCGCCTTCGGCAGCTGCACCGGAGATTGGCTGCCAATGCCACGGCTCTACCCGAGCTGGGCCGGGCCGAGCTACTCCATCAAGTCCGACTGGTCGGGCTCCTGATCCGCCAGCTTCAGGATGCCATCGAGCGCTCAGACGTCACTCACTTGCGGCGGATCTCCGGGCGAGCGCCACGAGGTCGCACTGAAGGCCAGGCCCCCGGTGCAATCGTCGGGCGAGTGACCAGCGCCCGGACGGGACTTCCGGTGGAGGGAGTCTTCGTGAGCCTCGTCACCTCCGATGGAGTCTCGGCAGGTGGTAGCTTCACCGATGCAAGTGGCTCCTATCTAATCCACGGCGTTCCTTCGGGCACCTACTTCGCGTGGACCTACGCCTCGATTTTCCTGTTCGGACCGTATGTCGACGAACTGTATGACGACATCCCGTGCCCGCCTCTCGAGGGCTGCGACCTTACAGCTGGCACTCCGATTGTCGTCCCCGAGAGCCACACCGTCTCCGGGATCGACTTTGCGCTCACTCCGGCAGGCGTAATCAGCGGGCGCCTCCGAGACGAGTCGAGCGGTTCGCCCCTGCCCGGCCAGGTCGTCTGGGCGGTGGACGCCACCTACCTCTACAGCATCTCCGTGGCGACGACGGACGACTTGGGCCGCTATCAACTGCTCGGTTTTCCAACTGGGAGCTATTTCGTCACGACATCCAGCGCCACCCATGCGGACGAGGTCTTCGACAATCAGCCTTGCGAGGGATCCTGCTCGTTGACCAGTGGGGCCGCGATCCCAGTCAAGACCGGTGAGGTGGTGCAGGACATCGACTTCGGCCTTGTCCGTCTCGGTTCGATCTCCGGGCGGGTCATCGATGAAGCCACGGGAGCTGGGATCCGATTCGTCTGGGTTACTGCCCACGATTTGAGCGGTAACCCGCTGGATGGTGCCCTAACAGATGCCGCCGGTGACTACGTGGTCGGAGGTCTCGCGCCAGGGCACTACTTCGTCCGGGTCAGCAACACCAGCACGCATCGCGGCGAGCTGTTCCAGGATCTACCTTGTGACCCTACCTGCGACGTAACCATCGGGACACCCGTCCAAGCGCAGTTGCACTTCCCTACGACAGATATCAACTTCTCACTGGACAAACTGGGGAGAATCTCCGGTACAGCCACGCAGGACCCATCCGGAGAGCCGCTCGGGGACATCTTCGTGGAAGTGTACTCCGTCGCTGGCTCCTTTGTTGGGTACGGTCGCACAGCGACCAACGGCGGCTATGCCGTCGAGCACTTGCCCGCGGGATCGTACTTCGCTCGCAGCTTCTCCTTGGAACACATCGAAGAACTCTTCGACAACATCACTTGTCAGCCCGGCTGCGATTCGCGTACCGGCACTGCAGTGCTGGTCAACTCGGGCTCGACGACTTCCGGCATCGACTTCCAGCTCGACTCTGGAGGCACCGTCGAAGGGGTAATAACCGAAGCAGGAAGCGGCGCGCCAGCCAGTGAAGTGTACGTAGAGCTGTGGGACGGTACAGGGACTCGTGCGGACCTCGCCAGGTCGGAGGGTGACGGCAGCTACCGTTTCCGCGGCCTCATACCGGGCACTTTCTTCGTGCGCACGACGGGCAGCGACCATTGGAACGAGCTCTTCGACAACCTGCCCTGCATAACCAGTTGCAACCCACTGACAGGTACTCCGATCTTCGTTCCCGCAAGTGTTCCCGTCACTGGAGTCGACTTTGAACTGGAACCAAAGGGCCGAATCACTGGAGTCGTCATCGATGCAGATACCCTCGAGCCCATGTCGTCCGCGGTGGTCGAAGCGTGGAACTTGGCGGGGTCCCGGGCTGGAGCTGCCGCGACCAATACTGCTGGGCGCTACACGATCGGTCATCTCTATGATGGCAGCTATGTCGTGACAGCCCAAGGGGACCTCACCAGAGCACAGCTGTACCCTGGAATTCCTTGCCCTTCTCGTTCCTGGAGTTGCGAGTTGAGGAAAGGCACCGCAGTGGCGTCAACCTCGGGCCAGGTCACGAGCGGGATTGACTTTGCACTCCGCTACAGCGCCGGCCCGTCTGGCTACGTCACCGCTGAGCCTGCCGGGAGCCCGTTAGCCGGAGTGGCGATCGACCTGTGGCGCCTGGATGGCGTTCACGTGGCTTCGACCCAGACCGCCGCCAGTGGCTACTATCGCTTCCCACCCAGGCAATCTGCCGTCCTCCTATCCACAGATGTCGGCTCGCGTGCGCTCCTCGACGAGGTCTTCGACAACGCCCCCTGCCCCGATGGCCCAGCTTTCTTGGGCCTGTGCGACCTCAACGCCGGCACTCCGGTCAGCCCAAACATCTCTACTGGCTATTTCTCCACGAGCAGCTTCACTCTCGCCGTGGTACCCCTCTTCTCGGACGGCTTCGAGAGCGGCGACCTCTCGGCCTGGA
>JBIOYC010000229.1:0-11647 GCA_044869955.1 Thermoanaerobaculia bacterium | reverse complement strand
GCCCCCTCCTGGTCTCAGTTGATCTTCACCAGCCCGCCCTTCAAGGTGAGCATTCCTCCGCCGTCCACGGTCTGGGTCGCCGCGGCCTTGTTGGTCATCGAGACGCCGGCGTCGTTGGTCAGCGAGGTGCCGGCCTTGTTGGTCAAGCTGGTGCCGGCCTGGTTGGTCAGCGAGGTGCCGGCCTTGGCGGTGTAGCCGGTGCCCGCCTCGGCGGTGAAGGAGGTCGAAGCCTTGGCCGAGAGGGTGGCCCCGGATTCGATCGCCATCGCCGCCCCGGACTTGATCGTCACCTTGCCGGTGACGTCGATGGTCAGATCACCCTTGACCTTCAGCACGTAGTTGCCGTCGACGTTGTGGTTGAAATTGGCCTTGTCGTTGTGGGTCTCGTCGCCGGTGATCGTCAGCGTGCGGGTGCCCTTGACGTCGTGGGTCTCGTTGCCGGTGTCGACCTTGATCGTGCGGTTGCCCTTTTTCACCTGGAGTGACTCGTTGCCCTGGTCGACGGTCACCGTGCGATCGTTGTAGATGTCGATCGTCTGGTCGCCCTTGTCCTTCTTCTCGAAGCCCACTTTCAGCGTGTCGTTGTTCTTGACCACCCGGTTGTGGTCCTTCTCGGCCTGGACGTAGATCTCCTCCGAATCCTTCTTGTCCTCGAAGCGCAGCTCGTTGTAACCACCGCCCCCCTTCGAGACGTTGCTCTTGATCGTGCTCTTGGTTTGATCGCTAGGGAGGGTATAGGGCACGGTCTGCTCCGCGTTGTAGACCGAGCCGGTGACCAGGGGGCGGTCGGGGTCTCCCTCGAGGAAGGAAACCACCACCTCCTGGCCGATCCGCGGCAGGAAGATCTGGCCCCAGGATTTGCCCGCCCACCCATGGGCGACGCGGATCCAGCAGGAGCTCTTCTCGTCCTTCTTGCCGAGCTGGTCCCAGTGGAACTGCACCTTGATGCGGCCGTACTTGTCGGTCCAGATCTCCTCCCCCGACTTGCCGACCACGATCGCCGTCTGCGTGCCCGGGATCACCGGCCGAGCGGTCCGCCGCGAGGGCCGGAAGGGAGCGCTCGAGGGAAAGGCCTCGAAGCTGTTGGCGTAGCCCTCGAGGCCGCCGCGATGCTCGACGCGGGCGAGCACGTACTCGACGTTGAAGTCCGCACGGCCGTGCTCCTCGAGGGTCGTCTTGGTGCCGGTCACGAAGGCCCGGCAGAAGCTCTCACCGCGAGCCCTTCGCAGGCCAACCTCGTGCTCGACCGCCACCCGCTTGGAGCGCGTGTCGCCCTGATCCTTCTTGGTGAAGCCGCCGGGATAGGCGTAGATCCGCCGCTTGCTGCCGTTCTGGGCGAGGGTCGAGTCGACGCTCGTCATCAAGTCGGTCGAAGGCGTCTCGAACCAGAAATCATCCAACGCGAAGGCGCCGGGGATGACGTTCTCCTCGACGGTCAAGCTGCGTACCGAGTTCTGCTGCTTCCACTCGTCGGCGTGGCCGAACTTCACCTTGGCCGCCCCGGGGCAGGCGACGAAGGCCGAGGCGTCGTCGCCCATCACCAGGGTGTGCTTGCCGTCCGCGTGCTCGAAGAAGTAGAAGATCCCCTCGTCCTCCATCAGCCGCGAGACGAAGGCGAAAGCCGTTTCGTTGTACTGCACACAGTACTCGCGAGGCGTGTAGGTGCCGGTCAGGCTCTGCTTGAAGTCGGTGAAACCGAGGTCGCCGAAGACCTCGGTAATGATGTCCGGCACGCTCTTTTCCTGGAAGATCCGGCAATCCGCGCACTGGGTCAGCAACCACAGCCAGGGTGACAGCTCCGCTCGATAGCGATAGAGAATCGGCCCGCCCCCCTGTGCCACGAAGCGGGTGACGATGCCGTGGAGGTAGCGGGTGGTGTCGTCCGCCAGGTTGATCGCCAGCGTTGCCCCCTTGCCGACGATCTTCGAGAAGTCGAGGGCGGGGTCTTCGGACTCCATCTCCAACTCGAAATGGAAGAGCCCGGAGATCTCCTCCACCCCCGTAAAGGCCGTCAGCAGCAGCTTGTCCGTGCCGAGCGGGGAGGTGATCTTGAAGTAGCGGTTTTCCTGGGTGAACGCCATGAGGACCTCGGGCTCTCCGTCAGCGCGCCGGCCCGAGGCCGCAGGGCGGTACGCCGGCGCCGCGGTCGGCGGTCACTCGGCCTCCTCGAGCCAGCCGCGGCCTTCGATCCAGCGGACGGGGCGGCCAGCCGATCCGTCGACCAGCGCCTCGTCCTCCTGCGGCAAGCTCGCGAACCACTCGGCCAAGTCCGAGGCTTCCAGCTCCGCCAGGAGTGTAACCGTCCCTCGCGCGGTCGTTGCCATCACAACCTCCGGTAGGCGCCAGAGTGAGATCTTACCCCGCCGGACCTGCTCGTCATGCCAGCCGCCTGGGAGCCGCGGATGGTTACAGGGGCGAGGTCATTGCCTCGCAGGGCGCCATCATCTATATTGGTCATACCATGAAAACGATATCGGTAGCGGTATCAGAATCAGACTACGAAGCGTTCCGGAGGGCAGCGAGCGCCTCGAAACGCTCGATCGCCCAGCTCATTCGTGAAGCGATGGAACTCTTCCGGGCCGAGAGACTCGGCCAGCAGCCTCGCCTGGTGGATCTGCCCCTCTTGCCGGGCCACCGCCCGGTGGGTCCCCTCCCCAGCCGCTCGGAGCTCTATGACGAGATCTTCGACTCCGAACGCGAGGGCACGCCTTGAGGCGAGGGCTCGACACCAACGTCCTGGTCTACGCCCAGATGCCCGCTCTGGCTGAGCACGGTCCGGTACGCCGATTCCTGCTCGACCAGCTTTCGCAGCCGGGGGTGGTCTTGGTGGTCAGCCCGGGCATCCTCCACGAGCTCGTCCACGTAATCACCGACGGACGACGCTTCGATCCGCCGGTCGCCATGGCCGAGGCCCTCGCCGTGGCCAGGCTCTTCCTCGGACGCAGCAACGTCGAGTGCGTTGCCGTGGATGGCGCCATCCTGGAGCTGGCATTCCGCCTCCTCGAGCGCCATCAGCTGGGCCGCAAGCGCCTCGCCGACACCCTCTTCGCCGCGGCTCTCCTACACCACGGGATCTCCGAGGTCATCACCTGCAACCCAGGCGACTTCCAGACCTTCGAAGGGCTCACGGTCATCGATCCTCGCCGTTGAGCCCCGTTCCCCTCGTCACTCCTTGTACCAGTCCTTGGGATCCTGCGTGAAGGGATGGAACTTCTCGAGCGGCATGCCGGCTTGCTGGCGGTTGTGCCGCGACTGGAAGTGGCCGGTCTTGTCGTTGTGGCCGACGATCGCGCCGCCCAGGATGCCCACCTCACCCGCCGCCACCACCGCCCGCTGCCCCTTCAGCCACTCCGGGGTGCGCGAGGCGATCGTCGGGTGGCTATCGCCCTGGAGGCCGGGGCCTGGCCGCGGCGAGACGTAGATCGGCCCCCCCTTCTTCATCCGGACGAAGCCGGCGTAGACCTCCCCGGCCGGCGCCGAGCGGCCGGTCTCCATGCTGGTCATCGAGCAGCCGCTGCCCTTCTCGCCACAGCCGAGGACGAAGACGCCGCGCTTTGGCGGCGGTGGCGGCGCGCCGCCGAGCTTCTTCTCGTCGTAGAGCACGAACTCGTCGCCGCCGCCGCGCGGTGCCCCCGAGCCGGGAGGCGCCTGGTAGCCCTCGAAGCGGATGCCCCGCTGCACGTGCCGGGCGAGACCGGCCGGCTGGACCGCCGCCCTCTGCGTCACGGGCCGGTGGCCGGTGGCCGCCATCGCAGCCTGGACGTGGGGCGCGAGGGGGCGGCTCATCGTTCGGGCGGCGACCCCAGAGAGGATCCGACCCCGGTGACCGCCGTGGCGGTGTTGTTCACCAGATTGGGATCGAGCTGGACACCATCGACGCTCGCCGTGTTGGTCAGGGCCCCCACGGCGCTCGCGGCCACCGCGGCGGTGACCACCACGCTCGCCGTGCCGGCTCCCGAGATGACCCCGAAGTTGCAGACCAGCAGGCTCGAGCCCGCGCAGCTGCCCTGCGACGGCGTGGCCGAGAGCAGGCTGAGCTCGGGGGGCAGGGGGTCGGTGAGCATCACCCCCGAGTCCGCCGAGGCGCCGAGGTTGGTCACCGTCCAGGTGTAGGTCAGGGCACCGCCGGGAAACACCGGGTCGGGCGAGTCGGTGACCGACAGGGCCAGGTCCACCGAGCGGCTGACCGCGGTGGCCGCGGTGGCGGTGTCGTTGGTCGCCACCGGGTCGCTCACGCCGCTCGCCACCGAGGCGGTGGCGGCAAGCGTCCCGGAGGCGGTCTGGGACACCAACACCGGCACCGAGCGCTGCACGCTCGCCCCGGCGGCCAGGGTGCCCAGGGGGCAGGTGACCACCGAGCCGGCCTGGGCACAGCCGGAGCCACCCACGAAGGGCAGCCCGACCACGGTGGTCCAGGCCGAGAAGTCACCGGACTCGAAGCCGTCCGCGAAGATCAGGGCCGCCGGCGCGAGCGTCGGGCTCGAGAGCAGGAGCAGCCCCGATTCCAGGTCCAGGGTGACCACCACCGCCGGCGCCTGCGCCGGGCCGGAGTTGGTCACCCCGAGCTGATAGGTCAGGGTCCCGCCCGCGCCCACCGGGTCCGGCGAGTCGGTGAGGGTCAGGGCCAAGTCGGCGAGCAGGTCGACGGTAGTCACGGCCGTGGCAGCGTCATTGGCGGCGTTGGGATCGCTGCCCGAGCCGGAGACGGTGACCGTGGTGGTGAGGGAGGCCGGCGCCGTCGACGTTACCGAAGCCTGGAGCACCACCGTGGCGGAGAGCCCGTTGGCCAGGTTCCCCAGGTTGCAGGAGACACTGGCACCGCTGGGCGTGCAGGAGCCCTGCGTCGGCACGGCCGAGAGCAGGGTCAGGCCCGCCGGCAAGGTGGTGGCGAAGGTGGTGGCGAGGCCGGTGGCCGGCCCCGAGTTCGAAACCGTGGCGGTGAAGGTCAGCGGCTCGCCCACCCCCACCGGGTCGGGAGCGTCGGTCAGGGAGACCCCGAGGTCGGCCACGGCCGTCACCGTGGTCAGGGCGGTCGCCGAGTCGTTGCCGGGCTCTCGGTCGAGGGCCTCGCTCGAAACGGTCGCGGTGTTGGCCACCTGCCCGACGGCGGCGGCGCCCGCCGTGGTCGAGAGGAAGACCGTCACCGACTGGCCGTTGGTGAGCGAGCCCAAGGCACAGCTCACGACGTTGCCGGCCACCGAGCAAGTGCCCTGACCGGGCACGGCCGAGACCACGCTGAGCCCGCTCGGCACCGTGTCCAGGAGCTCGACGCCGGTGGCCGTGGCCGGTCCGTGATTGACGACGGTGAGGGTGTAAAGCAGGGTGCCGCCGACCGGCACGGGGTCCGGCGCGTCGGTCGTCGTCACCTCGAGATCGACCGGCGGCCCCACCGTGGTCAGGGCCGTGGCGGTGTTGTTGGCCGGCACCGGATCGGCCTGCTGGCCGAGCAGCGTGGCGACGTTGGTGAGGGTCCCCGAAGCCGAGGCAGAGACCGCCGCGGTCAGCTCGATCGCCAGCGAAGCCCCCGGCGCCAGGGTGCCCAGGCTGCAAGACACCGTCCCCGCCGAGGAGCTGCACAGGCCCGGTGGCGATGACGAGATCAGCGTGAGCACCCCGGGCAGGGGATCGGTGAGCACCACGCCGGTGGCCTCCCCCGGCCCGTTGTTGATGGCAGTCAGGGTGTAGATCAGGCTGTTGCCCGCCACCACCGGGTCGGGGGCGTCGGATTTCGTGAGCACCAGATCGGCCTGGCCGAGCACGGTGGTGAAGGCCTGGCTGCTGTTGTTGGCCGCGGCGGGGTCGACGTCCCCGGTGCCGGCGGCCACGGTGGCGGTGTTCGAGATCGTGCCCGCGGCGCTCGCGGAGACCGTGGCCTGGAGGACGATCGAGGCGTTGCCCCCCGCCGCCAGGCTGCCCAGAGAACAGGTGAAGGCCGTGGGCGTGGGTGCGCAGGTGCCCTGCGAGGGGGTCACCGAGGAGAGGGTCAAAGCCGCCGGCAGGGTGTCGCTGACGGTGGCGGCCGTGGCGTCCGAGGGTCCGGCGTTGGTGACCGTCAGGTTGTAGGTCAAGGTGGAGCCCGCGGAAACCGGGTCTACCAGGTCCGCCTTGGTGACCGCCAGGTCCGGCCGGCGCTGGATCGAGGTCAGGTGGGAGGCAGTTAAGGTGGCGGTGTTGATCGGGGTCTCTTCGAGGGCGATCACCGCCGCGCTGCTGGCGATCACCGCGGTGCCGTTGGCCGTGGACGGCCCCACGGAGAGCACCAGGGTGAGGGTGCGGCTGGCTCCCGCGGCCAGGGTGCCGAGGTTCCACACGGGCGACGAGAAGGTGGTGCTGTCACTCGGCACGGCGGCGTCGAGGGTGACGCCGGGCGGCAGCGAGAGGATCTCCGAGAGCTGCAGGCCGTTGGCCGCCACCGGCCCGTTGTTGGTCACGGTCACCACGTAGGTCAGGTTGCCGGGGCCCGAGCCCGCCACCACCGGGTCGGCGGACTCGCTCTGGGTGACCACCAGGTCGAGCAGGCGGGCCACCGAGGTGAAGACCGTCGCCGCGTCGTCGCCGGTGTTGATGCGGGTCTCGTTGATCGCCCCCACGCTGACCACGTCGCCGACGGTGTCGGTACCGATCGCGGCATCCGCTCCGACCGTGAGGCCGAGGTTGAGGAAGCGGCTCTGCCCCCGGGGTAGGGTGCCGAGGTTCCAGGACAGCACGATGGGCGGGCCGACCGCCGTGATCGTGGTGCCCGGGCTGGCATTGATCGAGGTGATCCCGACGCCGGTGGGCAGCGTCATCAGGTCCGAAATGGTCAGGCCGGAGGCCTCGGACGGGCCGTTGTTCACGACGTTGATGGCGTAGGTCAGGTTGTTGGCTCCCGAGCCGGCGGCCGCGGGGTCGACGGACTCGGTCTTGGTGACGGCCAGGTCGACCCGGCGAAGGATCGACACCAGGCTTTCGGCAGCGTCGTCCCCGGTGAGCACCCGCAGCTGCCCGAGGCCCGCGACGTTGACGAAGTTGGAGAAGCTCACACCATCCGGGGCACTGGGGCCGGCCGTGAGCACGAGGGCGAGGGTACGGCTCTCCCCCGCCGGCAGGGTCCCGACCGTCCAGGTCGTGCCTCCGAAGGACGTGCCGGGGCTCGGCGTGATGCTGTCCACGGTGACGCCCGGCAGAGAGACCATGAAGTCGTCGAGGAAGAGACCGGTGGTCTCTCGCGTGGACCGGTTGGTGACCGTCGCCAGATAGCTGAAGTTCTGGGGGCCCGAGCCCGCCACCACGCTCGCCGGAGTGCCGGTCTTCTCGACGTGGAGGTCGACCTCCCCGCAGCGCGAGAGCGCAGCGTCCCGCGCCAGGGTGGGCAGGAGCCCGAAACCGAGGATCACCGTGGCCGTGCGCGTGGCTCCGGGCTGGATCGTGACTTCGTAGACCTGGTGGGTACCCTGGTCGGCGAACGCCCCGTTGCCGTCGAAAGGAGTCGACAAGACCGAGTTGAGGCTGCCACCGCTGTCGATTTGGAACGGCGATCCCGAGGCGACCGAGTGGCTGGTCGGCGCGCACAGGGTGAAGGAATACTGGAATCCGGGGATCTCGGTGGCCGAGAAGGCGACGCCCGAGCGGACCGTGCCGCCCGGCGTGGCCTCGTCGAGCACGTCGTTGACGGTTTCGAGGCCGACGCCACTGGCATTGCCCTGGTCAGGGTCGAAGGTGTCGAAGCCGCGCAGGCTCACCGCGCTCGGACCGTTGTTGGTCAGTCGGGTGACGATGCGCAAGGCGGAGGCGCCGCTGACCAGCTCGTAGCGGCGCTCCACCGCGACGTTGACGCCGCCCCCCGTGTAGGTGCCGGTGGCCGTGACCACGGCACCGCTGCTCGTGACGGTGACTGGCACTCCTTCGGCGCCATCGGCGTCGTTGAGAGCGAACGTGCCGGTGTCCGCCCCGACCTGGAGCCCCCAGTCGGAGACGAAGTTGCCGACGCGGAAGAACTCCCGGCCGACGAAGGTCGTGGAGTGGATGGCCCCGTTGTCCTCTCGGACGTGGACCACGAGGGTGCCATCAGCCAGCGGGAAAGTCTGGGCCGACAGGGGTGTCCCCGAAGCCAGGAGCCCGGCTGCGCCGAGCAGCCCGATCGCGAGCCCGAACCGCTTGCCACTGCCGGTCCGCCGGTGCATCGGTGTCCCTTCGGCCCGCCTCAGGGCGCCGGCGTGGTGGGCCGGCACTCGGGGAAGGTCGGGTTGTAGGTGAAGGCGTTGGGGAAGGTGTCGGTGCAGTGGGAGCTCTGGTTCTCGATCACCACGTCCAGGGTCACCGGCAGGTAGCGCTTGCCGGTGCGGTTGTCGATGGTGATGCAGTCCGCCTCGGGGAAGAGGCTGTCCGGCACCGCCGGGCTCGAGACGCGCACCTGCCCGGGCTGCACCGTGCCCTGCACCACCCCGGCGAACTGCTGGGCCCCCTCGGCGAAGGCCACCCGGACGGGGGCTTCGAAGCCCTCCCCCTCGATGGTCACCACCGTATTGCCCAGCTGGCCGCCCACCGTGGGCGAGACGCGGCGAATCCGCGGCAGCGGCACCTGGAAGCTGAAGACCAGAGACGCCGTGCCCGAGCTGCCGCTGCCGAGGTTGGTGACCGTCAGCCCCATCGCCGTCTGCACACCGCCGGCCGGGCAAGCGGCGACGGTGACCCGGGCGGTGGTGAAGCGCAGCTCGGTCGAGGACACCACCTGTTCCGAGGTCTGGCGCACCCCGCCCAGCACCACCGCCACCGGCGACACGAAGCCGCTGCCGGTGACCGTGACCAGGGTGCCGCCGGAGGCCGGCCCCTCACCCGGCGAGAGAGCGGAGACCACCACCGGGTCGGGGGCCGCTCCGCCGTCGTAGGTGAAGCCTCCCGGCAGGGTGGCGGTCTGCTCGTCCGCGGAGCCGAGCGCCACCACCACCGTGACGTCCGCCGGCAGGGTGGAGCCCGCCGGCACCGGCGTCGCCGAGGACGGAGTCTGAACCAGGATGCGGCTGGCGGACACCGACTGCACCACCGCCGTCTTGCCACCGATCCGCACCTGCAGCGGGCTGACGAAGCCGCCCCCCGAGAGGGCGACCGTGGTGCCGCCCTCGGGCGGCCCCGTGCCGGGCTGGACGCCGGTCAAGAAGACCGGCGTGGGCGGCGGCGGCTCGACCTCGCCCCGGTAGGTGTAGCCGCCGGCCAGGGTGTCGGTGACCGGCGCGGGGTCGGTCAGGGCGTTGGTCACCGCCACGTCGACCGGCAGCACGGTGCCGACGGCCGGGGTCTGCGCGGGAACGGGGATCTCGACCACGATCTGGCTGCTCGAGGGCACGTCCACCACCCTCGCCTGCACCCCACCGAAGGACACCCGCAGGGGCTCCCGGAAGCCGGCGCCCCGCACGTTGACCAGCTCGCCGCCCTCGGCGCCCCCGGCGTTCGGCGAGACGCCAGTGAGGAAGAAGGTGTTCGGCCGGGTCTCGAGAAAGGGCACCGTCAAGCGGCCGATGCTCGAGGCGACCTGGGCGAGCACGTTGGCCTGGCCCACCTGGGTGCCGGGGAAGAGGCTGACCTGGGCCTGGCCGGAGGCCAGGGCGAGGGTGACCACGCGCACTGGAGTGTCGTTGCTCGCCACGCCCAGGCTGCCCTGGTCCACCGAGATCGCCACCTCGGTGCCGTTCGGGGGAGACTGCTGGTTGTCCTGCCGGCGCACGGTGACGGTGAGGGTGGTGGGCTCGGTCGTGCCGGCCACCACCTCGGAGGGACTGGCGGAGACGCTCACCGAATACTGCACGGTGGGCGAGGGCCCCGGCTCGGTGGGCGACGAGGCGACCGGGTTGCCCGAGTTGCAACCCGTGGTCAGCGCGACGAGCAGCAGGGTGGTGAAGAGGGCGTATCGCATCCTGTCAGGCCTCGGCGCCGAGGGCGGGACCCACCAGGGCAGCCGCCTCCGGCTCGATTCAAAGGGAAATCCGTACGTGATTATCCCACGACCCGGGCCGATATCGAGGGTAGGCTATCCACAATGTCTCATCTTTCCGAACCGACCCGCGAGGCCCCCGGCCGAGAGACCGAGCAACGGGTCCGAGGCTCCTACGAAGAAGTGCCCTACCAGGGCTCGGCGCTCAAGGAAACCCATCCGGCCCACCTGGGCGCGATCGCCGCCCTGTTCGGGCTCGAGGCGGCCCCGGCCGGGGCCTGCCGGGTGCTGGAGATCGGCTGCGGCGACGGCTCCAACCTGCTGCCGATGGCCGCTGCCGCTCCCGGGAGCGCCTTCGTAGGCATCGACCTCTCACCGCGCCAGATCGAGACGGGAAGGGCGGCCGCGGCGGCCCTGGGGCTCGGCAACCTCGAGCTGCGGGCCGAGAGCCTGCTCGACTTCGAGCCCGGCCCCGAGCCCTTCGACTACCTGCTGGCGCACGGGGTCTTCTCCTGGGTGGGACCGCGCGAGCAGGAGCGGATCCTCGAGCTGTGCCGCCTCACCCTGGCGCCGCACGGCGTGGCCTACGTCAGCTACAACACCTACCCCGGCTGGCATCAGCGGGAGATGCTGCGCTCTCTGATGCTCTGGACGAGCCGGGGCGAGACGGGTCTCCAGCGCCGGCGAGAGAAGGCAGTCTCCTGGGTGGAGAGGTTGGCTGCGGCGACGGCGGCCGGCGGCAAGGCGGATCCCCACGCCCTCTTCCTGGGCGAGACCCGCGAGCACCTGGCCGACTACAGCGAGCGGCCGACCTACCTGATCCACGAATACCTGGAGGAGTCGAACTCCCCCTTCTACTTCCACCGCTTCGTGGCGGCGGCCCGGGCCCACGGTCTCGGCTATCTGGCGGACGCCGACGCCGGCTCCCTCGAGCCGGAGCCCCTGCCGCCCCAGCTGGCCGCCGACGCGGCCGAAGTGGCGACCGACCGGCTGGAGGTCGAGCAGCTGCTGGACTTCCTGCACAACCGTTCCTTCCGTCGTTCCCTGCTGGTGCGGCGGGAGGTGGCCGTGGCCCCGGCTGCGAGCGCCGAGCGGGTTACCGGCCTGGCGATCGCTTCGGCCGTGCGGCTCGCGGGGGAGGGTTGGCAGCCTGGCCAGCCGGCGAGCTTCCTGACCCTCGAAGGCCGCGGCTTCAGCACTTCCCATCCCGTGGCGCAGGCGGCCCTGCTCGGGCTCACCTCGGCCTGGCCGGCGACGTTGTCTTTCGAAGGGACCCTGGCCGCGGCCCGCGACCGCTGGCCCGAGGTCGGTGGCGAGGGGGAGCTGGCGGCCGCGCAGCTCGCCGAGTTCCTGCTCGCCGGCTTCGCGGCCGGAGTGGTGAGCCTCCACCGGGCCCCCTTCCGCGGCGCCGCACGGCCCGGCCCCCGGCCGGAGGTCTTCGCCGCCGCCCGCCTGCGCGCGTCGACCGGCGCCCTGGTCCCCAACCTCTACCACCGGGCCCTGAAGCTCGACGACGATCTCGCCCGCCTGCTGCTGACCCTGGCCGATGGCACCCGTGACCGCGCGGCCGTCGCCGCGGCCCTGGCCGAGGAGGCGATCTCCGGCCGTCTCCGGGTCGAGAACGAAGGCCGCCCGATCACCGACCCCACTGCCCTGGCCAACCTCCTCCCCCACCTGGTCGACCTGCACCTGACGCGGGCGGCGGAGTTGGGGTTGGTGGTGGGGTGAGGGACCGGAGGG
>JBIOYC010000228.1:0-4659 GCA_044869955.1 Thermoanaerobaculia bacterium | reverse complement strand
CATGCTGCTGGTTGACACCGGACCCCTGGTCGCGGTCCTCAATTCCCGCGACCGGAACCGCAGTGTCTGCAAAGAGCTGCTGCGGACGACGCGGGAGCCCCTCGTCACGATCTGGCCGGTCCTGAGCGAGGCGATGTACCTGCTGGACCACTCGTGGCGGGCCCAGGCTTCCTTGTGGGAGTTCCTGGAGCGGGGCGCTCTCCGGCTCCTCCCCCTCGACGCCAGCGACGTTCCGAGGATGCGGGTGCTCATGGCGAAATACCGCGATCTACCGATGGACCTCGCCGATGCCGCTTTGGTCCGAATTGCAGAAAGGGAGGGGCTCCGGCGAATCTTCACCCTCGATCGTCGCCAGTTCCTGGTCTACCGCCCGGGCGGAGAGGACTCCTTCGAGATCGTGCCTTAGACCGGCAACCAGGGAGCCCCCCCAGTGCCCACTAGCATCCGGCTCGACCCAGGGTCCGAGGCCAGCTCGACTCGCCCGACCGCGCGCCGATCTGACGTCTTGCTCGGGGCGGTGCTCCTGGTCCTGATCGGCTTCCTCCAGATGCAGGCGATGGCTCGCCAGTCTTGGACCATGGACGAGCCCTTCCATCTGCTGGCGGGGGATCAGCTGTGGCGGACGGGGACGAACGTGCTCAACTGGGAGCACCCGCCCCTGGTCAAGATGATCGCGGCCCTGCCCCTCTCCTGGCTGGGCAGCCCCTTCGAGGGCATCGTGACGGTCGAGAGTGGCCTCGCCGAGAGCCAACGGCTGTTCGCGGACCCGGCGCTCTCGAAGCGGCTCCGGATCGCCTCCCGGACCGCGGTGGCGCTGGTGGTGGTGCCGGCCCTCCTGCTCGGCTGCTTCGCCCTCGGGCGGGCCCTGGGCGGCACCCACGCGGGGTGGGTCCTGGCGGGGATTGTGGGGTGCTGGTTCGCCCTGGTGGCCCACCTGTCGCTGCTCCAGACCGACGGCGCCGTCACCGCGGCCTTCGTCCTGGTCGTCTGGGCCTGCTTGGCCCTGGTCCGGAGCCCGACGCCGGCGCGCACAGTCGCCCTGGGCGGGCTCCTCGGCCTCGCCTTCACGGTCAAGTTCTCGGCCCTGCTGTTGGCGCCGACGGTCCTCGTCGCCCTCCTTCTGGCACCCGGCACCTGGGGGAGGAGGGCCGCGCGGCTCGCCGTGGTGGCCGCCGTCGCCCTGGCGGTCACGTGGGGCGTCTACTCCCTGGCCAACCGGCGCTACCAGCCGGAGCTCGGCCGTCAGACCGTGCTCGCCTACTGCGAGGGCCGCTCGAACCTGGTGGTGGACGATCGGCTCCGGATGCGCTGCACCTCCCTCGTGGCGCTCGAGGCCCGGAGCCCGATCGCCGCTCAGATCGCCACCGGCCTGCTGGGCATCCGAGCCCAGAACGAGATCGGCATCTTCCCGTCGGTGGCCTTCGGCGAGATCTCGTCGCAGGGCCGGTGGTGGTACTTCCCGGCCGTGCTCTTGCTCAAGACCTCGCTCGTGCTGATGATCGCCGCCGGAGTGGCGCTCTGGCCACGGGTGCGCCGCCGCGACCGGCCAACCCCCGCCCTCACGGCTCGGCTCTGGCTGCTTGTCGCACTTCCCGTCGCCACCTACCTGGGCTCGGCGATGGCCTCCAACTACAACGTCGGCGCCCGGCACCTGCTGCCGATCCTGCCGCTACTGGTCGCACCCCTGGCCGCCTGGATCAGCCGCACCAGGACTCGGCGCGCCACGGTGCTGGCCGCCCTGGCCCTCGAGAGCCTGTTCCTCAGTCCTCATTGGATGGGTGCCACCCACCTCGGGTGGCTGGGCGAGCGAGATCCCTTCCGCCACCTCCTGGTGACCGGGGACGTCGAGTACAAGCAGGGCCTGGTGGTCCTGGCGGAGCAGGCCCGTCGCCGGGGCTGGGGCTCCCTCGGCATCCTCTTGCCCGGCCTCACCGATCTCGAAGCCGGGAGCTACGGCTTCCCCGCCCATGCCCTCGATCCCGGTGACCCCCTGCCCGCCGGCTGGTACGCCGTGAGCGCCCTCGCCGAGGTCGGGCTGCCCGCGGTCGAAAGAGCGGCTCCCGGCCAGCTCCACGACCTCGAAGGTCATCGCCGCCTCGCCGCCGGCCTGCGCCCCGCCCTCGACTGCCTGCTGGCGGCCCCCGAGCGGCTGCGACCGGTGGCGAGCTTCCGCGTCGTGCGGCTCGAGAGGCCGTGCGACCTGGAGGCATCGTCTCGAAGGACCGAGTAGGGAGCCCTGGCGAACCGTCTACGCCGGTCGGCCTGCTAGACTGCCCCGCAGCCCGAGGACTTCGATGGATGCCCGAGTAGCGAGCGACGAGGCTCGCCTTGCCGTGGCCTCTCTCCTAGGGGCGTTGCAGGCGGGAGAGCCGGTCGAGGAGGCCTTCCGTCGCCTCTTCCGGCTCTACCATGGCCCGGTGCACGATTTCTTCGCCCGCCGGGGCTTCTCGCCGCAAGACTGCCAAGACCTAACCCAGGAGACCTTCCTCGGGACCTATCGGAGCATGGGGAGCTTCCGTGGGGAGGCGCCGTTCGAGGCCTGGCTCTTCGCCATCGCCGCCAACGTCTATCGCAAGCGCTTGCGGGCCCTCGGCACGGGCCTACGGCAGGGCATCGAGGTGCCGATCGAGACCGCCGGCGGCGAGGCGACCGCAGCGGACGCCCGAGAGCTGACCGACCCGGCGAGCGGACCGGCCGAGGACGCCCTCGATCGCGAGCGCTCGCGGCAGCTGCGCGAGGCGGTGGCACGGCTGCCGCCCCAGATGCGCGCCTGCCTGGTGCTGCGGGTCTACCGTGACCTGAAATACCGCGAGGTGGCGGCGGCTCTGCGGCTGTCGATCGATACCGTGAAGGCCCATCTATTCCAGGCCCGTCAACGGCTCAAACAGGAGCTCGGAGAGCAGGCATGAGCGAAGCGGACGAAGCCTTGCGGCGCGCTCTCGGCGAGTGGCTCGACGAGGCCCGGCAGGGAGAGGCCGAGCACCCCGCTCCCGAGGAGTTGCTGGCCTATCAGGCCGACAGGGCCTCGGCCGAGGCCGAGGAGCGGGTACGCCAGCACCTCGCCCTCTGCCAGGACTGCCTGGAGCTGTTGCGGGACGCTGCCCGCTTCGCGCCCCGAGCGCCGGCGTCGCCAGCCGAGGAGGCGAGGGTCGAGGCGGCCTGGGCAGCCCTGCGGCCGGCCCTCGCGACCGATCGCCCGCCGGCTCCGGTCGTGTCGCTCGCCGAGCGCCGGCAGCCTCCGGCCCGCCCACCGCGTTGGCTCACCTCGCTCGCAGCCGGGCTCGCCCTGGCCACCCTGGGGCTCTCGGGCTGGGTGGTCTCCCTCTCCCACCGGGTGGAGGAGCTGTCGGCGCCGCAGCCGAACGCACCGGTCTTCGATCTGCTGCCGGGAGGCGCCGAGCGGGCGACCGGCGGCGTTGGCGAAGCTCTCACCCTCGCTCCCGGCGATCGCTGGCTGACTCTGGTGTTGGCCCTGGCCACCACGCCCGAGCCCGGCGCGCACCGGCTCGAGATCCGACGCGCAGACGGCTCCCTGGCCACCCGGATCGGAGGGCTCTCCCCCAACGTCGACGGCACCTTCACCCTGACCCTCGCCGGCCGCACCCTGGGCGAGGGGCGGTTCACGGTTCGGCTGCTCCGCGGCGAGGAGGCGACGCCGGTCGCCGAGTACCGGCTGGTGATCGAGGGCCGGCAGGCCGGTGGCTCGTAGGACCGCCGGGCTCGGGATCGTCCTCACCCTGGGCCTCGCCGGCTGTCGAGGAGGAGCCCCGGTGACGCCCGCCGCCGAGACCTTCCCGGCCGTGGCGGGCACCACCCTCTCCCGCGACCTCAGCGGGGGCGAAGTCCACCGTTGGCGCCTGCCGCTCCAGGCGGGGCAGCTCGCCGACCTCGCCCTCGAGCAGGACGGCATCGACGTGGTGGTCTCACTTCGAGCACCGGCGGCCCGCTCGTCTCGCCGGGTGGACAGCCCCAACGGCAGCCGCGGTCGCGAGCCCCTGCCCGTGTTGGCCGAGGCGGCGGGTGAGCTGGTGCTCGAGGTGCGCTCCCTCTCCCCCACCGATCCGCCGGGGCGCTACCGGCTCCAGCTCCTGATCCTCGGCCCGGCCTCCGGGGAGGATCGCCAGCGGGTCGAGGCCGAGGACGCCCTCTCCGCCGCCGAGGCCCTGCGCCTGAGCGGGAGCGCGGCCGGCCTCGCGCAGGCCCTCCGGCTCTACCCACGGGCGATCGCCACTTTCCGGGCCCGGGGCGACCTCGACCGGCTGGGCGACGCCCTCTTCTTCGAGGCCGCCGCGCGGGCCGCTCAGGGGGATCTCGACGGGGCCGAGGCCGGCTTCCGGGCCAGCCTGGCGAGCTTCCGGGGTACGAACGATCCGCGGAAGGCCGCCAACGCCCTCGACAGCCTCGGCCGGGTGCTCTGGCGCCGCGGCGAGCCCAGCGCCGCCGTCGTGGTCTATGGCGAGGCCCTCTCCCTGCACCGGGCCACCGGCGAGCTGCGCAGCGAGACCGCCACCTGCGCCAACCTGGCCGAAGCCTCGGCCTCTCTCGGCCGGGTCGAGGAGGCCCTGCGCTACCACGAACAGGCTCTCGAGGGCTGGCAGCGCCTGGGGGCGAGCCCCGAGCGGGGCATCACCCTCTCGAGTCTCGGCTGGCTCTACTTCA
>JBIOYC010000227.1:0-23663 GCA_044869955.1 Thermoanaerobaculia bacterium | reverse complement strand
AGGTTATGGTTCCCCGCGCGAACCTCGAGCTGGTCGGCTTGCGGCCCCTGTGTCCGGAGTCCGAGATCGACGCACTCTTCGCCATCCTCGAGGATGGCAACATCGACACCTACAAGGACTGGAAGGGTCGCTACAAGCAGAACCTGGACAAGATGAAGACCGGCCGCCTCGTCGAGGTCGCCGAGGTGCTCAAGAACCTCCGGCTGGTGAGTCAGAAGAAGAGCCTCTCCTTCCGCGAGAAGAAGATGTACGAGCGCGCCAAGTACTTCATCGTCAGTGAGGTTGCTCACGTCCGCTGCATTACCGAGCGGGAGGCCGAGCAACAGGTCGAGCACGCCCTCGAGTCCAGCCTGGTCAAACGAGACCAGCGGGCGCGAGCGGCGAGCTGAGCAGAGCTCGAATGGGCCGGCGGACGAGACCGCCGGCCCATCCTTCGAAATCTCATCCCCATCGATGAATACCACGATCGCTCTGGCCCTCTTGCTGTGGTCGGGCTCCGGGGCCGCGGGTGTACCCGAGTCGGAGCGCGCCGCCCTGGCGGCTCAGCTGACCATCGAGGAGCAGCTGGCTACCGAAGTGACGACTCGTCTGACCGAGCTGCGGCGGCAAGAAGCCGGGGCTCTGCAGGCCCTGGCCGAGGCGGCCCAGAGCGTCGACCAAGAGATCGCCGCAGCGCGGCCCCGGATCGAGGAGCTGGAGCGCCGGGTCCGTGACCGCGAGGTCGCCGAGGCCGCCCTGACCGTGCTCGCGCGGCGGGTGACCGAGACCCAGCTCCGCCTGATGGAGCACCTGCGGCGGCAAGCGGCCCTGCGCCAAGTGCTCGACAAGCTGCCCTCCCTGCCGGCCACCGATCCCATTTCCGGTCGCTGGAGGGTGGAGATCGCTTCTCCGGCGTCGAGCGGCACCTTCGAGCTGAGGCTCGAAGGCAGCCAGATCTCGGGCAGCTGGGAGCTTGGGGCCCGTCGCGGCTCGCTGCGCGGATCCTTCGCCGCCAGGCGCCTGCGAATCGAGCGGGTAGACCCGGAGCGGGGCCTTGACGGGATCTTCGAGGGCGAGGTCGACCCTCTTCTCGGCACCGCCCGCGGTGTGTGGACGCCGGTCGAGCTGGCGGTCGGGGAGGCGGGAGGCAGCAGCTGGTCGGCGGTGCGCTTGACGGAGCCCCGGCCGACACCCGAGGATTCGACCCCGGAAGCAGTGCAAGTGGAGGGTAGCGAGCTTGAGCCGAGATAACGCCCTGTTCGCGCTGTTGGGCTTGGTGGTCGGGTTCGTCGCAGCCTACCCGGTCTTCGAGGTGGTCTCGACCCGTCAACCAGCCCCGCGCTGGGCTGCCGGGGGAGGCGAGACGGCGGCCTCCGCCGCTTCGGTGCCGCAGGCAGCTCCGACGGCCGGCGGTGGGACCGGGCCCCAGATGGAGGAGGTTCGCCAGCTCCGGGAGCGAGTGGAGCGCGATCCCAACGACGCCGAGGCGGTCTGCCGGCTGGCCCAGATGAACCTGATGGTCCAGGACCATCAGCGCGCACGCCCTCTGCTCGAGCAGTGCCAGCGTCTGGTACCCGCGGATCCGGACGTCCTCAAGGCCCTCGCCAACCTCTACTTCGACCTCAAAGAGTTCCCCCTCGCGCGCGAGCGCTACGAGCAGCTCCTCCAGGCACAGCCCGGCGATCTCGACGTCCAGACCGACCTCGGGGTGGCTTACCGCTATCTCGAGCAGCCGGACAAGGCGCTGGCCCTCTTCCGCAAGGTCCAGGGCCAGAACCCCCAGCATTGGGCGTCCCTCTACAACGAGGTCGTGGTCCTCGCCTTCGACCTCAAGGACTATCCGGGGGCGCGGTCGGGCCTGGCTCGGCTCGAGGCCTTGCAGCCGGGCAACCCGGACGTTGCTCGGCTCGCCACGGAGATCGACCGGCAGCAGAGTGGGGGAGCCGCGGCCCAGGGAGCGTCGTGACCCGCTTCCTGCTCTTCTTGCTGGCGGTCACCTGGGTGGCCCGCTTCCTGGCGCGTCTGAAGATCCCCCAGGACTCACACCTGCCCCCTTCGCCTCCACCAAGCCCCTCGGTTCGGCCGGTCGAGCACCTCACCCGCTGCGAGCGCTGCGGCACCTACTTCCCGGCTGGCACGGGAGTGGGAGCGGGAGGGAGCCTGTGCTCCTCGACTTGCCAAAGTCGGCCGGGCTGAGCATCCCACCATGGCCCCTGACGGCGTCGAGCATGGGCCGAACGGAGCAGGGCTCGCCGCGGTCGCCTTGCCCGTTCCGCTCGCCGAGCCCCTGACCTATCGCATCCCTCCGGCACTCTCTCCCCTGGTTCGCCCCGGAGTGAGAGTGCGGGTGCCGATCGGGCGACGCCGGGCCACCGGAGTGGTGATTGCGTTGCTCGACGAGGCTCCGGCCGGGATCACCCTGCGGGACGTCGAGGCGGTGGTGGACTTCGAGCCGATCCTGCCGCCGGAGCTGCTGGAGCTCGCCGCCTTCGTCAGCCGCTACTATCTGGCGCCGATCGGCGAGGTGGTGCGAGCGATCCTGCCCAACGAGCTGCCCGCCTGGGGCGACCGGAAGGTCTGGATCACCGCACAGGGAGCCTTCGCCAGCACCAGCGAGGAAAGTGACGCGGCGGTGCTGGAAGTGCTGCGCGGTGGCGAGAGGGTGAGCCTGGCGGAGCTGGCCAGGAGGCTGGGAGGGAGGTCACCCGCCGTCGCCGTGGAACGCCTGGCCGGGCGAGGTTGGGTCGCCACGGGCAGCGTCGGCCGGCGGGGAGGAGCCCGCTACCGGACAGCCGTCGAGCTGGTGCCCGGCACGCGCGAGGAGCTTCTCGCCAGAGCGGGGAGATCGGTTCCTGGCCGGGCTGCCGTGGAGCACCTCGCCACGCTCGGCCGTCCGGCCAGCCTCGAGGAGCTGGAGCGGGACGCCGGGGTCTCGGCCGCCGTGGTTCGGCGGCTGTTAAGCCTCGAGATCTTGCGCTCCTTCACCCAGGTCGAGAAGCTGGACCTCGGCCGCCACCGCCTCGACACCGGGATTGCGCAGCCCATCGCCTTGCGGCCGGACCAGCAAGGAGCCCTCGACGAGCTGGCGGCGGCGATCGCGGCGCGCAACGCCTGCCCTTTCCTGCTCCAGGGGGTGACCGGCTCGGGCAAGACCGAGGTCTACTTACGCGCGGCCCAGCTGGCTCTGGAGCAGGGCGGCACCGTGCTGCTCCTGGTGCCGGAGATCGCCCTGGTGCCGGCCCTCGCTCAGGAAGCCCGGTTGCGTTTCGGCGAGACCCTCGCCCTCCTCCACAGCGCTCTCGCCGGTCACGAACGCCAGCAGGAGTGGGAGCGCATCCGTTCCGGCGAGGCACGGGTCGTGCTCGGCCCCCGCTCGGCGGTCTTCGCTCCTCTCGAGAAGCTCGGGCTGATCGTGGTCGACGAGGAGCAGGACCCTGCCTACAAGCAGGAGACCACGCCCCGCTATCATGGTCGAGATCTCGCCTTGCTCCGCGGCCAGCGTGAGGGCTGCCCGGTGCTGTTGGTCTCGGCGACCCCCAGCCTCGAGACCCGCTTCAACGCCGGCTCGGGTCGCTTCACCTTCCTGCGGCTGACGGAGAGGGCGGGGCAGGGAGAGCTACCGGCCGGAATCCTGGTCGATCTGCGCCAGGAGGGCCTGGTGCGCCGGCCCGGCGAGGCGCCGATCTCTCGCCGCCTCGAGGAGGAGATCGCGGCCGCCCTCGAGGCGCGAGATCAGGTCATCCTGCTGCGCAACCGTCGCGGCTATGCGCCCCTGCTGCTCTGCCGGGCCTGTGGTGAGGACTTCCGCTGCGAGGAGTGCGGTCTGCCGCGGACCTGGCACCGCCGCGAAGGGCTGCTGCTCTGCCACTACTGCGGGGCCCGATCGGCGGCGCCGGCCCGCTGCCCGAGCTGCTCGGAGGGAGCCCTCGAGCCCATGGGGGCAGGCACCGAGAGGGTGGAGGAGACCGTTCGGGAGCTCTTTCCCGGGGTCGCCGTCGACGTGCTCGACCGGGATGCCCTGCGCCGACCCGGGGGATTGACCGCCGTGCTCGAGCGCTTCTCCCGCGGCGACGTCCAGATCCTGGTCGGCACCCAGATGGTGTCGAAGGGTCACCACTTCCCGCGCGTGGCGCTGACGGCCGTTCTGGCCGCCGACACCTACCTGGGCTTTCCGGACTTCCGCGCTGTCGAGCGGACCTACACGCTGCTCACGCAGCTGGCAGGGCGGGCCGGAAGGGGGGACCGCCCGGGCCGGGTGGTGATCCAGACCTACCACCCGGAGCACTACGCCATCCGGGCCGCGCTGGCCCACGACGACGAGGCCTTCGCCCGTGAGGAGATGCGCTTCCGCCGCGCCTTCGCCTACCCGCCATTCACCCGCATGGTCCAGGTTCTTTCCAAGAGCCGGGATCGGGAGAAGGCCCTGCGGGTCCTCGAGGAGCTCGACCATCGCATCGAGCGGCTTCCCCGAGCCCGCGGGGTGAGGCGGGCCGGGCCGGCGCCCGCGCCCCTGGAGCGCCTGAAGGGCGAATGGCGGTTCCAGCTGCTGCTGCGCCACCCCTCGGGTCAGACTCTCCGCGAGCTGGTGCGGGCAGCCCTGCCCCAGAACGTGCCCTGTGACCTGGTGGTCGACATCGATCCCCACCACCTGCTCTAGAACCCGGGACGGCCGGCGGGGGGGAGCGCAATCGCCCCGAGGAGGGCTCCTCTCGCGTTGACTCCCTGCGGTCCCGATGCTAGTTTGCCGCCTGCATGCAAAGTCCGGACTACGCCTTCGAAGAGCCCCTGATCGAGCTTCGGCGCCGCATCGAAGAGCTCGAGGGCTATCCCGGTGGCAGTGCGGAGGAGAGGGAGCTCGAGCGCCTGCGGAGCCGCCTCGTCCACGAGTCGGCGGAGATCTACGGCCGGCTCACCCGTTGGCAGAAGACCCTCATCGCCCGGCATGCCGAACGTCCCTACACCCTGGACTACATCGAGAACCTCTTCGAGGACTGGGTGGAGCTGCACGGCGATCGCCTGTTCGGTGACGACCCGGCGATCGTGGCCGGCTTCGCCCGCTTTCGGGGCCGCAGTGTGGCGGTGATCGGCCACCAGAAGGGGCGGAGCACCAAGGCGCGGATCCTGCGCAACTTCGGCCAGCCTCGCCCCGAGGGCTATCGCAAGGCTCTGCGCGTGATGCGCATGGCGGAGAAGTTCCGGCGCCCGATCATCACCCTGATCGACACCCCCGGTGCCTACCCCGGCATCGACGCCGAGGCCCGCGGCCAAGCCGAGGCGATCGCCCGCAACCTGATCGAGATGGCCTCCCTGGAGGTACCGGTGGTGGTCGTGGTCACCGGCGAGGGAGGTAGCGGTGGGGCCTTGGCCCTGGGGGTCGGGGATCGGGTCTACATGCTCGAGTATTCGATCTACTCGGTGATCTCTCCCGAGGGCTGTGCCGCCATCCTGTGGAAGGACCAGGATCGCCGAGCCGAAGCCGCAGAGGCCCTGAAGCTCACCGCCGCAGATCTCCTCCGGCTGAAGGTGATCGACGGCATCATCCAGGAGCCGGTCGGCGGTGCCCACGCCGAGCCGGCCGCGATGTGCCAGCGGGTGGGCGAGACCCTCTCGAGCGCTCTCTCCGAGCTGGCCGGCAAGTCCCCGCAGGAGCTGATCGCCGCCCGCTACCGCAAGTTCCGCGCCCTCGGCTTCTTCGAAGAGAGCTGAGCGGCTGGGAAGGAGAGCGCTCCAGACGATGCGGACTCGAGCGGTGTGGCAGGCCGCGCCCCGCCAGCCGGCGGAAGGCGTCCTCGGCGCGGCAGGCTTCTCCCCGCGGCTGGCCCGTCTCCTCGCCCATCGCGGTCTCGAAACTCCACAGGCGGCGAGCGACTTCCTGGCTCCTTCGCTCGAGCACCTGCACGATCCGTTTCTGCTCTTCGGCCTCGAACAGGCCGTTTCCCGGCTGGTTGCGGCGCGGGAGGCTGGGGAACGGGTGGCCGTGGTGGGTGACTACGACGTCGACGGCGTGACGGCAACCGCACTGCTGCTGGTGGTCTTCGAGGCCTGCGGCATCGACGCCCGGCCGGTCCTGCCTCACCGGCTGCGCGAGGGATACGGTTTCCAGCCTCTCCACGTCGAGCGTGCCCGCGAGCTCGGCTGTAAGGTGATCGTGACCGTCGACTGTGGCACCTCGGCCGCCGAGGCGATCGCGGCGGCGGGGGAGGGCGGCATCGACGTCATCGTCACCGACCATCACCTCCCTGGGGACGCGCTGCCGCCCGGTGCGGTGATCGTCAACCCCCGCCAACCCGACTGCGCCTACCCCTTCCCCTACCTCGCCGGCGTCGGCCTCGCCCTGAAGCTGGCCCAGGGGTTGGCCGCTCGGCTCGGCCGTGCCCTTCCCCTCGACCCCCTGCTGCGAGTGGCCTGCCTGGGCACCATCGCCGACCTCGTGCCCCTGGTGGGAGAGAACCGGGTGATCGCTTCGCGGGGGCTGGCCACCTTCGGCGATACCCGCTCGGTGGGCCTCAAGGCGTTGATGAGCAAGGCCGGGGTGAAGCCGCCGCTCTCGGCGTCGGACGTCGGCTTCCGGCTGGGGCCACGGCTCAACGCCGCCGGCAGGCTCGCCAGTCCGGACCAGGCCCTCGAGCTCCTGCTCGCCCGCGACCGCGAGCAGGCCCAGGGGCTCGCCGAGCAGCTGGAGTCGGCGAATCGAGCCCGGCAGGAGGAGGAAGGCCGTGCCGTGGTGGAGGCAGGGGAGGACCTTCGCACCCGCTCGCCTCTGCCGTCGATCCTGGTGGCCTGGAGCGAGAGCTGGCACCGCGGTGTGGTGGGCATCGCAGCCGGACGCCTGGCCCGGGACCTGGCGCGGCCGACGATCCTCCTCTCGGTCGAGGGGGAGGTGGCCACGGGCTCTGGGCGGAGCCTGCCCGGCCTTGACCTGCATTCCCTGGTCCGCCGCTCGGCAGGGCGCTGCCGGCGGTTCGGCGGCCATCCGCAGGCCATCGGCCTGACGATCGAGACCGGCCAGCTCGAAGAGCTCCGCCAGGAGCTGGAGGAAGCGGCGGCCAGCGAGTGGCCCGCCGACTCGCTGGTGCAGCGCTTCGAATACGAGCTCGAGCTCGCCGCCGGACAAGTGACCGAGGGGCTCACGCAGGAGCTCGCCCGCCTGGAGCCCTTCGGCGTCAGCAATCCCCAGCCCCTGCTGCGCCTCTCCGGGCTCCGGCTGCGCGCCACCCCGCGTCTCTTCGGCAGCTCTCACCTCTCGGCGGTGGCCGAAGGCCAGGACGGTGGTCGGGTGAACCTGCTCGGCTGGCGCTGGCAGGAGAGGGCGGCCGATCTCGAGGGAGCCTTCGAGGTCCTCGGGTACCTGGAGCGGGACTCCCTGCGGGGCGAACCGGTGATCCGCCTGGCCGATGCCCGTCCGATGGAGGCTTGAGGGAAGACATGGCGAACTCCATCCAGCACCTCCGGCGCCTCCTTCTGGTGGTGCTGCTGCTCATCGTGGGCGGCCTGGTGGGGCTCTATCTCTTCGGCAGGAGCTCCCGAACAGCGCGGCCGCCGCAGATGGCGGAGGGAGACGCACCCGGTCAGGACGTCAAGGTGCTCGGCAAGGGCTTCGAGTACAAGCTCGAGGATCAGGGTCGCATCCTCTTCTCGATCCGCGGCGGTAGCTATCAGGTCAACGCCGACGAGACGGTGGCCATCGACGGCATGAGCGTCGAGGTCTTCTCTCCAGAGGGCGATCGCTATCAGGTCGACAGCTCGAAGGCCATCTACGACCCCAAGACCGAGGAGGCCAAGCTCCTCGAAGGAGCGAAGGTCCACGGCCCCGGGGGAATCGAGATCGAGACCCAGGCCCTCGAGCTGACCCAGAAGGGCAACTTGATCCAGAGCGACGAGCCGGTGACGTTCCGCTACGGCCAACAGCTCGAGGGCGATGCCGACCGGCTCCGTCTCAACCTGGGAGAGAAGCTCTACCTGCTCGCCGGCGGAGTGCGAATGAAGGGCCTCGCCGAGGCTCCGGCGCCGTTCGGACTGGTGGCTCGGCGCCTGTTGGTCGATCGCCTCCGCCATCACCTGCGTGCCGAGAAGGACGTGGACATCCGGTTCGATGGCCACCGGGTACGCGCCCGGCAGGTGAGCGTCTGGATGTCCGACGACGAGAAGACGCCGATCCTGCTGCGGGCCAAGAAGGAGGTGAGAGGGCGGATCTCCTCGAGGGTGGGGGAGGCGGAAGTGGGGCCCGTGCGCTTCCAGGGCCGGCAACTGGCCGCGTATTTCGAGCCCTCGACCGATCACCTCTCGCGCATCGACTTGTTGGGGCGGGCCACGGACCCGGCGGTGGTGATCTCCGAGCCCAAGGGGGAGCTGCCGCGGCGGCTGGTGGCGGGGCAGCTCGCCGGTCTCTTCGTCGATGGCGACCTGATGAAGGCCGAGGCGATCGGAGGCGTGCGCCTGGCCGAGCTTCCCGAGATCCCTCCCGACGAGGACTGGAACCGCTTCGAAGCCGGAGCTGAGCCACAGGAGGACCCCGGTTCGGAAGAGGAAGCCGAAGAGGAGGACCTCCAGCCGATCTCGCCCGAGACCGTCCTGCTCGACCTCTCGGAGCGTCCCCTGGACGAGATCGAGAGCCGCGCGACGCGCCTGGCCACGGCGCCCCGAGCCGAGGCGATCTTCTCGCCCGACGGCCAGCTCGTCGAGGTGACCCTGATCGGGAAGGTGCTGGTCAAGGACCAGCGCTTCTCGGCTCGAGGCACTCAGGCCCGCTTCGACTACGCCAACGGCCTCGGCGAGTTCGTCGGCCGGCCCGCCACGGTGATCAGCCAGCGGGGCGAGATGACCGCTCCCCGATTCCTCTACACCGAGCGGACCACGCTGCTCTATGCCTCGGGGGGAACCCGCACCCGCCTCGAGCAGCAGGCGGGGCGCGACCTGCTCGACGCCGGTCCCCTGGGCCGCGGCGAGGGTCCGGTCTGGGTCGAGGCCCAAGAGACCTTCCTGCGCGACTCGGACCGGACCTTCCTCTTTCGAGGCAAGGTGAAGGCCTGGCGGGGGGAGAACCTCCTGCTTTCGGACGAGCTCCAGGGAGACGAAGCGGGCGGACAGCTGGTGGCGAGGGGCGGCGTGCGCACGGTGTGGCGGCCGGGGGGCGAGCCGAGCGCCAACAACGTCCCGGCCGAGACCACCGCCGACGAGCTGATCTACCAGCGGCCCAACGCCCTGCTGCGCTATCGCGGCAAGGTGCGCTCCCGCCAGGGCGAGCGAGACCTGGCCTGCGACCAGATGACGGTCGAGCTCGACGAGAAGCAGCGGGCCAAGCGGGTGCTGCTCGACGGCAAGGTCGAGATCCAGGATCGAGCCACGGGGCGCATCCTGACCGGTGACCACGCGCGATACGATGTCGCCGCACGAACCGTGGAAGTGGAAGGAGACCGCGTGGTGGTGAGGGAGAAGGGAGGCGGAGAGGTGATCGGCCGCCGGGTGGTCTATGAGCTGGCAACGGGCCGGGTCAACGTCGAGTCGACCCCTTCGCCTCCGACTCCGCCTCCAGCATGAGCGAGCCGAAGCTGCTGGCCACGCGCGATCTGCGCAAGGTCTACCGCGGCCGAGCGGTGGTGTCGGGAGTCTCGATCGAGGTCCATCCCGGAGAGGTGGTCGGCCTCCTCGGCCCGAACGGCGCCGGCAAGACCACCACCTTCTACATGGTGGTGGGCCTCACCCCACCCGACAGCGGCAAGGTCCTGCTCGGCGACGACGACATCACCGACCTGCCGATGTACCAGCGGGCGCAGCGGGGGATCAGCTACCTGCCCCAGGAGCCGTCGGTTTTCCGCAAGCTCTCGGCCGAGGAGAACCTCCGGGCGATCTTCGAGACCCTGGATCTGCCCCACGCCGAGCAGGAACGGCGGGTCGACCAGCTGATCGAGGAGTTCGGCCTCACCCGGGTGCGCAAGAGCCCCGGCTATGCTCTCTCGGGAGGTGAGCGGCGACGGGTCGAGATCGCCCGCGCCCTGGCCATCGACCCCTGGTACATTCTCCTCGACGAGCCCTTCGCGGGCATCGACCCGATCGCCGTGCTGGACATCCAAGGTATCATCCAGCACCTGCGGAAAATGGGCATCGGGATCTTGATCACCGACCATAACGTGCGGGAAACATTGAAAATAACGGATCGGGCCTATATCATCAACAACGGTGAGATTCTCCGCACTGGCCGACCCGCCGAGCTTTCCGCCGACCCCCAAGTAAGAAAGATCTACCTCGGAGAGGACTTCCGGTTGTAATGGCCCTCGAGCAGAAGCTTTCCCTCAGGCTCACGCAAAAGCTGGTGATGACGCCGTCACTCCAGCAGGCGATCAAGCTACTCCAGATGACTCGGATGGAGCTCGAGGGGGTTCTGACGCAGGAGTTGGTCGAGAATCCTGTGCTCGAGGAAAACACCGAGATCGTCGAGACTCCGACCACCCAGGACCAGCCCGAGGCCGTGGAGGCCGAGCCCAAGCAAAAGGAAGATCCCCTCGATTCGATCGACTTCGAGGCCTACTTCGGCGACTACATGGAGGGCTCGGGCTATGCCTCGATCCGCGAGGAGCGCGAGGAGGCGCCGCTCGAGAATACGGTCGCCCGGGAGGCCGACCTCTATGACCACCTGCTCTGGCAGCTGCACATGAGTGGTGCCAGTCGGGAAGAACGGATCATCGCCGAGCTGGTGATCGGCAACCTCGACCCCGAAGGCTTCCTGGTGGCGAGCTTCGAGGAGCTGGTCGAGCTGGCCCGCCACGATCTGGCGACGAACGACCCCGACGAGCTGGTCGCCAGGGTCGAAGCGGGTCTGGCCCTGGTGCGTGGCTACGACCCGCCTGGCGTGGCCTATCCCAGCCTGCGCGAGAGCCTCCTCGCCCAGCTCGCCGCAAGGGGACACGGGCCGGAATCTCTCGCCTGGAGGCTGATCGAGGTGCACTGGGACGCGTTCCTGCGTCGGCAGTACAAGGAGCTGGCCAAGGCCCTGGGGGTCGAGCTCAAGGACCTCGAGCCGGCGGTGGACCTGATCCGCTCCCTCGAGACCCGTCCGGGGCGCAAGTTCTCCCCTTCGGATACCCATTACATCGAGCCCGACGTGGTGGTGAGGAAGATCGGTGACGACTACGTCATCCAGCTCAACGACGACGGGCTGCCGAAGCTACGGGTTTCACGCGCTTACCGGCGCATGCTACAGCAGATGCGCAGCGATCGCGAGCAGGGAGATGCCCAACAGTTCATCAAGGACAAGATGCGCTCGGCGGTGTGGTTGATCAAGAGCCTCGATCAACGCCAGCGCACGATCTACAAGGTGGCGAACTCGATCGTCCAGCAGCAGCGCCACTTCCTCGACCATGGCATCGAGCACCTGCGGCCGATGGTCCTGCGGGACGTGGCCGAGGACATCGGCATGCACGAGTCCACCGTGTCTCGTGTCGTCTCGAACAAATACATTCACACTCCTCGCGGATTGTTTCCGATGAAGTTCTTCTTCCACAGCGGAATCGATCGTGAGTATGGTGAGAACATTTCGTCGTTGACGGTGAAGCGCAAGCTGACTCAGCTGGTCGAGAACGAGGATCCGCACAATCCGCTGTCCGACAGCGAGCTGATGCGGATCCTGCGCAGGGAGGGGATCCAGATCGCCCGTCGCACGGTGGCCAAGTATCGGGACGAGCTGGGAGTCGCCTCCTCGAACGATCGCAAGCAGATCTTCTGAAGGGGTCGTCATGAACATCGATTACGTTGGTCGTCACTACCAGCCAGATGACAAGATCAGAAGCTACACCGAGGACAAGCTGCAGAAGGTCGTGAAGTTCCTGGACGAGCCGATCGAGGTGCGCATCACCTTCGGTTCCGAGAAACACCGCCACATCGCCGAGCTGCACGTGGCCCACCGCAACGGGGTGTTGCAGGCGGCCGAGGAGCACGACCACATGGCGGATGCGGTGAACCTCGCTGTCGACAAGCTGGAGAAGCAGGCCCGCCGGTCGAAGAAGAAGGCGATCGACAAGCGCCGTCGTGCCAGCAGGTCGGTCGAGCAGGAGCTGCACTGGCCGGTCAACGTGATCGATGGAGACAGCCTCGGCGCTGGCATCGAGCCGCGGGTGATCAAGTCGGGCCGGTTCGACATCAAGCCCATGACCGTCGACGAGGCCGCGCTCGCCCTGGGCGAGTCGAGGAACGAGTTCATCGTCTTCCTGGAGGCCGCCAGCAACCAGGTCCACGTGCTTTATCGACGCCGTGACCGGAACTTCGGCCTGATCAGCCCCGAGGCGGGCTGATCGGGGTCGACCAGGCTCAGGAAGGCGATGGTCCGGCTGGCATCCCTGGTTCGTCCACAGCTGGTCTTCCGCGACATGACGCCGGCCAGCTGGGAGGCGGCGCTCGGGGAGCTGGCCGTCGGCGTTGCCGAAGGCGGCTGGGTGGCCGATGGTGAGGAGCTCCATCGTCGACTCCTCGCCCGAGAGCGCCAGGGGCCCACGACGGTGGGTGGGGGAGTGGCCCTGCCACACTGCAAGGTCGACGGGCTGGCCCGCCCACTGGTGGCGGTCGGCTTGCTCGCCCCGCCGGGCATCTCGACCGGGGCGGCCGAGGATGAGCCGGTGCGTGCCCTCTTTCTGGTCATCTCTCCGGAGCAGGCGCCGGCGGTCCACCTGCAGGTCCTGGCCGCCATCTCGCGCTGGTTGAAGGCGCCGGGCCGCATCGCCCGGTTGCTGGTCGCGGCCTCGACCGAGGAGGTCATGCGCTTGATCGAAGAGGAGGGAGCATGACCCTTCCCGCCGTCCGCGTTGGTGAGCTGCTCGGAGACGAGCTGGCGACTCTGCGGATCTCAGTTCTAACCGGGGGGGGCCATCTCGACCGGCAGATCACCAACCCTCGGGTTCAGAAGCCCGGTCTGGCCTTTGCCGGCTACTACGAGTACATCAAGCCCGGTCGGGTGCAGATCGTCGGCGAAAGCGAGACCGCCTACCTGGTCACCCTGCCGCTCGAGAAGCGCAGCGAGCGTTTCGCCCGGATCACCGAGATGCCGGTGCCGGTGTTCGTGATCACCAAAGGCCTGCGGCCTCTGGCGGGCTTCCTCGAGGCTTGCGACGGGCATCAGATCCCGGTGTTGTCCTCGACGGAGCTCTCGTCGGTGGTGATCAAGGAGATCAGCTTCTTCTTGGAGGACCACCTGGTCCCCCGCTCCGGGGTGCACGGCACCCTGCTGGACATCTACGGCCTGGGCGTGCTCCTGATCGGCACCAGCGGCATCGGCAAGAGCGAGTGCGCCCTCGACCTCCTCGCCCGGGGCCACAGCCTGGTGGCCGACGACCGCGTGACCGTGCGTCGCTACCCGTCCGGAGACCTGATCGGCTACTCGGAGGGGCCGTTGCGTCACCATATGGAGCTGCGCGGGCTCGGCATCATCAACGTCCAGGACCTCTTCGGTCTGGCGGCGGTCCGCGAGCGCCGGCCGATCGACCTGGTGGTCGAGCTCGAGCAGTGGGAGCCGGGCAAGGAGTATGACCGCCTGGGTCTCGACGAGAGCGTCTACACCATCCTCGACACCCCCTGTCCTTACATCAAGATGCCGATCACGGTCGGTCGCAACGTGGCGATGCTGGTCGAGATCGCCGCCCGCAACCACGTGCTCAAGCTCCAGGGCCACCACTCTGCCCGGGAGTTCGCCACCAAGCTCGAGGCCGAGCTCGAGCGCAATCGGCGTTTTCCCCGGAACAGCTGATGGACGGCCCGCGCTGCCGCCTGGTGATCGTCACCGGCCTCTCGGGATCAGGCAAGAGCTGCGCCGCCAACTGCTTCGAGGACCTCGGCTACCACGTCGTCGAGAACCTCCCGGTCGCCCTCCTCGAGCCTTTCCTGGCGGATCCCGCCGGGTTGGTCGAGGGCAAGGACAAGATCGCCGTCGTGACCGACGTGCGAGCCGCGGGCTTCGCCGAGCGCTTCCCCGCGCTCGTCGACAAGATCGACCGCGGCCGGGTGGACGTCACCCTGCTCTTTCTCGAGGCGAGCGACGAGGCCCTGATCCGCCGCTTCTCGGAGACCCGCCGCCCTCATCCTCTCGCCCAGGGCGGCGACCTGATCGACAGCATCCGCAGGGAGCGCCAGCTCCTGGCTGACCTGCGGGGCAGGGCGGATCTGGTGCTCGACACCAGCGAATGGTCGATCCACGAGACCCGCCGCCAGATCCTCGCCGAGTTCGCGAGCGAGCCGGGCGATGAGCCCGTCCTCGCCGTCTCGCTGACCAGCTTCGGCTTCAAGCACGGTATCCCCTACGGCAGTGACCTGGTCTTCGACGTGCGCTTCCTGCCCAATCCCTACTTCGTACCCGGGATGCGCGAGCAGACTGGGCAGGACCCGCAGGTCCGCTCCTACCTCGAAGCTCAGCCGGAATACGGCGAGCTGCTCTCCCGGTTGACCGATCTGCTGCTGTACTTGCTGCCCCTGTATCGGCGCGAGAATCGCAGCTACCTGACGGTGGCAATCGGCTGCACCGGGGGGCGACACCGCTCGGTGGCGGTCGCCGAAGCCCTCGGCAGGGGACTGGCCGCAGGGGGTTGGCCGGTGCGCCTGGCCCATCGCGACCTCGCCCGCTGAGGAGTAGGTCCAGCCGCGGGGGATCATCCGCGATCCAGGTATGATTCAACAGATGTTCACCACCCTCGTCGTTGCCCAGGGAGGGCTGGCCCAGACTCTGGTCGAAGCCGCGCGCCACATCGTCGGCGCGCTGCCGGATTGCCAGGCCGTCGATCTCGAGTGGCACGACGACCTCGAGGCCTCCCGCGCCAGAATCGCCCAAGTCCTCGAGGGGATCGGCCGCGATCGCCCCGTGCTCATCCTGGTCGACATGTTCGGTTCCACCCCATGTCGAGCCGCCCTGGCCGAAGCGCGCCCCGGCGTCGCCGAGGTAGTGACCGGGGTCAACCTCGCCATGGTCATGCGGCTCGGATGCCCAGGCAGCCAGGAGCGCAACGTGGGGGAGGCTGCCGAGTGGCTGGCGGTCAAGGGCCAGGGCAGCATCTGCCATCCTTCGGCCCCTGATTCGACCTGCCGAGACCTCGGGGTTGCCTGCTGAGCCGGACGATGGTCGAGCGCGAGGTCGAGATCGTCAACCAGCTGGGCTTACATGCCCGTGCCGCCGCCAAGCTGGTCCACCAGGCGGCACGCTTCCGTTCGCGCAGCATGCTGATCCGCGATGGGGAGGAAGTCGACGCCAAGAGCATCCTGGGGGTGCTCCTGTTGGCGGCGGCCCAGGGAACCCGGCTCACCGTGCGGTGCATGGGAGAGGATGAGCACGACGCCCTCTCTGCGCTGGTCGAGTTGATCGAGGATCGCTTCCAGGAGGGGCAGTGAGATGGGGGAGGAACCCATGATGAAGGTCTTCCAGGGCCTCGGTGTCTCGCCGGGTGTGGCGGTCGGTCGCGCCCTCTGCCTCGAGACCCGGTCCGAGGACGTCTTCCGCCTGCCCCTGAGCGAGGACGAGATCCCGGCGGAGCTCGACCGCTTCCGCCAAGCCACCCGCACGGCCCAAGGGGAGATCCTGAAGGTCCGAGACAAGGTCCATCTCCAGCTGGGCGAGGAGCTGGGGCAGATCTTCGACGCCCACGCCCTCTTTCTCGACGATCCGGTCTTCCTCGAGCGCATCGAGCGCAGGATCCGCGAGGAGCAGGTCAACGCCGAGTGGGCAGTGTTTCGCACGGCCGAGGAAATGGAAAAGCAGTTCGCCGCGATCCAGGACGACTACTTGCGGCAGCGTATGGAGGACCTGCGCGACGTCGCCCACCAGATTCTGGTCAGCCTGCAAGGCATCTCCCACCACGACTTTTCGGAGATCAACGGTCAGGTGGTGGTGGTGGCCGACGAGCTCACCCCCTCCCATGCCCTCCGCCTGGGCCGGGAGAAGGTCATCGCCTTCGTGATCGAGTCTGGGGGCCGGACCTCCCACACGACGATCATCGCCCGGTCCCTCAACATTCCATGTATTATTGGAATACCAGGATTGCGAACGAACATCACTGATGATGACCCTCTCGTCATCGACGGTGAGACCGGAAAGGTGGTCGTTCACCCGACCCTCGAGGTGCTCGCGTCCGTCCACGAGCAACGCGAGAGAATCGCCGACCGGGAGCGGGCGGCCCTCGCCACTTGTGGCCTCGAGGCTTGCACCGCCGACGGTGTGGTGGTGCCCCTGATGGCCAACATCGACTTGCCGGAGGAGCTCGACGTGGCTTTGCGTCTCGGTGCGGCGGGGGTCGGGCTCTACCGCAGCGAGTTTCTCTACATCGAGAAGAGCCCACAGCTGCCGACCGAAGAAGAGCACTACCAGCTCTATCGCCGTCTGGTAGAAGCAGTCGATCCGCACCCCGCGATCATCCGGACCTACGACCTCGGCGGCAAGAAGCTCGCGCGAGAGCTCCTCGACACTCGCGAGGAGAACCCGGTCCTCGGCCTGCGGGGGATTCGCCTGACCCTGGCGCGACCCGATGTCTTCCGGACCCAGTTTCGCGCCCTCTTCCGCGCGGCCGTGCATGGCAACCTCTGGGTCATGGCGCCGCTGGTCTCCTCCCTGGAGGAGGTGCGGAAGTTCCGGGCCTTCGCCGGCAGCGTCGCCGACGACCTCGAGCGCGACGGCGTGCCCTTCCGGCGGGACCTCAAGCTGGGCATCATGATCGAGGTGCCGTCGGCTGCACTGATCGCGGACCATCTCGCGCGCGAGGTGGATTTCTTCTCGATCGGCACCAACGATCTGATCCAGTACTCTCTCGCCGTGGACCGCAACAACGAGCACGTTGCCGATCTCTATCAGCCGCTTCATCCGGCCCTGCTGCGGCTGCTCAGGATGGTCGTAGACGGTGCCGCTCGGACTGGGATTCCGGTTTCCGTCTGCGGTGAGATGGCTGGGGACCCCACCTACGCCGCGTTGCTGGTAGGGTTGGGGCTCAACCGTCTATCGATGGGCCCCCGCACGATTCCGGCGATCAAGACCGCTCTGCGGGAGATCGACAGCCGGCGGATGGCCGAGGTCGCCGAGCGCTGTCTCGCTCTCGGCACTGCGGCCGAGGTGGAGGCTCTGGTCTCGGCGGCGCTCCCGAGCCCCGTCTCGGTGCTCGAGGCCTGAGGAACTGCACGAGGTGAGCGGATGACAAACCAGAAGGCCCCATCCGGCCGCAGCCCCCTGACCGTGCTGATCCTGGCCAGCTTGGCCTTTGCGGCCTGCTCCTCCTCGAACCCGCGAAGCCAGCCTCCCACGCCCTCCAGCTCGCCGACGCAGCGTGTGAGCCCCGAGCCGCCTCCTCCGCCTCCACCGCCGCCCCCGGCCGAGCCACTGACCGTGGTGATCGACCAGGTCCCGGATGAAGCTCCGCCACCCTCCTTGCTCGAGGCCTCCCGGCTGGCCCGTGAGCGGAGACGGGACGCGCTGCCGCCGGCAGTCGTCATCACGAACAAGAACCTGGCCGAGTACGCCAAGCGGGGCAGCCTGACCGTGGCCACACCCAAGGCCAAGGAAGAAGGCGCCACCGCCGCCCCGCCGATCGATGGACGCGACGAGACCTACTGGCGGTCGGAGGTCCTCCGACTCCGCCAGAGCTGGCGAGAGGCTCACGACGAACGGATCGCCCTCGAGAAGGACGCCGAGCAGCTTCGCTTCCGCTTCTACGCCGAGCGCGACATCCGCTTCCGAGACTCAGAGATCAAGCCGGTCTGGGACCGCACGCTCGACCGCTTGACCGAGGTCCGATTGGAGATCGAGCGACTCCAGGCCGACCTCGAGGTCTTCCTGGACGAAGGCCGCCGCGCTGGCGCCCTGCCGGGCTGGCTGGATGAGGGCATCGAGCTCGAGCCCGAAGAGAGGCCCAAGCGGCCGGTGAAGGACCTCGAGGAGTACGAGGCCAAAGACCCCCAGGTCATCGACGAAAGATCCAAGCCCCGATGAGTCACGAGAACGATCCCTCCACGCCGCCGCGCCGTTTCTTCGTCGAGACGTGGGGCTGCCAGATGAACGAGCTGGACACCCAGCGGATGAACGGCCTGCTCATGCAGGAGGGCATCTTGCCGACGCACGATCCTGAGGAGGCGGACATCATCCTGCTCAACTCCTGCAGCGTGCGGGAGAAGGCAGCCCAGAAGGTCTACTCGCGGATCGGCGAGTACCGTCTCCTCAAGCGCGACAAGAAGGATCTGATGATCGGCCTCTGCGGATGCGTGGCCCAGCAGGAAGGCGAGAAGGCACTGCGGAGGGTCGCCGACCTCGACTTCGTGCTCGGACCGGCCAGAGTGGGGGAGCTGCGGCAGGTGATTGCCGACCGTCGTGCTGGGCGCCGAGTGGTGGCCACGGGCTTCCCGGAGGAGCGCAGCTTCGAGATCGACACCATCTCGCGGGATGGCGTCTACAAGGGCATGGTCACCATCATCGAGGGTTGCAACAAGAAGTGCACCTTCTGCATCGTGCCCTTCACCCGCGGGCCCGAGCGCTCGAGGCCCATGGCGGAGATCTTGCGCGAGGTCCGCCACCTGCTCGAGTACGGCTTCCTAGAGATCGAGCTCCTGGGCCAGACCGTCAACCACTGGCGAGACCCCGAGGGCGATCGCGACTTCGCTGACCTACTCGACGCCGTGGCCACGATGCCGGGCGTCGAGAGGCTCCGCTTTGTCACCTCCTACCCGCGAGATTTTACCCCTCGGATGGTCGAGAGAGTGGGGAGGTATCCCAATCTCTGCCCCTACCTCCACCTGCCGGTTCAGTCGGGCTCGGACCGGATGCTCAAGAGGATGGGCCGTGGCTACGATGTGGCCCTCTATCTGGACCTGGTAGACCAGTTGCGTGCGGCGAGACCGGGGCTGGCGCTCTCCACCGACCTGATCGTGGGCTTCCCAGGAGAGACCGAGGACGAGTTCCACGAGACCCTGCAGCTGGTGGAGAAGGTGCGGTTCTCCTCGATCTTCGCCTTCTGCTACTCGCCTCGTCCGGGTACCGCCGCTCCCAAGCTCGGCGAAGTCGTTCCCCAAGGCGTCGCTCAGCGGCGGCTCCAGGAGCTGCTGGCCTGCCAGAGCTCGATCCAGCGGCAGCTCAACGCCGAGCTCGTGGGGAGAGAGCTGGAAGTACTGGTCACCGGCTGGAGTAAAGACACAGCGCAGATGAGCGGCCGCACTCCTTGCCACCGGATCGTTCATTTCGTACCGCCCGCCGAGGGTCTACGCCTGGGCTCCCTGGTGCGCTTGCGGATCGAGGATGCTTACGCGCACAGCCTGGTCGGCGCGGTCTCGAGCGCCGTAGGCGTCACCCACGTGCGGCCCTCTCGCCTCCAAGTTCTGGCTTGAGACCGCACCGGCTCGGGCCGGCCCTGGCGCTTGACGAGGCGCCTCACCAGGCACACAATGGCTGCATGAGCGCTGAGCCCGAAGTCCGGATGGAGATCAAGGGCCTCATGTTGGACCCTTCGTCGAATCTCCCGATCGTCATTCTGAGCGACGAGGACGGTCAACGTCGCTTGCCGATCTGGATCGGCGTCTTCGAGGCAAATGCCATCGCCCTCCGACTTGACGGCTTCGAGCCACCCCGCCCAATGACCCACGACCTCCTTTGCAGTGTCTTCGAGCGCTTTGGCGCCGAGGTTGAGCGGATCGTGATCACCGACCTGCGGGAGACCACTTTCTACGCTCTCATCTTCGCGCAACAGGGTGATCAGGAGCTGGTGCTCGACGCCCGTCCGAGCGACGCGCTGGCCCTCGCGGTGCGCACTGGCGCTCCCATCTTCGTGCGCAGCAGCGTGCTCGAGAAGGCTCAGGCTGCGGACCGTACCGCAGAGGTCAGCGACGAGGAGCAGCTCAAGAAGTGGCTCGAGGAGCTCAGCCCGGACGACCTCGGCAAGTACACCATGTGAGCCAGGAACCGGCAGAGCTCTTCGTCTCCTCCGCTCCAAGCTCAAGCAAGACAACCACTTAGACCGATTGTCGGCGCGCCGACATCGACCGGCCAGGCTGGTCTCCGGAGTCGCTGCGGCAGACCGGGCTTCACCTTCTCCTTGACCCTCGGAAAGGCCTTCTCTTACACTCCGTCCGCCTATGATCATTGCCATCACCAACCAGAAAGGTGGGGTGGGGAAGACCACGACAGCGATCAACCTGTCGGCGGCCCTCGCCCAGAAGGGTCTGCGGACCCTCCTCGTCGACCTCGATCCACAAGCCAACAGCTCGGTTTCGTTCCTCGACCTGCGTGCCCTCGCCGGGCCGTTCATGTACGAGGCCCTGACGGAGCCCAACGTCAAGGTAGGCGACATCACGGTCCCGGTGGAGAAGGTACCTGGTCTCTCCCTGGCTCCGTCGACCATCGCGCTGGCAAAGATCGAAAGCGCCCTCCTGGGGGAGCTGGACGGCCATTACCGGCTCAAGGATGAGCTGGATCGCATCCACGATCAATGGGACTTCATCGTCATCGACACGCCACCGACCCTGGGCATCATCACCTTCAACGCTCTGGTGGCTGCCACTCACGTCTTGATCCCGATCCAGTCCAGCTACTTCGCCCTCGAGGGGACGGATGACCTGCTGGAGACGATCCAGAAGGTGAAGCAGCGGGCCAATCCGGGCCTGCAGATCCTCGGAGCGCTGATCACGCTCTACGACAAGCGGACGGTCCTATCCAAGGACATCCGCAGCCAGATCGATCAGGTCTTCGGCGATCGGGTCTTCGACACGGTGATCACCAAGAGTGTCCGGCTGGAGGAGAGCCCCGCTTACCACGAGTCGATCTTCAGCTTCGCACCCAACTCGAGCGGAGCCTACGAGTACTACAAGCTGACCGAGGAGGTGCTCAGCCGTGTCCGGTAACGCCGCTTCCCGCCGAGGGCTGCCCGAGAGGGTCCAGATGCGCCACACGCCGCACTTCGTCGACGAGCTGACCAGCCGGCACGAGACGCCGATTGGCAAGATGGTGCCCCTCTCCAGCATCGAGCTCGACGCAAGGCAGCCTCGGACTGCCATGGGTGACCTCTCGGAGCTGGCCGCCTCGATTCGCGAGAAGGGGATCCTCGAGCCGATCCTGGTTCGGCCTCGGCCGGAACCGGTCGCTGCCGGCGGTCCGGTCTATCGGATCATCTCGGGCGAGCGCCGCTTCCGGGCGGCACAGGAAGTCGGGCTCTTCGACGTGCCGGTGATCGAGATGGACGTCACCGAGCAGGAGGCGCTCGAGATCGCCCTGGTCGAGAACCTCCAGCGCAAGGATCTGACTCCCTTCGAAGAGGCCGACGGCTATCGCGCCCTGGCCGAGAATCACTCCTACACTCACGAGCAGATCGCGGAGGCGGTGGGCAAGTCTCGGACGGTCGTTACCGAGGCTCTGTCCCTGCTCGCGATGCCAAGTCGAGCTCGCCAGCGGGTGCTCGACCTGGGGGTGACCTCGAAGTCGCTGCTGATCGAGGTCCTCAAGGCGAAGACCGAGGAGGAGATGCTCCGGCTCCTGGACGAGGTCTCCCGCCAGGGTCTGTCGCGGGACGACCTGCGCCGGCGTCTGCGCAATCGAGACACGGCCAAGGGCCTCCGACGGAAGCCCTACGTCTTCAAGTTCCGGTCTCCCGACAAGAACTACAGCCTCGCCCTGAGCTTCCGACAGAGCACGGTAGAGACCGAGGACCTGATCCGGGCTCTCGAAGCCATCCTCGGCGAGCTTCGACAGCAGGCCAAAGAGACCTACTGAGCTGGCCTAGGAAGCGGTCGGATCTGGGGTGGATCGAGGCATCCCCTCGCTCGGAGTTGGCGCGGACATGACGTCCGATAAGATCCATTATGTAAACCAGAACAGGTACGCCGACGTCCGATGAGCTGAGCGTGTCCAGCCTCTTGCGGAGGCGAGCGAGCAGGTCTGCCCTCCTCCCCGCTCTGTCCCTTTCCAACCGTGATTCCCCTCGCCGATCCTCACCGGAGGGGACCTCGCCCGTATAATCCGCCGCGATATGGGTCGCCTCGAGCGTTACGTGCTGCGCGAGACACTGGGACCACTGGCCCTGGGTTTCCTCGTCTACACCTTCATGCTCCTCGTGCGGTTCCTCTTCCTCTCGGCGGAGATGATCATCGAGAGGGGCGTCAGCTTCGGTTCGGTGATGCACATGTTGGGCGCCTCGCTGCCCAACATCGTCGTGCTCACGTTGCCGATGGCCCTGCTCTTCGGCCTTCTCACCGCCGTCGGCCGGCTCGCATCGGACAGCGAGCTGGTCGCCATGCGGGCCTCGGGCATCAGCCTGGTCAAGCTCTACCGCCCAGTCCTGCTGATCTCTGGCCTGCTGACCCTGGCCAACATGGCGGTGAGCCTCTGGGCTCTGCCCTGGGGCAACTCCGAGCTGCAGCGGATCCGCGTCGAGATCCTGACCAAGACCGCCGCGCGCCAGGTCGAGCCCCGCATCTTCTACGAGCAATGGGGCAACAAGGTGCTCTACGTCTTCGGCGTCGACCGCGAGACCAACGAGTGGCAGGGCGTCTTCCTCTCAGACGTTCTGCCCTCCAGTCAGAGCGAGCTGACCATCGCCGAGAAGGGCCGGGTGCGGGTCGACGAGACCGGCGAACGGGTGATCCTCGAGCTCGAGAACGCCGAGAAGCACGTGGTGGATCTCAACGCCCCCCTCAAGTACCAGCGCCACAGCTACGAGAACGTCGACCTGGTCCTGGACGATGCCTTCGTCTCGAAGACCCGAGCCAAGGTGTCCTCGAGCCGGAGCCTCCGGGAGCTGGGCCTGCCCGAGCTGAGGAAGCGCCTGGCCGACCCCGGGCTCCCTCCGGAGCAGCGCAACCTCGCATTGGTCGAGCTGCACAAGAAGTTCTCGATTCCCTTCGCCTGCTTCGTCTTCGGCCTCTTCGCCCTGCCTCTCGGGGTGACCAACAGGCGGGGCGGCAAGTCGTCGGGGTTCGCCCTGTCGATGGGGGTGATCCTGGTCTACTACGTGTTGATCAACAACGGCGAGGAAGCGGCCCGCTACGGCAGGCTCGAGCCGTGGATCGCCATGTGGCTGCCCAACGTCCTGCTGGCGGTCTTCGGGATGTACCTGCTCTGGCGCACCAACCGGGATCGCGGCATCCTCCCCCACCGTTTGAACCGCTGGTGGCGAGGCGTACAACTGTTGCCGCGGATCCGTAGAGAGCAAGGTCCCTTGCCCGGGCGAGGACGCAGCGGGGCTCCCGGCACCGACCAGGAGGCCGAGGTCACGCTGCGACTCCCCCGCCTGAGGCTTCGGTTCCCGAACCTCCTCGACCGCTACACCCTGAGGGTCTTCCTCGGCGTCACTGCGACGGTGTTCCTCTCTGTGATGAGCCTCTTCGTCCTCATCGACCTGTCGCAGATCGTGGACGAGATCATCAAGAACCAGGTCTCCCGCTCGGTGGTCGTGCAGTACTACTTCTTCCGCTCCTTCCAGATCTTCTACGAGGCCTCGCCGCTGGTCGTGCTGGTCTCGACCCTCATCACTTTCACGCTGCTGTCGAAGACCAACGAGGTGACAGCGATCAAGGCCCTCGGAATCAGCCTCTATCGGCTCTCCGTACCGACCATCGCCGTCGCTTTCCTGCTCGCCCTCTTCTCCGCTTCGCTCCAGTGGGAGCTGCTCCCGGCGACCAACCAGCGGGCTCTGCTCCTGCTCCAGGAGATCCGTGGCGAGAGCCCGCGGGCCAGCTACAAGCAGGCCGACCGCTGGTTG
>JBIOYC010000226.1:0-11964 GCA_044869955.1 Thermoanaerobaculia bacterium | reverse complement strand
TCGAAGAAGCTCTCGTCGAGCCCCACCACGGGCCATCCCAGGACCGCACCCCAGAGGGCGGCGAGCCGGGCCTCGAGGCCGCTCGCCGGCGCTTCGGCCGTTCTCGACGCCGCCGCCTCGGCGGGCGGGGCCGGCAGGGCCTTGCGGTCGATCTTGCCGGTCGCCGTGCGCGGCATCGGCTCCAGGCGCACGAAGAGGGCCGGCACCATGTAGGCCGGCAGGGTGCGCGCGAGGTGGCCGGCCAGGTCCGCCGGGTCCCAGGCGGCGCCCGGCCGGCTCTCGCAGAAGGCCACCAGCCGGGCGTCCTCCCCCTGGCGGTCGACCACCACGGCGACGTCTACTACTTCCTGATGCAGAGCGAGCCGGGCCTCGATCTCGGTCAGCTCGATGCGGAAGCCGCGCAACTTGATCTGCTGGTCACGCCGGCCGACCAGCTCGATGCGGCCGTCGGGGCGGAAGCGGCCGAGGTCGCCCGTGCGGTAGAGCCGGCCGCCGGGCTCGCTGCCGAAGGGGTCGGGCACGAAGGCCGCGGCCGTAGCCCGGGGCTGGCGATGGTAGCCGCGGGCGAGCCCGACACCGCCCAGGCAGACCTCCCCCACCACCCCGATCGGCAGGAGCGCCAGGCTCTCGTCGAGCAGGTGGGCCCGGCCGCCGGGCAGGGGCCGGCCGATCGAGGGCTCCCTCTCGTCGCCCGCCAGCAGGGTCACGCCGGTCGAGTAGGTGGTGTCCTCGGAGGGGCCGTAGAGGTTGTCGAGGCGCAGCTCGGGGCGGGCCTCGAAGACCTGTCGGGCGAGGGCCCGGCGCAGCGGCTCGCCGGCCAGGTTGAGGGTGACGAGCCCGGCGGGCAGCCTCCCATCCAGGAACAGCTCACGGGCGGCCGAGGGCACCGTGTTGACCAGGGTGACCTCCTCGCGGGCGCTCAAGCCGGGCAGGGCGAGGGCGTTCTCGGCCAGGATCACCTTGCCGCCCCGCGCCAGGGTGGCGAAGATCTCGAACACCGAGAGGTCGAAGCAGATCGAGGTGCCGGCGAGCACGCCGGCCATCTCCTCGTCCGAGTAGGCCCGGCGGGCCCAGTCGAGGCGGCCGAGCGCTCCCTGGTGGCGGATCGCCACCCCCTTGGGCTGACCCGTCGAGCCCGAGGTGAAGAGGACATAGGCGAGACTCTCGCCACCCAGCCCCGGCAGGGCGGCGCGGACCGGGCTCCGCCGGCGGGGTACCTGCTGGACCCTGCCCCCCGGCTCCACCACCAGCCGCGCCGCGTCGCCCTGAGGCAGGCGATCCGCCAGCTCCGGGGTGGTCACCACTACCCCCGGCTCGGTGTCGGCCAGGATCGCCTCGATCCGCGCCGGGGGATAGGCCGGATCGAGGGGGACGTAGCAGCCGCCGGCCTTGAGCACGGCCAAGAGGCTCACTACCAGCTCGGCCGTGCGCGGCATCAGCAGGGCCACAGGGACCTCGGCGCCCACTCCCAGCTCGCTCAGCAAGGCCGCCCTCTCGTCGCTCGCGCGGTCGAGGGCCCAGTAGCTCAGCCGCACCTCCCCGGCCACCAGGGCCTCGGCCCCGGGAGTCGCTCGAGCCTGGCGGGCGAAGGCCGCGGCCAGGCTGTCGTCGCCGGTCGCCGGGGCGGCGGTGTCGTTCCACTCCCACACCAGCTGGTGTCGCTCGGCCCGGCTCAGCCAAGGCAGAGCCTGCCACGGCAGGGTGGCGTCCCAGCCCGCCGCCTCCAGCTCCGCCGTGCCCGCCAACAGGCCCACGAACCAGGTCCGGAAGCGCATTGCGGTGGTGGGGTCGAAGAGGCCGTGGTCGGCCTCGACCTCGCCCGCCCAGCCGTCCGCCCCCTCCTCGATCAGGACCGAGAGGTCGAACTTCGCCCGGCGCGGCGGCAAGGGCAGCCGCTCGACCTCGAGCGGGCCGAGAGTGAGCGCCGGGAAGCTCTCGTTCTGCCAGGCGAGCAGGACCTGGAAGAGGGGGCTGTGGTCCAGCTCGCGGCGGGGCCGCACGGCCTCGACCAGCTTTTCGAAGGGCACCTCCTGGTCGCCCTGGGCGGCCAGGGCCGCCTCGCGAACCCGGGCGAAGAGATCGGCGAAGCTCGGCCGCCCGCCAAGGTCCGCCGGCACCACCACAGTGTTGACGAAGAGGCCGATCAGCCCCTCGACGCGGGGATCGAGGCGGCCGGCGACCGGTACGCCCACGGTCAGGCGGTGCTGGCGGGCGAGCCGGGCCAGGAACACGAAATAGAGAGTGAGGGCCACCAGGAAGGGGGTGCCCCCCAGCCGCCGCCCCAGCCGGGCCAGCGCCGCGGTCTCGGCGACCGGCAGGCGGAAGGGCAGGATCGGGCTGCGCACCCGCTGGGCGCCGCGGCGAGGATGGTCGAGGGGCAGCTCCAGGGGCTCGTCCGCCCCGGCGCTGCGCAGCGTCTCAGCGACCCTCGCCACCCGCCGCGCCATCTCCGGGGCCGCCAGCCGCGCCTCCAGCCCCTCCACCCACTCACCGTAGCGCAGGGGCAGCGCGGGCAGTCCGTCCTGAACCCCCGTGGCACGCGCCGCGAAGAAGCGCACCAGCTCGTGGGCCAGGAGCCCCAGGGACCAGCCGTCGCCGACCACGTGATGGAGGTCGATCAGCAGGTCGTGGTCGAGAACGTCGCGGCGCAGGGCGACCTGGCGCAGCAGCGGCCCGCGGGCGAGGTCGAAGGGCCGCCCAGCGGAGCGCTCGCGCAGCCGCGCGGACTCGAGCAGCCGGCGGGCGGGCTCGAGCCCCGAGAGATCGATCAGCGGCCAGCGCGGCGGCGCGAGGGGCAGCAGGCGGGCGAGGGGCTCCCCTTCCCGCTCGACGATGGTCAGCCGCAACACCTCGTGGCGGCGGACGATCTCCCGCAGGCTGGCCGCCAGCAGCCCGATCGCCAGGGGTCCCCGGCAGGCGAGGCCGATGGTCACGTTGTAGGCGTCGCTGCCCGGCTGGAGGCGGTCGAGGAACCACATCCGCTGCTGGGCGAGGGAGAGACGGGGCCCCGCCTCCAGCTCGTCGGAGGCGGCCTTCGGGCCGGTCGGGGTCCCTCCCGGGGCGCCGCCCTCGACCAGCGTCGCCAGCCCGGCCACGCTCGGCAGGGCGAACAGGCGCTCGATCGGGATCTCGACGCCCCAAGCGCGCTGGATGCGGGAGAGCAGGCGCATGGCCAGCAGGGAATGGCCACCGAGGTCGAAGAAGCTGGCCTCCCGGTCGACGCTCTCGCGGCCCAGGACCTCGGCGAAGAGGCCGGCGAGGTACTGCTCCACCGCTCCCTCGGGCCCGTGGCAGCCGGCGCTCGGTGCCGGCGCTTCGGCGACCGTGGGGGCGAGCAGGGCGGCGCGATCGACCTTGCCGCTGGGGGTGCGGGGGAAGCGCTCGAGCACCACCCAGGAGCCCGGCATCAAATAGGGGGGCAGCCGTTCGGCCAGGCGCGCCGCCAGGGCCGAGGCGTCCCGAACCGGCGCCGCGCCCATCGCCACGAAGGCCACCAAGCCCTCCGGCCGGCCCTCCAGCTCGCGCACGGCGACCAGCGCCTCCTGGACGTCAGGCTCCGCCAGCAGGGCGGCCTCGACCTCGCCGGGCTCGATGCGGAAGCCGCGGATCTTGACCTGTTGGTCGGTCCGGCCGAGATAGTCCAGCCGGCCGTCGGCCCGGCAGGTCACCCGGTCGCCGGTGGCGTACGTGCGGTCGCCGGGCGAGGCCGGATCGGGGTCGGGCAGAAAGCGCTCGGCGGTGCGCCGGGGGTCCCCCAGGTAGCCCCGCGCCAGGCCGCGGCCGGAGAGGAAAAGCTCCCCCACCACCCCGGCCGGCACCAGCTCCAGGCCGCCGTCGCGCACCCGGGCCCGGGTACGGCTGATCGGGCGGCCGATCGGTACCCGCGCCCCGCCTGGCTCGGCGATCTCCCAGGTCGAGTAGGTGGTGTCCTCGGAAGGGCCGTAGAGGTTCCATACCCGGGAGACCGAGCCCCGTGCGAGCCAGCGGGCCACCAGCCCGGGGGGCAGGGCTTCGCCGGCCAGGGCCACGGTGGTGAGGCCGGGGGGCAGCGGGCCCGCCACCAGCTCGGCGGCCACCGAAGGCACCGTGTTGAGCAGCCGGATGCGGCCGTCGTGAGCGAAGCGGGGCAGCTCCAGGGCATTGGTCAGGAGGACCATCGTGCCGCCGGCCGCCAGGGTGCTGAAGATTTCGAGCACCGACAGGTCGAAGGAGACCGAGGTGCTGGCCAAGACCCCGGCCCACGCCTCCGGTTCGAAGGTCTCCGCCGCCCAGCGCACCAACTCCACGGCCGCAGCGTGGGGGATCGCCACGCCCTTCGGCCGGCCGGTCGAGCCCGAGGTGAAGATCACGTAGGCGAGGTTCTCGGGATCCAACCGGGGCGCCGGCGCGAGGTCCCCGGGGGGCAGGGTGCCGAGCACCGATGTCGGATCGAGCACGCTCACGCCGGCGGGCAAGGCGGTGCGGGTCCCGGCCAGAACCAGCCGGGCGCCGCTCACCTCGAGCATCAGGGCCAGGCGCTCGACAGGATAGGCGGGATCGAGAGGGACGTAGGCGCCGCCCGCCTCGAGCACGGCAAGCAGGGAGACCACCAGCCGGGGCGTGCGCGGCAGGCATACCCCCACGCGATCCTCGGGCCCGATTCCCCGGGCCCGCAGATGGCAGGCGAGCAGCCGGGCCCGAGCCCACAGCTCGCCGTAGCTCCAGTGCTCGCCGGTCCGGTCGCCGCCATGCCCCCAGGTCAGGGCCACGGCCTCGGGTCGCTCGGCGGCCCGCTCGGCGATCAGGCTGGGCAGCACCCCGTCCTCCCGCGCCGCGGGCGAGCCACCGTCGCTTCGGGCCAGCAGCTCGGCCCTCGCAGCCGGGCTCAGCCAGGCCAGCCGGCCCAGGGGCGTCTCGGGCCGCTCACAGATCGAGGTGACGAGCGTCGCGACCTGGTCCAGGAAGCGCTCGAGACTCGCGGCGTCGAAGAGGTCGGTGCTGTACTCGAAAGAGGCGACCAGCTCGCCGGCGATCTCGGCGAAGCGCAGGGTCAGGTCGAGCTGGCTGCCGCGGGCCTCGAGGGGAATCGTTTCGAGGTGGTAGGGACCGAGCTCGAGCTGCACCCCGGGCTCGGCGAGAGCGATACCGGCCATGGCCGCGGGGGCGCTCAGCGGCGTGCGTTGCAGCTGGAACATCACCGAGGCGAGGGAGGAGCGGCCGTCGTGGCGGTGCTCTCCCCGGCGGGCGGTCACCACGCTGAAGGGATAGTCCTGGTGGCGGATCGCCGCGGCGGTGGTCTCCTTGAGCCGCCGGGCCAGCTGCGAGAAGGGCTGCCCCGCCTCGACCCGGGTGCGAATCACCACCGGGTTGACGAAGTAGCCGACCACTCCCGGCAGCCGCCGCCGGCTGCGGCCGGCGGTCGGGGTGAGCACCCAGAGGTCCCGCCCGCCGGAGGCGCGGAAGAGCCAGGTGTCGAAGGCGGCGAGCAGGAGCACGAAGGGCGTCACGCCCAGGGTGCGGGCGGTGGCGGCCACCGCCTCGGCTGCCTCACGGCCCAGCCGGCGCGAGGCCCAGGCACCCCGGAAGGTCTGGCCGGCAGGCCGGGACCGGTCGACCGGCAGCTCCAGCTCCGGCACCGGGCCCTCGAGCTCCTCGAGCCAGAAGCGCTCCAGCTCCGCGAGGCGGGGCCCGGAGAGGGATTCGGCCTCCTCCCGCAGGAGGTCCTCGATGCCCTGGGCCGGCGCCGGCTCGAGGTCCACGGCCTGGCCGCTGGCGCGCGCCAGCAGGACCCCCAGGTCCCGGGCAACCAGCACCAGGGACCAGAAATCGACCGTCAGGTGGTGGAAGGAGAGCAGCAACAGGTCACCGCGGGCCGAGCCGCGGAAGACCACCACCCGCAGCAGCGGACCGGCGGCCAGGTCGAAGGGCCGCCAGGCCTCGTCGGCGACGCGCCGGTCGAGCTCGGCGAGCTGCCAGCCGGCGGCGTCGAGCTCGACCAGCTCGGGCACCAGCCCGGGCACCACCCGGCGCCGGGGCTCCCCCTCCTCCACCACGAAGACGGTGGCGAGGGCGGGATGCCGCGCGGCGAGGTCCGAGAGGGCTGCTGCCAACACTCCGGCCGCGGGCGGGGGGCTCACCCGGGTCGCCACCGCGATGTGGTAGGCGCCGGTGGCTCCCGCCAGGGGGTGGAGGAAACATAGCGCCCGCTGCCCGGCCGTGGCCGGACCCGACGAGGCTCCACCCGCCCGAGTTTCACGCCTCCTGGGCATGGCCCTCCCGAACCGTCCATCGGCCCAGACCCCCTGTTCCCAGCCGCTCCTGCCAGGCGAAGAAGCCGTCGACGTCGCCGTCGTAGCTCACACGCCCTTCGTCGAGCCGGATGATGCGGTCCGCGACGCGGTAGTACTGATCGTCGTGAGTGATCGCCAACACCGTCTTGCCCCGCTGCTTCAGATCGGGAAGGAGCTGGAAGTAGAAGAAGTGGCGGAACGAGGGATCCTGATCGGCCGCCCATTCGTCGAGCAGATAGATCGGGCGATCCTCGAGATAGGCACCGAGCAAGGCCAATCTCTTCCTCTGGCCTTGTGATAGATCGATGGTGGAGAGCGCGCCGTTTTCGATCGAGACCTTGGAATCGAGGGCGAGCATCGCCAGCAACGCCTTCGACCTGCCTTCGAGGTCCGTGGGGTCGACGCCGTGCAGCTGGCGGAAAAGGTGGAAGTCCGCGAAGACCACCGAGAACAGGGACTGCAGCCTCTGCCGCTCCCTGCCCGTGGAGTCCTCGCCGTCGAGCAGCAGCCGGCCCTGGTCGGGGTCGTAGAGGCCGAGCAGCACCTTCGCCAGGCTGGTCTTGCCGCTACCGTTGCCGCCGGTGATGAAGACCACCTCGCCCGGCCGGAACGACAGATCGATCGGCCCGAGCGCGAAGCCGTCGCTGGCATGACCGTTCTCCCGATAGACGTGATGGACCCTCTCCAGCTTCAGCTCGCGCCAGCCGTGGCGAGCCTCGGCGCTCGCCTCGAGCGGCTCGGCCGGCTCGCCCAGGGCCAGGCCGAGCTGGGCCGCGCGATCGAGGGAGACGCGCACCCGGCCGAAAATTGGCAGGGTGTCCATCAGGGCTTGGAGGGGCGTCAGCATGTAGAGCAGCACCAGCGTGTAACTGATCAGGTTTCCTCCGCCGGCGAGACCGAAGCGGCCGCCGATCGCCAGCAAGCCGGCCACCACGGCGAAGAAGAGCAGGTTGCCCCAGGCCAGCCCGACGCCGAAGATCTTGGCCGAGGAGAGGTTGGCTTCCATCTGCCGGCGCGCCGTCTGTTCGAGGGCCCCAAGGAAGGAAACACGCCGGCCGAGGTTGACCTTGAGCTCCTTGATCCCGTGCAAGAGCCCCCGTAGGTCGTCGACCAAGATCTCCTGCAGCCGCCGGGCCTCGAGAAAGCGTTTGTGACCCAACCACACCGGCAGCTGGTAGGTGACCACTCCGAGGACGAAGAGCCCCAGCAGGATGCCGAACAGGGCCGGCGACAGAAACGCCAGGTAGACCATGCAGCTGACTACCACGGCAACGTTGGCCAGAGTGCCGGGTACCAGCACCACCCCGTTCGAGACGTAGTTGAGGTCGTCGGTCACCACCGTCAGCAGGCGCGAGGTGCCGACCTCCTCGAGCTTGCGCAGGGGCGTGCCCAGGATCTTGCGGGCCAAGTCCAGGCGCAGCGAGAGCAACACGCTCTGGCCGAGCTTCGAGAGCACGAACATCGACAGGAAGCGCAACCCCGAGACGCACAGACAGAGGAAGAGGAAGGCGACGAAGAAGCTCCAATCCGCCCGCTCGGGAGCGATGATCGCCCGGTTGACCAGGGACAGCAGCCAGGCCGACGCGGCGCCGCTGGCGATACCCACCAGGATCGCCAGGATCAGCAGCCCGGGTGAGCGACGGTATTCGAGTGCGAGCAGGTTCATATCCGTTCCTCTCCCGGCCATGCATGACCGTTGGAGCCTCGGCGCGACAGCACGTAGCTGCCGCCACCGGGCCCCTCGGTGGTCATGTCTTCGATCTCGTAGCCGCGGGCGAAATAGCGGCCGAAGACCTCACGGATCTCCAACCGCCAGCGGCGAGCCAGCTCCAGATCTCGGCGGCGCATCGACGGATAGCTCGCCGGGATGGTGACGAGCACCTTGGGGGCGTCGAGCTCCAAGTCGACGCTCACGTTCTGCTCGAAGCCGAAACGCCCACCGATCTCGACGCTGTTGACGTAGGGCGCCGCGATGGGCCTGCCACCGATCTCGCCGCGCAGCCGGCGGACGACCCGCTGGTGGTCCAGGCGCCAATCGACGAACAGTCGATCGGTGGGCAGCTGCCGCGCCGTGCTGGCGGGGTCCTCGCCGTAGTAGTTGACCAGGTAGCGGCTGCACACACAGCCCAGCTTGCGGACGTTGAGGTGGCCGTTGAGGCTGAGCAGCGGATCGAAGGTCCAGTTGATCAGTCCGACGCCCCGCTCGAGGACCTGCTCGCGCTGCGCGAGCTTGAGCCGATAGCCCAGCCCGCCCCCCCGGTAACCCGGATCCACCGCCAGCATCACCGAGTACTGGCAGCGCCGGCCGGTCGCGGACCAGCCCGGGATCCACGCCACCATCCCGACCATCCTGCCGCTGGCGGTGAAGGCTCCCAGGCTGCCGCCACCGGCCTTGTCGCCGATCACCAGCATCACCGTGGGCACCACCACGAAGGCACCCTCTCCCCACACCACCCTCTGCAACTGCTCTGCGGCCTCCAGCTCCGCCACGCTTGACAGGGGCCGGATGGCAACGGTTTCCTCGGGAGGCGCCTCCGTGAGCTCGATCACGACCTCACTCCCTCGCAGCAGCTCTCCGGTTCCGCTCATGGCGCACTCAGCTCCCCGGTCTGGAGGTCTCGACCCGGTACGGCCGCGGGTCGCGGTGCCAGCGCGCGGTGCCGCCATTTCAGCTCCCGCCCCATCCGCCCCCCCTCCTGGAGGAAGCTCACCAGACGGCGACTCAGATTCCGCAGCGCGGACTCGGCCTCCGGCTCCCGGGAGCCGCGGGTCGAGCCCAGCCAGCGCAGCAAGCCGCCCAACCAAGCTCCCTCGCTGCCGGCCACGCAGAGCTGGATCACGGGATAGCGCTCCCTCAGCTCGTGCATGGCGCGGGAGCGTTCGAGACGGGGGCGATCGGCGAACACGAAGAGGCGGTTGGCGCCCACCTGGTGGGCGAGGAGGTCTTTGATCAGGGCCACCAGCTCCCGGCTGCTCGCTCGCTGGGGAGATTGCCGGCCGGCGCCGGGGAGGGGCGCGCAGAGCAGCCCGTAGAGGTCGAGAGCGCCCGGCCTCAGGGGTCGGCTCGAGGGGCCGGAGGGCGAGCACGGGATCTCCTCGCGGAACACCGCGCAGCGCAGGTCCGCCTTCAGGTAGAGACCGACCAGGTCGAGGTCGCTGGCGGCGGGAGGCGGCACCTCCGACGCCGTCCCCTTGCTCATCGGGTGGCAGGGCAGCCCCCGCTTCTGCCAGGCCCGCGCGACGGTCATGTGCGAGAGGCCCAGCTCCTGGGCGAGCGTGCGCGTGCTCCATCGCTTGCGCCCGTCGGCGAGCCGATCACTCATGGCCGCCAGGATCCGCTGCTCGCTGACGCCGTGATCGAAGCGAATGATGCGGCCCCGATGTCGGGTGTAGAGGCCCGCCAGGCGCTCTTTGACGAAGCGCTTCTTCCAACGGCTGGCGAAGGCGAAGCTGCAGCCGAGCGCTTCGCGGATCTCCCGATAGGTGCTGCCGTCGTCGAGCAGGAGGAGGAGGCGGGCGACTTTGACCTCGCCGGCGGATACCGTCGAGCTCGCAACGGTCCTCTCAAGCTCCCGTCGTTCGGATGGCGTCAACTTGAAATGAGCAAGACGCATGGATTCGAGCTCCCTAGGAGTGATTTCACCAATCACAACGCAGGTCCACACTTCGCACCGCGGCCCCCACTTCAAGCTCATATCAAGACAACAAGTCCTACCGGCGAGCTATCTTCTCGCTGCCTCCTTCCACCGATCATCCAGTCGCTGCGACGCAGCGGGACCTTTCACCGCTACCGTTTCGAACGTTACGCAACGAAGCACGATTCACTCTCCACGAGCGCTCCAGATAGCGCGCCAGTAGCGAGGAAAACCCCGCGGAAGGCGCCCCAACCCTCAATGGAACGCGGGCCGGAAGCCGGTTGCTGGGCGACGTCGTTGCAGCGCATGAACAAAGAGTAGTTCCCGTATTGAGCGGCGTCAATACTGCCGCGCAGGCATGTACAGCGCTTTTTCGATGTGCATGGGAACTCACTCGTCAATTCTATGATGTTGGACGGCTGTCACGGCCCGCCCTTTGCTCAGCGGTCCGCGCGCAAGGCCGCAGAGGCCACCGTGGCGGCCCCGGCGAGCAGCGAGGCGCCGACCAGGATCGCCTCGTCGGCGGCATGGAAACGTGGCGAATGGGCCGCCACGACGGCCCCCCCCTTCTCCCTGGCACCGACGCGAAAGAAGCATCCCGGCAGCTGCTCGAGATAGAAAGCGAAGTCCTCTCCGCCCATGTTGACCTGCCCCAGGGGCACCACCGCGGCCGCTCCCAGGAGAGAGTCGGCGGCCGAGCGGACCCAGCCGACCGCAGCCCCCTCATTCCTCAAAGGCGGCGTTTCGACCGTAAACCTCAGATTCCAGCTCAGACGGTGGGCGCCAGCCACGTGAGCCGTGATGTGCTCGAGCTCCTCACGCAGGAGGCCGCGAGTTGCCGGATCGGTCGCCCGCAGGGTGCCGCGCAGGAGGGCTCTACCAGGGATCACGTTGTCGGCGCTACCGGCCTGAAAGCTCGCCACCGTGAGCACGGCGGGATGCCCGGGAGCCACCCGCCGCGGGGCCAGGGACTCCAGGGCGAGGACCAGCTGGGCCGCTCCCAGGAGGGGATCGCGGGCCTCGTGGGGCCGGGCGGCATGGGCCCCCTCCCCAACCAGCTCGAGCTCGAAGGAGTCCACCGAGGCCGCCAGCGGACCCTCCTGCACCACCACCTGACCGATCTCGAAGCGGCGATCGACGTGCCCGCCGAAGATCGCTCGCACCCCCTCGAGGGAACCGCTGGCGAGCACCGCCTTGGCGCCCAGGGCCAGCTCCTCCGCCGGCTGCAGCACCACCCAGACGTCGCCGGCCGGCGGCTCCGCGGCGAGCAGGGCCGCCGCCCCCACGGCCCAGGTGGCATGCACGTCGTGACCACAGGCGTGCATCACCCCGGGGCGCTCGGAGGAATAGGGCAAGCCGGTCTCCTCCTCGATCGGCAGGGCATCGATGTCACCGCGGATCGCCACCCTCGGCGCCGAAGGATCGCGGCCGGCGATGCGGGCGATCACCCCCGTGCCGGCCACCCGGCGAAGCTCGGCCGGCCGCAGTAGGGCGAGCTCGGCCTCGAGCGCGCAGGCGGACTGCTCCTCTTCGAGGGAGAGCTCCGGAAAGCGGTGGAGTCGCCGGCGCAGCGCCAGGAGGCGCTCGGTCAGGAGGGGTGTGAAGCGCTCGCGGACAGGCTGCGGCAGGTCCAGCTCGGTGGCGGGTGTTCCTGGCGATCGGTCTGGATCCAGCTCCATGCCCTTGGCCCTCGACGCTTTCTGGTCCACCGTTACGAAGAGAGAGGTGGGATCCACTTTCGGATTGCCAGCCGCTGGCCGGCCCTCACCTCCTCACCCCTCTCCTGCAAGGCGCCTCCGCTGTTGCTGGCTCGGCTCCCTGCTCCGGCGGGCTCGCCGGACCGGCCAGCTCGGAGAGAAACGGTCTTGATTGTCCCATGTAGATGTCGAATCACCAATATGCCCGACAGGCATAAGGTGCCAGGAAGGCAAAGTAAACACCGAAAAGGATTGGAAGGCGGGCGGCCAGGGTAGGCCGCCCGGGATCTGAGATGAGGGAAGGTCGGTCAGGCCGCCCGTGCCATGAGGTCGGCCACGAGGCGGTTGAAGCGGGCCGGATCG
>JBIOYC010000225.1:0-7323 GCA_044869955.1 Thermoanaerobaculia bacterium | reverse complement strand
ACAAGCCTTGCTCGCCTTCGGAGATCAGCTGGCCCACCTGAGGGTGCTCCCATGCCAAGCGAAGATGCTACATTTTCCGCTGCCGCCCTGAGTGAGCTTGACAAGTGTCTCCTGCGGGGTGCAATTGTCGGTTACGGCTTGAGGTGTGGAGTGCTGACAGTCCTGAAGCCAGTCGACGTCGGGACCAGAGCGCTACGCACGCCAGGCGAATTGGCACAGTTTCTCAAAAAGGACTGTGACTACGCTCATAGGGCTGCAGGCTATGAGTTTTTCGCAGGAGAGGCCCGCCCTGGGACAGGAATCGTGGCAGTACGGAGTGGTGCCGAAATTGGGCCGGGCGGCTCGCTCGGGCTCTTCCTCAGGGAGAAGAAGGACCCAACAAAGATCTACTTCCTTGCCGCAGGCCACGTTCTCACAGGCTTCTTCAAGGAAATCCGAGCTGAGATCTATCGTGGCGTGGGAGGGCTGACGGGTGTTCACCAACGTCGCAGGCTCGGCGTGGTCACGAGCACTGATGTGCTCAAGCTCTCGTATCCAGAGAGGGATATTCTAAGGTGGAACGTGACGGATGCCGGCGTAGTGCGCCTGGACACTGGGGATTACGATCCAGGGACAACCTGCTACACATCCCTGGGTGCACCGGTGAAGGTAGAGATCTACGCGGAAGTGATGAAGTGCGGATCCGAGGAGCCGTCTTTCACTGGGGGTGTGGTCCTTGGGACAGACTGGAAGATTCGGGTAGTTCACAACAAGCGGGTCTACCTTTTCAAAGACCAGATCCTTGTAGAGTCCGAGGGCTTTCGGCCGCCCTTCGCTCAGCCCGGTGACTCCGGCACGATGGTCGTTGTGATCCAGGGTAGCCGGAAGGTTGTCGGGATGCTCATGGCGGGTTCCGTCAGGGGGGGGGTCTTCTTCCTGAATCCGATCAGGGCGCTGGAGAACGACTGGAAGAATATGGATCTTGAATTGGTCGACGTGAGGGCTGAGGATGATCAGTCCGGTGGTGGCAGTCAGCCTCTAAGAGGTGCTCCCAGTCTCCCGGTCGGTGGTGTGCTAGGACCGCCCGGTGTCCGGCAGCCAGGCGTTCGGGCGGGGTTCGGGCGCGAAACCGAGCGTAAGTCGTGAAGGGGCCGGCTTGATCGCCGAGTGGAGGAGGAGCGCGCCTGTCGGAACCACCGGAGGATTCCAGTGACTACTCTGTAGCTCCCGTCCTGCGCTCGGGATGACGGCGCGACCAACGAATGGGTCGCCCCCTACCCCCCTCACGCCCCAGCGCGAACACAATCGCCGTACAAACCTCCCGCACGCGCCCCTCGCCGAACTGGCCCAGGCGGCGGCCGAGGCTGCCCTGGGCTACGGTGACGGGATGGTGGAGAATGGCAGCGCAGGGTTGCTTCAGACGTTCGTCGAGGTCGAGGGGCACCTTGGAGGCCATACCGCCACCTCCTCCCATTCTGCGAGAGCCGGTTCGGTATCCGCCAGGCGCTCGTAGCCGAGGCGATCGAGTCGTTCCCGGTCCTGGAGCTCCAGTTGCCTCAGGTACACCCGAAGCGCATCACGCATCAGGGCCGAGCGGTTGACCTTAGTCCGGCGGGCGTGGGCGTCCGCGGCGGCGAGCAGGTCCTCGTCCATGACCACTCGGATCGTGCGCATGGTGGACAGGATAATCCACAGCCAAGGAGGGCCGACAATTGGGTCGGCCCCTACAGCAGAACGCCTCCGTCCCGGCTGTAGGGGCGGACCAACGGGTCCGCCCTCCTGACGTGTCCGCCTTCCGTCCCCTTCTCCCCCCGTTTGACCCCCTCCCCACCCATGCCGTAGCCTCCCGTCACACCATGCCCGAGTCCGAGTACGAGCTGCTGCTGCCGCGTCTGGCGCTTCACCTGAAGCTGCTCACGTCCGAGCAGGTGGCGGAGGCTATGCGTCGTTGGCGGGCGGCGGGGGCTCCGGAGCTGGGAGAGTTCTTGGAAGGGCAGGGCAGCCTCTCGTCGGAGCAGGTCGCCCATCTGCGCTTGGCGCGGGAGGAGTATCTGCGGCGACGGGGCGAGTCGCCGCCCTCTCCCTCGGAGCGGCCGTCGCCGGGGCCCGCGGCGGAGCCCGCTCTGGCCGCGCCGGAGCCTGCGGGGCCGGCGTTGGAGTCGGAAGCGGAGTCGCCGATGGTGGCGGCGCTGGCGCGGGAGCTCGCGGCGCCAGCCAGCCGACCGGAGCCGGAGCAGCCCTCGGCTCCTCCCGCCCCCCGCCGGCCCAGGGAAGGCAGCTCCGGCTCCCTGCGCACCAACGTCAGCTTCTCGGCGTTCGGTGGCGGGGAAGGGGCGGGGGAGGCGCGGTCGGGGTCGGCCCCGAGCTCCGTCGCGCTGCGGCCGGCGGAGTGGGCCAAGGGCGAGGCCCCGGCAGCCTCGCCGCCGCGAGAGCGTGGCCCCCAGGGCTTCGTCTACCGCCCGGGCGAGAGCAAGCTCGACGACCTGCTCACGCGCACCCTGGCGGCGGGCGCCAGCGACCTCCACCTCCATGCCGGGGTGAAGCTCAAGCTACGCTGGAACGGCGCGCTGGTGGACGTCTCGGAGCACCCCCTCTCGCCGGAGGAGACCGAACGGCTGGTGATGGAGATCCTCGACCCCCAGCAGAAGGCGCGGCTGGCCGAGGACCAGCAGGTGGACCTGGCCCACGCCATCGCCGGTGTGGGCCGCTTCCGGGGCAACGTCTACCTCGAGCTGCGCGGGCTGGACGCCACCTTTCGGGCGATTCCTCCCCAGGCGCCCACCCTCGAGGAGCTGGGCCTGCCAGCCTCGCTGACCTCGCTCACCCAGCTCCACCAGGGGCTGGTGCTGTTCACCGGCCCGGCGGGCTGTGGCAAGTCCTCGACCATGGCCTCCCTGGTGCGCCAGCTGACCGAGCAGCGGGGGGACCACATCATCACCCTGGAGGACCCCATCGAGTTCGTCTTCACCTCGAAGAGCGGCCTGGTCAACCAGCGCGAGGTGGGCTCGCACACGGCTTCCTTCGCCCGCGCCTTGCGCGCCGCCCTGCGCGAGGACCCGGACGTGATCGTGGTGGGGGAGCTGCGGGACCTCGAGACCATCTCCCTCGCCCTGACCGCCGCCGAGACCGGCCACTTGGTGCTCGCCACCCTCCACACCGCGAGCGCGCTGCGCACCATCCACCGGTTGCTGGGGGTGTTCCCGGCGGCGCAGCAGGCGCAGATCCGCACCATGCTCTCGGAGTCCCTGCGGGCCATCGTGTCCCAGCGGCTGCTGCCGAGGGCCGACGGCACGGGCCGGGTGGTGGCGGTCGAGATCCTGATCAGCAACAAGGCGGTGTCCAACCTGATCCGTGAGAACAAGGTCTTCCAGATCCACTCCCTGATGCAGACCGGGGCCACCCGCGGCATGATGCTGCTCGACGCCTCGCTGGCCGAGCTGGTCAAGAGCGGGGCGGTGACTCGCGAGCAGGCGGCCCGCCAGGCCGAGGACCCGAAGAAGCTCGGTTGAGGCGAGAGGAGCGACCTTGGCCCGCCTACACGAGCTCTTCCGTTACCTGAGAGACCAGGACGGCTCGGACCTCCACCTGGTCCCGGGCCAGCGGCCGCGGGTGAGGGTGCGGGGCAACCTCGAGGAGGTCGCGAGCTGGGAGCGGCTCACCCCGGGGGGCTTGGGTGAGCTGCTGCGCGAGCTGGTGGACGACGACCGCTGGCAGCAGTACGTCACCACCGGCGACCTCGACTTCGCCTACAGCCTCGAAGGGGTGGCCCGCTTCCGCGCCAACTATCTGCGCCAGGAGCTGGGCCCGGCGGCGGTGTTCCGGCTGATCCCGGAGCGGGTGCAAACGGTCGAGGAGCTGCACCTGCCGCCGGCCGTCGAGGGCCTGGCCCACTTGCAGAGCGGGCTGGTGCTGGTCACCGGTCCCACCGGCTCGGGCAAGTCCACCACCCTGGCGGCGGTGATCGACCGCGTCAATTCCCTGTACGACAAGCACGTCATCACCATCGAGGACCCCATCGAGTTCGTGCACCAGCCGAGGAAGGCCGTGTTCTCGCAGCGCGAGGTGGGCCGCCACGTGCCGACCTTCGGCGGCGCTCTGCGGGCGGCCGTGCGCCAGGACGCCGACGTGGTCCTGGTCGGCGAGATGCGCGACCTCGAGACCATCTGGCTGGCCCTGCGCGCCGCGGAGATGGGCACCCTGGTCTTCGGCACCCTGCACACCAACAACGCCGCGAAGACCATCGACCGGCTGGTGGACGCCTTCCCTCCCGCGGAGCAATCCCAGGTGCGCACCACCCTCGCGGAGTCGATCGCCGCGATCGTCTCGCAGCTGCTCCTGCCCACCGCCGACGGCAAGGGGAGGGTGGCCGCCTTCGAGATCCTGCTCAAGGGGTCGGGCGTCGCCAACCTGATCCGCGAGGGCAACACCCCGATGCTGGTGTCGGTGATCCAGGGGGGCAAGGGCCAGGGCATGCGCCTGATGGACGACTCCCTGGTCGAGCTGGTGCAGGGTGGCAAGGTCACGGCCGCCGAAGCGCTGCGCCGGGCCGCCGATCGGAGCTCCCTCGAGAAGGCCCTGACCATGTCTCCCTCTGCATAGGTCGGCTTGCCCCGCACCGCTGGCTTGGCTTATAGTCCGGCCGATTCCCCCTCGACCTCGTTTCCGGGCTCCCCGCTTCACCAACCTGAGCTCGGCAGCCAAGGAAGGGTCGCTCAGTGACCAGGAGCCCAGGGCACCTGAGAGTGGTCGAACGCACCGCTCCCAGGCATCTGCCCCTACAGGAGAGCTTTCCATGAGGACAAACGACTTCCCCCGTCGCGCCCGCCTCACCATGAGGCTGGCCACCCAGATCTCACTCTTCGCGCTCGGGGCATACTGGCTCGGGGCGGCTCCGGCAGCCCTCGCGGACAAGTCCGATCCGCGCCCGGCGAGCCAGGCTGCCAGTGTCCAGAAGGCCAATCTCGCGGAGTGCGCCCGGCTTGACGACCCCAAGCAGCGGGGCAAGATGGACGGCCTGCTGCGCAGCCTGCTGGTGCGCTGCGGCCGGGAGCACGAGCTGGGTGGGGTGAGCGCTGACAGCCCGGGCTTTGCGGCCCCGGAAGCGACGGACTCCGCGGTGAGCGATCCCAGCGGCGATGTGCCGGCCGATTCCCACACCCAGAGCGAGACGTCGATCTCGGTCAACGAGACCACCGGCACCCGCTGCGCGGGCTGGAACGACTCGTGGCACGAGATCGGCACCCCGGGCGGCTCCGGCTTCACCGGCTTCGGTCGCTCGACCGACGGCGGAGTGACCTGGACCGACCAGGGGCCGATCGGCGCCGGCAACTTCGGCGACCCCGCGATGGTGTGGCGCCGGACGGACGGCAACTTCTACTTCGCCGCCCTCTCCGCCTCGGGCGGGCTCTCGATGTTCCGCTCCACCGACGACTGCACGAGCTTCAGCTTCCTGAGCACCATCAACGCCTCCGGCAGCGACGACAAGGAGCTGATGGCGATCGACAACTTCGTCTCCAGCCCCAACTACGGCAACATCTACGTCGCTTGGACCAACTTCGCGGTCGGTGGCGGCGACATCCAGCTGCGGCGCTCGACCGACGCCGGTGCCACCTGGAACCCCGCCATCACCCTCTCGAACACCGGCACCGACGTTCAGGGTGCCTGGCCGGCCGTCGCCCCGAACGGTGACGTCTACGTCACCTGGGTGCGCTGGAACCCATTCCCCGCCGGACCGATCGACGTCGAGGTCAAGCGTTCGACGGATGGTGGGGCCTCGTTTTCCTTCGTCACCAACCCCCTGACCGGCGCGGTCAACCCGCGCGACACCACGGCGACCGCCAATTGCGGCCGGCCGGCGCTCAAGGCCAACATCCGCTACCTGCCCTCGCCGCAGATCGCGGTCGGCTCCGACGGCCACGTCCACATCGTCTACACCAAGGATCCGGACGCCACCGGTTCCGGCGACGTGGTCAACGTCTATTACCGGAAGTCGACGGACAACGGCACCACCTGGTCGACCGAGACCCTGGTCAACGACGACGGCACCACCACCGATCAATACCAGCCCAGCCTGTCGGTTTCCGCCGAGGGCGTGGTCACGGTCTCCTACTACTCGCGCCAGCTCGACGTCGCCAACAACACCCTGCTCGACTACTACAGCCGCCAGTCGCCGGACAACGGCGCCACTTTCAACGCCAGCGTGCGGATCTCGGACGTCTCCGCGCCGGTCTTCCTCGACCCGGGCCTCGCCACCTGCTACCACGGCGACTACGACACCCAGATCAGCTTCGATGGCTTCGTCAACCTGATCTGGTCCGACGACCGCAACGTCCAGGGCGGCCACAACGACCCGGACATCTTCGGTGAGCGCATCGACGCCGGAGTCGACTTCCTGGTCGCCGCCTCTCCGGGCTCGCAGGACATCTGCATCCCGGCCGTGGCCAGCTACGCCATCAACGTGCCGCAGTTCCAGGCCTTCGCCGAGATGGTCGACCTCAGCCACGCGGGCACGCCGGCCGGCTCGACGCCCACCTTCACCATCGACCCGGTGACGCCGCCCGGAACCAGCCAGCTCGACGTCGACACCACCGGCACCACGGCGGGTACCTCGTTGATCACGATCACCGGCACCTCGACCCCGAGCGCGATCGTCCATTCGAGCCAGGTCACGCTGAACCTCTTCTCGGCCGTGCCGGGCGCGGCGACCCTGACCGCTCCGGCCGACAACGCCATCGACGTCATCCTCCTGCCGACCCTGACCTGGGGTGCCGTCGCCAGCGCCACGTCCTACGACGTCGAGCTGGACAACAACGCGGACTTCTCCTCCCCCGAGTTCACGGACACCGTCACCGGCACCAGCACGACGGTCGACGTGTCGCTCGATCCGATCACCGAGTACTTCTGGCGCGTGACCGCCAACAACGCCTGCGGTGCCGGCGTTGCGTCGTCGGTGTTCTCGTTCACCACCCGAGCCATCCCGCCGTTCCTGCTGATCGACGACGACGACAACGCTCCCGACGTGCGCGCCATGCTCGAGGCGCTGCTGACCACGGCCGGCATCACCTACGACATCTGGAACACGGCCAACTCCGACACCGAGCCCTCGGCGGCTTTCCTCACCCCCTACCACACGGTCGTGTGGTTCACGGGTGACGAGTTCGGTGGCGCCTCCGGTCCGGGTGCCGCGGGCGAGGCCGCTCTCGCCAGCTGGCTCGACTCGGGTCAGAAGTGCCTCTTCCTCGACAGCCAGGACTACCTCTTCGACCGCGGTGTCACCGCCTTCTCGACGACCTACCTCGGCGTCCAGGCGCGCACCAACGACACCAACCACACCTCGATGACCGG
>JBIOYC010000224.1:0-20454 GCA_044869955.1 Thermoanaerobaculia bacterium | reverse complement strand
ACCGTCTTGCCGACGCCGGCGCCGCCGAAGAGGCCAGCTTTGCCGCCGCGCACCAGGGGGCAAAGCAGGTCGATGACCTTGATGCCGGTCTCGAAGATCTCGGTCGAGGAGGACAGGTCCTCGAGCTCGGGGGGCAGCCGGTGGATCGGCCTCTTCTCGGTCACGTTGGCCGGGCCGCGGTCGTCGATCGGCTCGCCGACCAGGTTGAAGACACGGCCGAGCGTGCCCTCGCCCACCGGCACCGAAATCGCCGCCTCGGTGTCGAGGATGTCCACGCCACGGGCGAGGCCGTCGGTCGAGCCGAGGGCGATGGCGCGCACCTGGCCGCCGCCCAGATGCTGGGCGACCTCGCACCAGAGGGTCTCGCGAGTGGTCTCGCCGAGCACGGTGCGCTCGACCTCGACGGAGAGGGCGTGGTACAGCGACGGCAGGCGCTCTTCGCTGAACTGCGCGTCGAGCACGGAGCCGATGACTTGGGTGATCTTGCCGATATTGTGCATGCGGGCACCTTAAGCCAAAGCGTTAGCGCCGCCCACGATGTCGAGCAGCTCCATCGTGATCGCCGTCTGGCGGGCGCGGTTGTATTGCATGGTGAGGCGCTTGATCATGTCCTCGGCGGCGTCGGTGGCGGCCTTCATGGCCACCATGCGGAGCACCTGCTCGGAGACCGCCGCCTCCTGGAAAGCCTGGAAGAGCCGCACCCGCACCGTGGCCGGCAACAGCTCGGCCAACAGGCTCTGGGCGTCGGGCAGCAGCTCGTACTCGACGTGGGTCCCCTTCTCCTCGGCCGAGGCCGGGGTGGCCAGGGGCAGCAGCTGGAAGACCTCGGCCTTCTGCTGGCCGGCCGAGAGGAACCTCATGGAGGCGACGTGCACCGAGGTGATCTCGCCGGCGAGGAAGCGGGCCATCAGGCCGTTGGCCACCGACTCGACATCCTCGAAGCGGGGCGTATCTCCGATGGTGACGTTCTCTTCCACCATCTCCCGCTTGCCGAAGCGGAAGTAGGCCACGCCCTTCTTGCCCATCATGTGGACGTCGTTGGCGAGGCCCTCCGCCTGGCGGCCGTCGAGAAAGGCGGTGGCGGCGCGCAGCACGTTGGTGTTGTAAGCGCCGCAGAGGCCGCGGTTGGAGGTGATCACGACCAGGGCGCCGCGCTGGGCGTCGCTCTGGGGAGCCATCAGGGGATGGGAGCTCTCGCTGTCTCCGGCCAGGGCCCGCGACAGCTCGGCCACCATCTCGGCGAGCTTCTGGTTGTAGGGCCGGGCGGCCGCCACGCGGTTGAAAGCCGCCTGGAAGCGCGCCGTGGCGACCAGCTGCATCGTCCGGGTGATCTTCCGGATGTTGCGCGTCGCCTTGCGGCGTTTGACGAGGATCCTGCGGTTGGCCATCTGCGGCGCCTCAGGCAGCCTGGAAGTTGGGCTTGAAGTGGGTCACCACGGTCTTGAGCTTGTCGGCCACGTCGCCGGCGAGGTCGCCGCTCTTGCGCACGGCCTCGAGGATCTCGGGGAACTCGTTGCGCAGGTGCTTGAGCAGCTCGGTCTCGAAAGCCGCCACCTGCGAGCTCGCCAGGTCGTCGAGGAAGCCCTGGGAGGCGGCGTACAGCGAGCAGACTTGCTCTTCGACCGGGTAGGGGCTGTAGAGGGGCTGCTTGAGCAGCTCCACCATGCGCAGGCCGCGGTCGAGCTGGCGCTGGGTGGCCGGGTCGAGCTCGGTGCCCAGCTGGGCGAAGGCTTCGAGGGCGCGGAAGGAGGCGAGGTCGAGGCGCAGGGTGCCGGCCACCTTCTTCATCGCCTTCCTCTGGGCGTTTCCACCCACGCGGGACACCGAGATGCCCACGTTGACTGCCGGGCGCACGCCGGCGAAGAAGAGGTCGGGCTCGAGGTAGATCTGGCCGTCGGTGATCGAGATCACGTTGGTCGGGATGTAGGCCGAGACCTCGCCCTCGAGGGTCTCGATGATCGGCAGCGCGGTCATCGAGCCGCCCGAGTCCGGGAAGCGATGCACGCGATAGCTGTCCTTGTCGGGCAGGGAGGCCAGCCACTCCTTGGCCCGGTGCTCGCCGTGGGGGCGGTGGAAGAGGCCCAGCTCGTCGTCCGGCCGGTGCTCGGCCGGGGCGGCGAGGCCCTGCGGGTGCTTGACCACCGCCGAGCGGTCACGGCCGTCGGCCGGGGTGGCCTTGGGCACCACGGCGTACTCCTCGCGCAGCTTCACCGAGCGCTCCAGCAGGCGGGAGTGCAGGTAGAAGACGTCGCCCGGGTAGGCCTCGCGACCCGGCGGGCGGCGCAGCAGCAGGGACAGCTGGCGGTAGGCCGCGGCCTGCTTCGAGAGGTCGTCGTAGATGCAGAGGGTGGCGCGACCCTGAGCGTACATGAAGTACTCGGCCATCGCGGCGCCGGCGTAGGGGGCGATGTACTGGAGCGGCGCCGGGTCGGCGGCCGAGGCGGAGACCACGATGGTGTAGTCCATCGCGCCGTACTCGCGCAGCTTCTCGACCAGACTGACGACCGTCGACTCCTTCTGGCCCACGGCGACGTAGACGCAGATCACGTCGCCACCCTTCTGGTTGAGGATGGTGTCGATGGCGATCGCCGTCTTGCCGGTCTTGCGGTCGCCGATGATCAGCTCGCGCTGGCCGCGGCCGATGGGGATCATCGAGTCGATGGCCTTGATGCCGGTCTGTAGGGGCTCGTTCACCGGCTGGCGCTGGGCGATGCCGGGAGCCTTCCACTCGAGGGGCCGCCGGTGCGGGGTCTCGATCGTCCCCTTGCCATCGAGCGGCCGGCCGAGGGGATCGACGATGCGGCCGATCATGGCCTCGCCGCAGGGCACGGAGAGCAGCTCGCCGGTGCGGCGGACCTCGTCGCCCTCCTTGATCTCGAGGTAGTCGCCGAGCACCACGGCGCCGACCGAGCCGACCTCGAGGTTGAAGACCTGGCCCTGGGCGCCGCTCCTGGGGAACTCCAGGCGCTCGCCGGCCATGGCGTTGGCGAGGCCGTAGATACGGGCGATGCCGTCACCGACCTCGAGGACCTTGCCGACCTCCGAGAGATCGACCTCACTGCGGTATTGGCGGATTTCCTCGGTGATGACCGAGGAGATCTCATCGACTTTGAACTTCATCTTCTTCCCCAACCTCTCGTCAGTTCGACCGGGCGCTAGCCTTCGGCCAAGGCCGTGCGTCCGCTCAGGATCTCCTTGGAGGCCCGCTCGGCGAGAGCGGCCGACAGCTTCTCGAGGTCCCGCGCCACGGAGTAGTCGAGCTTGTGGTCATCGATGCGCAGGACCATACCGCCGAGTAGCGACGGGTCGACCTCCTCGATCAAATGGCACTTCTTGCCGGTGAGCCGGTCCGCGGCGGCACGCAGCCGCTCGGTCAGGCCGGAGCCGAGCGGCACGGCGGAGGTGACGCGTACGTCCACCAGCCCGCTCGCGCGGCGCACCTCGTCGCGATAGACCTCGGCGACGGCCGGCAGCAGGCTCAACCGGCCCTTTCGATTCATCACTTGCAGAGCATCGACCAGCAGGTCGGAGACCCTGCCGCGGAAGGCCTTCTCGATCACACCCTGCCGCGACTCGCTGCGCGCCAGGGGGCTGGCGAAGAAAGCAGCGAGGTCGGGGCGCTCCTCGAGCAGGCGGGCGAGGCCCGCGAGCTCGTCGAGCAGGTCCGCGGTCGCACCGCGCTCGGCAGCGAGCCAGTAGAGCGAACGCGCGTAGACGCGCGCCAAGGGCAGGAGCTTCTCGGACACGTTGGTGGCCATGATGGGCTGCCTAATGACGGAGGGCGACGCGGCCGGACTCGAGGTCGGCGATCGCCTCGTTGACCAGGCGGGAATGGTCCTCGGACTTCAGCTCCTGGCGGATGATCCGCGCGGCGACGTCGGTGGCGAGGTGCGCGGCCTGGGCGTAGAGCTCCTTGATGGCGGTGTCCCGGGCGATGCCGATCTCCCGCTTGGCCCGCTCGATCTGGCGGCCGGACTCTTCCTTGGCCTGCTCGAGGATGCGCGCCTTGGCCGCCTCGGCGTCCCGCCGGCCCTCCTCAACGATCGCCGTCGCCTCGGCGCGGGCCTCGCGCAGCTGCTGCTCGTACTCCCTGAGCCGGGTCTCGGCCTGGTCGCGGTCGCGCTTGGCGTCCTCGAGGGACTTCTTGATGAAGTCCTCGCGGTCCTGCAAGCCCTTCAAGATCGGGCCCCAGGCGAACTTGCCGAGGACGAAGAGGACGATGCCGAAGATGACGAGCGTCCACAAGGCATTGCCGAGGTCGCCCGCGAAGGGGCTGCTGGCCTCGGCGCCGGACGCCAGAGCCGGCGCGGCGAGCAGCAGGAGCAGGAGGCTCTTGGAGGTCCTCATGTCGCTTACTTGAGGACAGCCAGCATGCCGACGACGACGCCGAACAGGGCGGCGCCCTCGACCATGGCGGCGGTGATGATCATGGCGGTCGAGATCTGGCCGGCCGCCTCGGGCTGCCGGGCGATCGACTCCACCGCCGAGCCGCCGATGCGGCCCACGCCCAGGCCGCCGCCGATCACGGCGAGGCCGGCGCCGATGGCGCCGCCCAGCCAGCCGAGAGCGTTGGAAGCGGTAGCGGCGTCACCCTCCGCGAGCACCGACGGGGCGGCCACGGCCACCGCGGCGACGGCCGCGAGCTTGACGAGCGACTTGACGGTGAGCTTCTCGGTCATGTTGCGCATTGCGTTCTCTCCTCCAAGCGGCCGAGCGGGCCGGCCTCCGGATTGGGGTCGTAGCGCCCCCACACTCAGTGGTGAGCGTGCTCCTCGTGATCGTGATGGACGTTCACCGACATGCCGATGAACAGGGTGGTCAGGAAGGTGAAGATGAAGGCCTGCAGGAAGGCGACGAAGATCTCGAGCAGGTTGATCGCCACGCTCATCGGCACCACCAGGAGGGCGATCCCCAGCCCGCCGACGGTGCTCGACTGGCCGACGGTGAGGATGAAGCCCAGGAGCACGGCGAGCAGGATGTGGCCGGCGATCATGTTGGCGAACAGACGAATGGCGAGCGCCACCGCCTTGAGCAGGGTGCCGAAGACCTCGAGGGGCACCATCAGGGGCGCCATCCAGGCCGGCCCCGGATTGAAGTGCTTCAGGTAGGCCACTCCGCCCAGGCGCAGGCCGTTGACCACCATCATGCTGAGGGTGATCAGGGCCAGCATGCCGGTGACGAAGATGTTGCCGGTGGCCGTGCCGCCGATGTGGGTGCCGAAGAGGGGGGTGACGGCTGCGATCGGCACGATGCCGAGCAGGTTGACGGTCAGGACGAAGAAGAAGGTGCTCCAGATGAACTTGATGAAGCGGTCGGTGTGGGGGCCGAGGTTTGGCTCGGCGACCTCTTTGCGCAGGTAGGAGCAGACCGCCTCGATCATGTTGCCGAACCCGATCGGCACCAGGGCACCGACGCCGTCCTTCGACCGCCGCTTGCGCACGGCCAGGGGGATCACCACCGCCAACAGGATGCCGGCCAGGATCAACATCACGATTTGATCGGAGAGCAGGGTGACGACACCCTTGGGGGTGAGCAGCCCGAAGTCGGCGGGAGTCTCGACCAGTGGGTGCTGAACGATGTGACCGAGGGGGTTCGAACCCTCGGAGCCGGCTGCGGCCATCCTTACCCTCCTCGAGAGGGCGGGCCCTGGAGGACCCGCCGAGCGTACCAACCGTCCGGTGCCAGGAGCACCAGGTAACCCACCGCGAACCCGATCAAGAGCGGCGTCGTGCGGAAGCTGCCGAAAGCCAGCACAGTGCCGATGGCCACCAAAGCCGCCAGGAAGCGCAAAGCCATCGAGGCGAGCATCCCCGTCACCCGCTCCCGGGCCGGCTTGGCCGCTGCCCGGGCGACCGCGACGCCTCCGACCAGCGAGGCGAGGGTGCTGGCACCTAGGCCGGCGAGCCAGGCGGTCTGGGTCTCGATTCCCCCCCAGCGCGAAGCCGCCAGCCAGCCCACGGCGCCCAGCCCGATCGCGGTCGCCAGCACCACCAGGGCGAAGCGCAGATAGCCCCGCGGGTGGCTTTCCTCAGGAGCGCTCACGATCGTCCGGCTCGCCGCGTTCCTTCATCTCTGCCGCTTCCTCCGCCGCCCGCCGGCTCTCGGCGAGGGCCGCCCGCAGGAAGTTGTACATCCCACCGACGATGCCCAGGAGCGCTCCCGTCACCACTCCCCAGGGCGTCGTGCCGTAGTGGCGGTCGACCGCGTATCCCAGCAGCGTGAGCCCTACGACCGCGGCCGCGAGCTCGGTGCCGACCGAGGCGAGGCGCAACCAGCCGGAGCGCTTTTCTTCCTCGTTCGTCATGGGGAGCCAGGACTCGAATCAGCCAGTCCTGAGGGTCGAAGGGGCGTCCCGTTGCTCCGGGGCCGCCGCCGTGGCCCGCTGCGCGAGCCGGGCGGAGTGTACCAGGTTGGCCTCCGGCGGCGCAACGCTTGTTCGTGTTTGGTACAAGCTGACGGTCAAACTGTCTTCGGCCAAGTCCGGGGCAGGAAGGCCAGGATCGCCTCACGGCGGGCACGGAAGCCCTCAGCAGTGCGCTCGACCAGATCCTCTTGGACCAGCCAGTCGAGATCGCGGTCGAGGGTCTTCTCGGAGACCTGTGCGTAGAGCCGAGCTACTCGAGGATCGACCAGCCCCATCGCAACTCGCGGCACCCGGTCGGCCCGTTCCGAAAGTCCCAACAGGAGGGCGTGGCGGCGGACGGCATTCTTGGAGTCGTCGCCCAGAAATCGGGTGGCGACGTAGTCCTTCCAGGCCAGCGACCACTGGTGGTCGCGGATCGTCGCCAGCTGCTCGCGAAGCTCTTCGACGAAGCCTCGGACGGCGTAGAGGATGAACCGCACCACGTCGCCATGAGATGTGCTGGCGTAGTCCAGCTCCTGGTAGTACAGGCTGCGCGTCTTGTTGTAATAATTGCTGAGAAGATGTGCAGATGGATCGGGAACCCCGGCGTTGACCAACAAGAAGAACTCGACCAGCCGCGCCGTCCGACCGTTGCCGTCGCCGAATGGATGGATCCAGGCGAGGTAAAGATGGGCCAGGACGGCCCGGACGATCACCCCACCAAGTCGGAGATCGCCCTGGACGTCGATCTCGGATTCGTTGAGCCAGGCGCACATCCGCTCGAGGAGGAACCCGAGATCCTCCGGGGGCGCACCGAGATAGCGCCCCACTGTCACCTCGTGGCGCCGAAGCTTGCCGGGCTCCACCTCCGGTGCCAGGGGCAGATCCTGGAGGATCAGCTCGTTCCACCGCTGGATCTTGGCGGGGGTCAGCTGGTCGGAGGGCCCGCTGCGCCGGATCTCCACCGTGATCTCGTCGAACGCTCGAACCAGGTTGTCGACCTCTTGAACCTGGTACTCCTGGGACTCAGGCACCTCCAGCCGACCGGCCAGGTGCTGGAGCACGTCTTTCTCCGAGAGCGTGTTGCCCTCGATGGCGGTGGTGCTGTGGACACCCTTGGCCAGGAACATCCGGTAGAGCTCCTGGGACACGGTCAAGGGCAGCGGCACTCCCGCCACGTGCTCACACTTCGAACGCGCCTCGCCCAAGAGGAGCCACAGGCTCACGGGGGCCTTGCTGAGATCCGCCCGGAACGTGATCCAGGGGTGACTGGTCAGGTAGCGTCGGAACAGTGTCACCCGGAATGTCCTCGATTCTGTCCGCCGTATTCGCCTGATTCTAGGCGCCTTATAGCTGACAAGTCGAGCGTTTCGTCAGCTATTTTGTCTGCGAAGGCTGGGAAGGTCGGTCAGCGAGAGGATTGGCAGCGATCTCCGGTTCGAACATCGCCCGTCCGGGCGAATCCACGGGGTGCTCCTCGGTGATGCGGATTTCCGGCGCTGGAGCTCGCGGGGGCACCTTGTCCCCACCGCAGGCGGCGAAGGCGAGGGCACCGAGGGCCGCGAAAACCAGGCGGCGGTCAGTCATTGAGCACGGGCAAGCAGGGATTCTGGGGGAAGAACGGAACGTGGATCTTCTGGTCGAGGATCAGCCGCTGGCGGGCCACGAGATCGGCCAGGGTCACCCCGCTGAGGATGCGCTCCACCGCCTCGCGCACCTCGAGGAGCACCTCGCGGATGGCGCAGTACTCGGTGCCGATGTCGATGGCACAGGGCAGAGAGAGGATCTGGTCCACCGAGGTGGTCTGCCCTTCCAGGGTCACCAGGACGTCACGCAGGGAGATACTGTCCGCCGGCCGGCCGAGAGCGTGGCCGCCCTGGGGTCCGCGGTTGGAGTGAATCAGCCGGTCCTTGGAAAGCAGGGCGAGGATCTGCCGCAGGTAGGGCTCCGGGATCGCCTGGTGGCCGGCGATCTCGTGGCTGGTCACCGGCCGCTCTTCGCCGTGCATGGCGATGTAGAGCATGGCCCGGATTCCGTACTCCCCACGGGTTGAGATCTTCATGGCTCAGGCCATGATAGCCCCAGCAGGTAGAAGGCCGCCACCACCAGAGAGTGGGTGATCTCGCCGCGGGCGATCAGGCTGGGGATCTCGGCCAGCGGCGCCGTCTCGACGCAGATCTCCTCTTCGCCGTCCCCTTCGGCCTCCCCCACCTGCTCGAGATCGGTGGCCAGCCAGGTGGTGATGCGGTTGCCCTGGATCGCGGGGTTGGGGTGCAGCTCGCCGAGTCGCCGCCAGGTGCGGGCCCGGTAGCCGGTCTCTTCTACCAGCTCGCGCTCGGCGGCCACCTGGTCGTCCTCGCCCTCGATCATGCCGCCGGGGATCTCGAGGGTGGGGGCGGCGATGCCGAAGCGCCACTGGCGTACCAGCAGCACCTGGCCGTCGGCGAGCAGGGGGATGACGTTCACCCAGTCTGCAGTGCGCACCACCAGGGCCTCGCGCTCGCCGCCTGGGCGGCGCAGGTGGTGGCGCTCTAGGTGCAGCAGGCGGTGCGAGAAGAGGGCCTCCGCACGGGCGAGCTCCCAGGGCTTCATCGTCGTCGAGGATAGCGGAAATGGTGACTGCTATATTCCGGCCTTCGATACGGAGGACGCGAGCGTGAAGAACTTCCTGCGGTTCCTGGGCATCCTGCTGGTCGCGGCCGGCATCTGGGCGCTGGTCTCCGGCGGCTTCACCTACACCAAGAAGCGGAAAGACCTGTCGATCGGCAAGGTCGGGATCGAGCTCAAGAAGGAAGAGAAGATCGAGATCCCCACGGCCGCAGGGGTCGCCATGGTGGTCGGCGGGGCGATCCTGGCCGCCTGGGGCGGTGGCCGCCGGTCGTCCTGAGCCCTCGGCTTCGAGCGCCGCTCAGCGCATCGCCTGCACCGGGCTGGCGAGCACCCCCAGCCCGGGGATCTCCACCTCCACCCGGTCGCCGTCGACGAGAGGGCCCACCCCGGCCGGCGTGCCGGTGAGCACCACGTCGCCGGGCTCGAGCGTCATCATCCGCGACACGTACACTAGCTGCTCGACGATCCCCCAGCTCATCTCCCGCACGTGACCCTGCTGGCGCACCTCGCCGTTGACGCGAGTCACGACGGCGAGGTCCTCGAGATCGGGGTGGACCCAGATCGCCGGTCCTAGTGGGCAAAAGGTGTCGAAGGACTTGGCGCGGGCGAAGGTGGCGTCCTTCCTCTGCAGGTCGCGGGCGGTGACGTCGCAGGCGCAGGTGACGCCCAGCACGCCGGTGCGCACCTCGTCGGCGCTCGCCCGCGTGAGCCGGGAGCTCACCACCACGGCGATCTCGCCCTCGAACTCCACCCGCTCGCTCTCGGGAGGGAGCAGGATCGGCGCTCCCGGACCGATGACCGACGTCGGCGCCTTGAGGAAGATCAGCGGCTCGGGCGGCATGGGGTTGCCCAGCTCGGCCGCGTGGTCGCGGTAGTTGCGGCCGATGCCCACGATCTTTCCCGGTACCACGGGCACCAGCAGCCCCTCTCGAGCCACGTCCACCGGGCGCCCCAGCTCCCAGCCCCCGGGTCGGGTCTCGAAGGGGTCCGAGAAGAGCATTCGGGCCTGCCCTTCGTCGTCCGTGGCGGCGAAGAATCCCTCGGGACTGACGCGGTAGAGGAGAGTGCTCATGGTCGTTCGCGGACGATAACAGGGTGTCCTCAGCTTCGCCGCCGCGTGAACAGCAACCACAGGAAGAACGGCCCGCCCGCGGCGGCGGTGAGGATGCCTACGGGCAGCTCGGTGGGGCTCGCCACGGTGCGGGCGCCGAGGTCCGAGAGGGCGAGGAAGATCCCCCCGGCGAGCAGGCAGCCGGGCAGCAGGTGTCGCTGGTCGGGGCCGACCAGCGAGCGCACGGCGTGGGGCACGATCAGGCCCACGAAGCCGATCGGCCCGGCCACCGCCACCAGGGCGCCCACGGCGAGGGAGACCCCGCCCAACACCAGCAGGCGCAGCCGCGAGAGGTCCACCCCGCGGGCGGCCGCCGTTTCCTCGCCGGTGAGCAGGAGGTTGAGCTCCCAGCGGTGGGCGCCGAGCAGCAGGGCGAGCCCCAGGGCCCAGGGCAGCAGCCACAGCACCTCGCGGTAGCCCACCACCGCCAGGCCACCCATCATCCAGCGCACGATCTGGAAGGTGCGATTGGGATCCGAGAAGTACTGCACGAAGAGGATCAGCGCCGAAGTCGACACTGACACCGCCACGCCGGCGAGCAGGAGGGTCGAGACCTCGCCGCCCTGGCGGGAGAACGAAAGCCCCACCACGATGGCCGTGGCAGCGAGGGCGCCCAGGAAAGAGGCCACTCCCACTCCCAGCAGGCCCCCGGGCACCTTCGCCGCGAGCGCCAAGACCGCTCCTAGCGCTGCCCCCCCCGCTACCCCCAGGGTGTACGGTTCGGCCAGAGCGTTCCGGAACAGCGATTGGAAGGCGAGCCCCGAGGCGGCAAGCACCGACCCGGCCAGCAGACCCAGCAAAGCCCGCGGCAGGCGCAGCTGCCAGAGGATGATCGCCTCCTTGCCATCTCCGGCGAGGGCGGCGCCCAAGTGCAGCGGCTGGCTGCCCAGCAGCGTCGCCACCGCCAGGGCGGCGAGCCACCCGACGGCGAGGCCGGCGAGCACGAACCCAGGCCTCTTGCCCGGACTTCGCCAGGTCTGGGGGCGGGTGCTCATGGCGCCAGACGCACCAGAGTGACCGGCCTCGGTCCCCCGCGGACGACCTCGAAGGGCGCGCCGAAGAGCCCGGCCAGCCGCTCGGGGGTGAGGATCTCCGCCGGTGGGCCGTCGGCGGAGAGGGTGCCGCAGACCAGGGCCACCATGCGATCGGCCACCGCCGAGGCGAAGTTGAGGTCGTGGCTCGCCAGCACCACGGTTTGCCCCACCTCGCGGTGGAGCCGCGCCAGGAGCGCGCAGACCTCGCGCTGATGGCCGGCGTCCAGGAACGTGGTGGGCTCGTCGAGCACCAGCACGGGAGATTCCTGCGCCAGCGCGGCGGCGATGTAGGCCGCCTGCCGCTCACCGCCCGACAGCTCGTCGAGGGGCCGGTCGGCGAGGTGCTCGATGGCGGTGGTGGCGAGGGCCCGAGCCACGGCTTCGAAGTCCGCCTCGCGGGGTGAGGCAGCGGGGCCCACCAGGTGCGGGTAGCGGCCGTGGAGCACCACCTCCCGCACCGAGAGGGGCACCCGCGCCGGCCGGATCTGCGGCACGTAGGCCACCCGCGCCGCGAAGGCCCGGCGGGTGAAGCGGCGATAGGGCTCACCGGCGAAGGCGAGGGAGCCCGCCGTGGGCTCGATCAGCCCGGCGAGCAGGCGCAGCAGGGTGGTCTTGCCGGCGCCGTTCGGCCCCACCAGGGCGAGGCACTCCCCGGCGTGGACGTCGAGGTCCAGGGGACCGAGCACCGGCTTGCCTCCTGGGTGCCAGGTGAGGCCCCGGGCGGTCATGAGCGGCGGGCTGGTCAGGGCGGACCTCCCGTTCCCCGTTCCGTGGCTCGTCTCAGGGCCTCGGCCATCTCGGCGTAGAGCTGCGGCAATCGGGGGCCCGGGACCACGGTGTGGCTGCCGGCGATGACGTAGATGCGCCCGGCGGCAACGGCGGGGATCTGAGGAAAGGCCGCCCAGTCCGCCACCAGGGCCTCTCGCTCGGCGGGAGTTCGCTCGTCGCCGGCGATCTCCAGGATCACCTCCGGCCCGCGGGCGAAGATCGTCTCGAGACCCACCCGCGGGAAGGCCGATGCCGCGTCGGTGAGCAGGTTGGTGGCCCGCAGCCGCTCGAGCAGCTCGGCGTGGAAGCTCCCAGGACCGGCGGAGAGGAGCTCAGCCAGCCGGCCCGGGGGGCGGTCGAGGGAGATCAGCACCCGCGCCGGAGCGCCCGAGGGTAGCGGCCGCGGTGCCAGGGCCTCCTTCCAGGTGGCGATCACCTCCTCGCCGTGCGCGGCGACTCCCAGCCGCTCGGCGAGGGTGCGGAAGGCCGCCTCGGTGTCGGCGAGCGAGTCGCTGTCAACGGTGACGGTGGGGATGTCGAGAGCGCCCAGGCGGCCGGCCAGGTCCTTCTCGCTCTCGAGCAGCACCACCAGGTCCGGCTCGAGGACGGCGAGGGCTTCGAGGTTCGGGTTGTAGAGGCCACCGAGCTTGGGCAGGGCCGCCGCCGCGGGGGGATAGGTGGCGTAGTCGCCGACCCCCACCAGCCGGTCACCCAGCCCCAGCGCGAACAGGATCTCGACGTTCGACGGCGCGAGGGCGACTACTCTCTCGGGCGCACGCTCCGCCAGCTCGCCGGGGCAACCGGCGAGCGCGAGGGCGGCGAGGAGAGTGAAGAGACGTCGAGCGAGATCCGCCGCGCGCAGGGGTGAGGCCCGCTCCCGGGCGCGCCGGCCGTACACGCTACTGATTGCTGGTGCTGCTCGGCGGGGTCGTGGTCGCCGGCCGGCTCACGGGCTGCTCCAGCGGCACGCCTTGGAGATTGCTGCCGTCACCGCCCTGAGGGACGTTGCCACCACGCGACGACGAGGTGACGCCGAAGTAGACCGGCACGCCGGTCTTGCCAAAGTCCTCGGGGTCGACGAACTGCTGGGTGGTCTTGCTCTGCTCCTGAGGCAGCTGGTCCGCGTACTCGCCCTCACCCGGCGGCAGATTGCCGTCGTTCGACGACCAGCCGAGGAAGATGGTGTTGGTGTCGAGGCGCACACCGAAGCCGCGGGACTCCACGCTCGAGCTGATGCTCTCGATCTCTCCGCGGTCGAGGGCGATCCAGTTGCCCTGGTCTCCGAGGACGAGGACGGTGCTGTCGTCCCAGGCCGCCGTCTCAGGCTGATGACGGGAGATGAACTGCCCGCCGGTCTTGAGCTTGATGGTGAAGGTCTCGGCGAGGGCGGGGGAGGCCGCGACCAGCAAGGCCAGGAGCCAGATCGAGCGTGTCTTCTTCACGCGAGCACCTCCTTGAGCATCGGCAGAACGTGGGGAGTCTAGCACGACCTGCACAAAGGATTGGGCAAGCGGCCTTGGGGCAGCCACTTCGCCATATCTCCATGTTATGCTGCATCGCAAGTAAGCCTGCCGAACAGGAGTCGAGACATGAAGCCCATGAAGCCATGGTTGCTCCGGTCGATCGTGTCGTGGGGAGCGCTGGCCCTCGTGGCGCTAGTTGGGACGGGGCCTCTGGGCGCTCAGGACCTGGGTTCGGGCAAGGGGGTCGACCACACCGCGGTGCTGGTACGTCTCGAGGACTTCGAGCCGGCCCGGGGCGTCTTCTCGGAGCAGCTCGGCTTCTCCCTCACCCCGGCCCTGCTGTCGCCACTCGGGGCCAAGAACAGCCTGATCTGGTTCGACGACCTGACCTACCTCGAGGTCTTGGCCTTCACCGAGCTCAACGACTTCACCGCGCAATTCCTGGCCTTCCTCGAGAACCACCAGGGGGGTAAGTTCTATGGCAACGACGTGGCGGACTTCGCCGGGGCCATCAGCTTCCTGACCGCCGCCGGCTACCCCAACGTCGGCCCCATCCCGGCCGGCCCGCTCACCATCGAATCGACCGGCGAGGTGCTCGGCCTCACGCCCCTCTGGTACTCGATCATCTTGACCACGGTGGTGGGCCCCGACAACTCGATCTTCTTCCTCGACTACGACGAGGCCCAGATCCAGCAGATGTTCACCGACTTCCCCGCCGTGGCTCCGCGTCCCCATGCCAACACGGCGGAGAGGATCGACGCCCTGTTCCTGGTGGTGGCCGATCTCGACGCGGCGATCGCCTTCTATGAGGGTCTCGGGCTCGAAGTGCGCTTCCGGCACAAGAAGGTGCACTACCTGGGCGGCCGCGGCGCCGAGGTGCACTACGCCAACAACAAGGTGCTGCTGCTCGAGCCGGACGGCCCGGGCTTGGTGGCGGACTTCGCCGCCGAGAGGGGCGAGGGGATCCTCGGCGTCCGCCTCGAGGTGGGCGATCTGCGAGCCGCCCGCCACCTCATCCAGCACAACACCGGCCGCCACCTGCCGGTCTTCCAGTACCAGGGCAGGTACCGCTTCCTGATGCCGACCAGCCTGACCCACGACTTCTTGATCGAGATGGCGGAGTAGCCAGCTGCGCAGCGCGCAGCCGAGACCCCCTGGCGGCGGCCACGGCCCGATCCGCCGCCACGGCGCCTTGCCGGCTCAGAGCCTGATCAGGCCACCGGCCCCGACGTGATGCGCAGACGCCGCCACGCGGCCCAGGCGAGGAGCATGGCGAGCACCACGGCACCCCACTCCGAGAGAGTCGGGATTGCGATCGGCGTCTGGACACCCACCACGTCCGTGGTGGGATCGTCGTCCGACGGAGTCGCTGGATCGTCGGTGAGCACCGGCGTGAAGTTGTCGCCGCTCACCGTGCCCTGGTTGTAGACCGTGTCGACGTCGGGCGGGAACGGGCTCTGGATCGACACCAGGAAGGTGATCGTCGCCTGGCCGTTCGTCGCCGGGAGGTCTCCGAGGTCGACGGTGACCGTAGTGTCGCCGGCTCCGTTGCCGCTGACCACCGTACCCTGCGAGGTGACCACGGTGCCGACCACCAGGTCGGTGTTGGGGTCCGGAGTGTCGGTGAGCACGACCGCTTGTGCGGCGACCGGACCAGAATTGGTGATCACGAGGGTGTACTCCAGGGTGTCACCAGGGCTCAGGTCGCCACTGCCGTCGAGGTCGTTGACCGGCGAGAAGCTGCTCGACTTGACCGCATCGACGACGGGCGCCGCCGCCAGCGGCACGCTCTCGTCGTCGCTGTCGCTCACGTCGCCGGAGGGGCCGCTCCCGACGGCGGTTGCCGTGTTGAGGCGAACCCCGGCGGTGATGTCACCCGACGTCAAGGTGTAGACGTTGTTGCTCGCCGAGCAGCTCGTGGTGATTCCCGGGCCCAGAGAGGCGATGGTGCACACCAGCCCCGGTAGCAGTGGGTCGGTCACGGCGATGTTGGTCACGGTCACGTTGCCGGTGTTGGTCACTGCAAAGCCGTAGGTGATGGTGTCCCCCGGATCGGCCACGCCGGCGGGCGCAACGACCGCGTCGTTCAAGGTACCGGTCTTGGTCAGCACGAGGCTCGCGACCTGGGGGATCGGCTCGTCGTCGGGGGTCGACGTGGGCTCCGTCTGATCGCTGTCGGCGGTTGCCGTGTTGGTGCGGCTTCCGGCGTCGATGTCCGCCTGGGTCAAGACGTAGGTGCCGGTGCAGACCAGGGTGGCCGCGGGCGCGAGAGTCGCGGGCTGGGCCGGGATGCAGCTGAGGCTGGGCAGCAGTGGATCGCTGATCGACACCCCGGTCAAGGTGGTGTTGCCGGTGTTGGTGGCGGTCAAGGTGTAGTCGACCTCGTCCCCGACGTTGGCGACCCCGCCGGGCGGCACCACCGACATGTCGAGCACGCCATCCTTGGTCAACGACAGGCCGGGAGCCAGCAGGACCACGGTCTCGCTGTCGGTGTTCGAGTCGACCCCATCGGCGGTCGCGGTGGCGAGGTTGGTGACCGACATGGCGGTCACGTCGGCAGCGGTGATGGTGTACGTGGCGGTGCAGGTGATGCTCTCGCCCGGGTCGAGGAACGTGTCGCCGTCGCCCACCGTGGTGACGGCTGGGCAGCTTTCGTCCGTCGCTCGGTCGTCGTCGATCGTCACCGGGCCGGCCAGTGGGGCGTCCCCGGTGTTGGTGACCAGGAAGCTGTAGCTGATCACCTCGCCGGCGGCGGCGTAGGTGCCGGGCGAGGCGCTCTTGGCCAGTGTCAGCTCGGTGGTGCCGTAGGTCGCGGTCGAGCCGTCCATGGGTGTCTCGGCGCCGTACTCACCGCTCGCCGTGGCGGTGTTGGGATGAGTGCCTGCGAGCGCCGAGATGGGGCCGAGCACGCACTCCGCGGTGGGGTCGGCCGTAGGCGAGGCGACCGGCAGCGGGTCGGGCCAGGTGCACGACGGATCGGGCAGGAGCGGTGGGTCGCTGACGGTGACGTTGGCGAGCGGCACATCGCCGGTGTTCTCGACCACGAAGCGATAGAAGACGTTGTCACCGGCTGGCAGGCCGAGGAACGGCGACCAGGGCCCCGCGGCCGTCGGGCCGACCAGCTTGAGCAGGGCGATGTTCGGGTTGGGTGCGCTCATCACCAGCGTGTCCGACGCACTGTTGCCGTTGACGGTCGCGGCGTTGATCACGTGCGAGACCAAGCTCGTGGTGTTCGGGTAGGAGCCGGCGACCGACGCCGTGACGTCGACGGTGACCACGCAGATGCCGCCGCCAGCGAGGGTGCCGTTGGTGAAGCTGACCCCGGGATCGCCCGCGCTCGGCGCATAAGTGGGAGCGCCGCAGCCGGACGTGGTCGCCGCTGGCGTGGTCGCCACGACCATGGCGCTCGGGGCGAGCGGGAAGGTGTCGCTGAAGGCGACGCCGGAAAGCGGCTCGTCCTGGTTGGGGTTGATGATCACGAAGGTCAAGGTGGAGACCCCCCCGGCGACCACCGGGTTGGGCGAGAACTGTTTGTCGATCGCCGGTGGCAGCACCGCGGTGAGCGACGCCGCGGCGATTCCGCTCGGCTCGGTGTTGGTGCCGCCCTCCGTCGACGACACGAAGCCGCTGACGTTTTGATGAGGGCCGGCGGTTGTGGCCGTGACCGTGGCGGTGATCAGGCACGACGCGCCAGCGGCCAGGCTGCCGCCAGTGAAGGAGAGAGTGTCCGGGGCGGTGCGGCTCAGGGTGCCGCCGCACTGGGCGTTCGAGCCGGTGGTCACGGTGAGCCCGGCCGGCAAGACGTCGGTGAAGGCGATCCCGGTCATTGGGAGGGTCGGGTTCTGGTTGGTGACCGTGAAGCTGAGCGTCGAGCTGGCGCCGACCGCCACCGGGCTGGGCGAGAAGCTCTTGCTCAGGGTTGGCGGCAGCGGCGACTTGCACCCGGTGAAGAGGACGTCGTCGAGATAGAGGTCCGAGCCCGGCACGTCGTTGTTCGACTGGGCGCCGAAGATCCGAAAATAGGTCAGGCCCGAGCCGTTGAGACCGCTGACGAAGCTCAAGGTGCCCGAGGACTCCCAGGTGTTCTGAGCCGACGGGAACTCGGTCGTCGGCGGGTTGCCCAGGGTGGTGTGCAAGGTGCCCGGCGGCGACGCCGAGGTACCGAAGTACACCAGCATCTGGCGAGGACCGTTGTTGGTGCGGCGGGCCCAGAAGCTCAGGTCGACGGCGCTGACACCGGTGGTGTCGATCGCGAATTCGAAGTACTCGTTGTTGGCGGTATCGAAGGCTCCGGGCGTGAAGCTGCCGTCCGAGCCCCACGACACGGTTCCCGCCGGTACCACGGTGTGGTCCTGCGCGCTCTCGATCGGCGCCAGTCCGGCACCTGGCGCAGCGGACGCGGCGACGGTGGTATCAGGCAGCGGCGCGGGCGCCGGCGCGCTGACGTTGACCGGTGTCGGGAAGTTCCACAACGCCAGCGGTTGACCGCACACCGGCGGCGGTGCCGGGGGTGTCGCGTTGGCAGTGAGTGTCGCGGTCGCAGCGTTGCCGGTATCGGTCGTGCCAACGAACAGGTTCGAAGTGGTGTTGGTGTAGGTGCCGGTCACCGGCACGGTGACGTTGACGTTGATCGTGCAGGTGCCGCTGGCCGCCACCGTGCCATCGCTGAAGGAGATGGATCCAGCGCCGGCGATCGGAGCGAACGTCGGTGTGCCGCATCCCGAGGTCGTGGCGCCGGTCGGGTTGGCGACCACCATGGCGCCAGGGCTGGTGGGGAAGGTGTCGGTGAAGTTGACCCCGCCAATCGGCGCCAGGTTGGGATTGCTGATCGTGAAGGTCAGGACGGAAACGCCGCCGGCGTTGGTCGGGTCGGGGTTGAAACCCTTGCTCAAGGTCAGTGTCGTCGGGTCGACCACCGCGGCGAATCGAGCGCTGGTGCTGTAGTCGGCATTGTAATGATAGGAGCTGCCGGAGAAGTCGTAGATCAGGCTGCTGAGTGGCTCCGGATTGACGAGCGGCGGACCGGGAATCTGCAGGATCTCGACCTCGTAGGTGACGTTGATCCCTCCGCCCACCTTGCCGACGCCCAGGCAGGCTCGGTAGTTGGGGCTGTTGGGGTCGTTCTCCCAGTTGCAGGCGTCGCCGTAGAGCTTGTCGTTGGGGTTTGGCACGAACGGCGAGGTGTCGGCGGTGTAGAGGCTCTCCACCGAAAGTGTCTTGAAGATGGTGTTCGGGAAGTTGACGAAGGTCTCGAGCTGCTCGTAACCGTTGGTGGCAGTGGCCGCTACGAGCTCGATGGTGTAGGTCTCGCCCACCACCAGCGCCATGGTGCCGCCGGCCGGAATCGAGACGCCGTCCAGCTTGATGTCGAAGACGGTGTTTCGCGACTGCGACACCAGATGCTCGACGTAGAGCTCGCGGGGCGACGGCGTGCTGACTGTGCCGAGGGTGTCAGCGGTGGCTGTGATGGTGTAATTCCGGGTGTAGTCGTAGGCGCCGGCGTCACGGGTCACCTCGACCTCGTAGTAGAAGTCGCGACAATCGCCGGCCGCCAGGCTCGGCACCGCGTTGGCGCCGACGTGGCTGCTCAGGGTGCCGGGGCGAAGGTTTAGATAGGGGTCGACGCCGGCGGGGCTCCAGAGGAAGCTCGACGTCACGTTGGTTGCCGCGGCATCACCGGTGTTGCAGACCCGGGCGCCGATGGGAAACTGGTTCGGGCCAGCCGTGACGTCGTTGCTGTCGAGCCCTACGACGTTCCAGGTGAGCGGCTCGATCGTCAGATTGGGGGCGGCGTGAGCAGCGGCGACGACCGCGAACGACGCCAGTGCGGCCAGGACCAGAGACCTGGAGAGCGGGAACGGTTGACGCAGACGGGATGCAGACATGGAGACCCTCCCTGGTCTTACCCAGCGCAATATGCAACTATGTACCTGAAGTTAGAGCTTTCGAGAATCCTGTGAGTCCTGAGTATACCACTGCTCCGCGCTCGGGTAGGCCCGAGAATGGGGCATCTGGACTCCCGACGAACCCCCAGGGAACCACCGGGCACCATCCTCCGTGGAGATGCCGATGTGGCGCCCGCTCGCAGCGAGCTGATCTCGTGGCAGGGGGGAAACTGGAGTGGTGCGCCCTAGAGGATTCGAACCTCTGACCTACAGCTCCGGAGGCTGCGCGGTCAGTGCTTCGAACGGCTTTAGACCACAGGGTCGAAACGACCACAACCTACTCTTTTGCAGTGGTTTGCGTTCGCCATGCAGTGCCAGGCGTGATCACCCCGAATCAGGCGAGCTCGTGCTCGGTGTTACCCCGGTGTTACCCCAGAATCGGAAAATTTCGGGAACAGCACTTCGGACTGTTTCAGGGGTCTTCGGGACCGGCGGGGTGGGCACCCAGGTAACACCGGGGTATCACGGCGCCCGGAAGGGCCTTCTGGAAGGGGAGTTTAGCGAGCTCCGGGAGCGCGTGCTATGGCCGCGGCTCCGGGGCTACTGAGCAACTCCCTCCTCTTCCGTCCGCTCGGGGTCGACGCGGTTCACAAGCTGACGAACCCGTCCGTCACCGAGCTCTACACGGTCGAGGGGGATGGCCGCCTCTGGGTGGACAGCCGGGAGCTGGGCCGAGGGCCGACCGAGGTGGGGATCTCGCCCGAGCAGGTCGAGATCTTCTTGAACGCCGTGGCCTCGGCGGTGGGGGTGGCGTTTGGGCCGGAGAACCCCATGCTCGCAGCCGAGCTGCCGGGGCGGGCAGGGAGGCTTCAGGGCTTCCGGCCGCCGGTGGTGGCCTCGCCCGTCTTCGTGCTGCGCAAGCCGGCGCAGGAGGTGGTGTCTCTCGCCGAGCTGGTGGCTCAGGGCTTCCTGCCGGCCCGGGAAGCCGAGAGGCTGCGCTGGGCGCTGGCCGACCACAAGACCCTCCTGGTGATCGGTGGCACCGGGACCGGCAAGACGACCTTCCTCAACAGTCTGCTCGCTGAGCTGGCGCAGCTCTGCCCCGAGGAGCGCATCGCGATCCTCGAGGACACGCCCGAGCTGCAGTGCTCGGCGCCGGACCGGATTCGCCTGCGCACCAGCCCCGGCCGCACCCTCTATGACCTGCTCGACGCCGTGCTGCGGGCGAGCCCGCACCGGA
>JBIOYC010000223.1:0-5887 GCA_044869955.1 Thermoanaerobaculia bacterium | reverse complement strand
AGGCGGTCCTCGGCCCAGCCGGGCAGGTCCGAGAAGGCCGCCGGCTCGAGGCGTAGCTCGGGAGGAGGGGGTGGCGGTGGGGGCGTCTCCGAAGTGGCTGGCACCTCGGGGGAGGGCCTGCCCGAAGTGGCTGGCACCTCGTGGAGGGTCGAAATCCAGACCGCGAAGCCCGCGGCGAGCAGGGTAGTGCCGAGGAAGAGGAGGGCCAGCCCCCGCCAGCGCCGCGCGAGCCTCTCGGCCTCTGCAAGCTGCGGCGGGGGCGAGGCGGGCTCAAGCACGGCTGGCGAGCACCTGTCCCACCCTCTCGATGGCCGGCGCGATCTCCTCGACGCCGATCGCCCCCACCGAGAGCCGGAACCAGCCGTTGTCGGCGGCCGAGCCGAAGGCGTGGAAGGGCACCACGGCGAACCCGGCCTCGTCGAGCAGGAGCTTGCGGATGGCGCGGTTGTCGCCCAGCTGGGAGATCAAGTCGAAGCGGGCCGAGAGGTAGAGGGCGCCCGCCGGCGGCAGGTGGGAGACCGGCAGGCCCTGCTCCTCGAGCCGCATCAGGCCGCGGTGCAGCTCGCCCAGGCGGGCGTCGATACCGTTTCGGATGGCGCCGGTCAGGGTGCGCACGCGGGCGGTGTCGCGCAAGATCTCGGCCGTGGCCACCTGCTCGGGCTTGGGCGCCCAGGCGCCGACGTGGCCGATCAGGTCGCGCATGCGCGAGATCAGGTAGGGCGGGCCCACCGCCCAGCCCACCCTGAGGCCGGTGGCGGCGAAGGCCTTGCTGATGCCGTCGATGAACACCGTGTAGGGCGCCACCTCGGGCACCAGGTCGACGGGCGTCTCGTGCGGCGCCGAGTCGGCGGCGATCAGCCAGTAGATCTGGTCGTAGAGCAGGAAGAGGGGCCGCGCGCCGGGGCCGCGGCGGCGGTTTTCGTCCAACACCAGCTGGGCGATGGCCGCCAGCTGCTCGCGGCGGAAGCCGCTGCCGGCCGGGTTTAAGGGGCTGTTGAGCGCGAGCAGGCGGGCCTCGGACAGGTGGGGCGCCAGCTCCTCGGCGGTGGGCAGGAAGCCGTTCTCCGGCCGGGTGGGCACGGCGACGCCGCGGGCGCCGGCGAGGTGGGTGTAGTGGTTGTTGTTCCAGGACGGAGTGGGGTAGACCACGACGTCGCCGGGGTCGAGCACGGTCAGGTAGGTGCCGAAGATCAGCGGCCGGGCGCCGCCCGAGATCAGCACCCCCTCGAGCGGGTAATCGAGGTGCAGGACCTCGCCGTAGAACTTCCGCACCGACTCGCGCAGCTCCTTCAAGCCGTCCGACGGGGGGTAGTTGGTCTGGCCAGAGGCGAGGGCGCGAGCGATGCCCTCCTCGAGGTCACGGGGGATGCGGAACTGGGTCGGGGAGAAATCACCGACGGTCAGGTCGAGGACGGGCTTGCCGGCCTCGCGCAGGGCGCGGACCTCCCCGGCGATGCGGAGGATCTCCGAGCCGACCAGGCCCGAGACCATGGTGCCGAGGGCGCGGGGGGAGGCCTGAGGCTCGGCGAGCGCGAGCGTGGTAGCGAGCACGGTCAAATGGGGTCCCTTTCTCGAGCGCCCGGGTGAGCTGCGGGCGGGAGGATCAGCGTGGCTCGATAGGCTACCGGACCCGTGGGCGGAAGGGAACCGTCCCGTCTTGCCCGCCAGGGCGCATAAGGCTAGGAACGGGCCCAGCCGGCCCAGGGTGAGGACCGATGCGAACCGAGCTGGCCGTCGAGCCGACGGCAACCATTTCCGCCTTCCGCCAGGTGCCGCGCACCGGCGTCATCTACGTCACGGCCCAGGCCCGCAAACGGGGCTTCGACCTCGGCGCCACCGACTGGGCCAACCTCGGCCAGGGCCAGCCCGAGACCGGCCCCCTGCCCGGGGCGCCGGAGCGCCGCACCTCGGTGACCATCGACCCCACCGACCACGATTACGCACCCGTCGCCGGCATCCCCGAGCTGCGTGAGGCCGTGGCGGGCCTGTACAACCGCCTGTTCCGGCGCGGTCTGCCCTCGCAGTACAGCGCCGAGAACGTCGCCATCTCGGGGGGTGGGCGCTCCGCCCTGACCCGGGCGGCGGCGGTGCTGGGCAACGTCAACCTGGGCCACTTCCTGCCCGACTACACCGCCTACGAGGAGCTGCTGGACATCTTCCGGCTGTTCTCTCCCATCCCCATCCTGCTCGACCGCGAGCGCGGCTACGAGTTCTCGGTGGCCAAGCTCGAGCGCGAGGTGATGGGCCGAGGCCTGGGGGCGATCCTGCTGTCGAACCCGGCCAACCCCACGGGGCGCCTGATCTCCGGCTCCGAATTGGCGGCCTGGGTGGACACCGCACGGCGGCTGGACTGCTCCCTGCTGCTCGACGAGTTCTACTCGCACTACTGCTGGCGCACGGCTCCCGACGAGCCGGGGCCGATCGTCTCCGCCGCGCGCTACGTCGAGGACGTGGACCGCGATCCGGTGGTGATCTTCGACGGTCTGACCAAGAACTGGCGCTACCCGGGTTGGCGGGTGTGCTGGACGGTGGGGCCGAAGGCGGTGATCGACGCCCTGGGCAGCGCCGGCTCCTTCCTCGACGGCGGCGGCAGCCGACCCTTGCAGCGGGCCGCGGTGCCCCTGCTCGAAGCCGACGAGGTGGTCGCCGAGACCCGCGCCATCACCGAGCGTTTCGCCATCAAGCGCCGCCTGATGATCGACCGGGCCCGCGAGATGGGGCTGCGCATCGACCGCCAGCCGGAGGGCACCTTCTACCTCTGGGCCTCGCTCGAGGACCTGGCGGGACCCCTTTCCGACGGCATGGCCTTCTTCCGCGCCGCCCTGGAACGCAAGGTCATCTGCGTGCCGGGGGTCTTCTTCGACGTCAACCCGGGCCGCCGGCGATCGCGCAGGTTGTCGCGCTTCCACCATCACGTCCGCCTCTCCTTCGGCCCGAGCCTGGAAGAGGTGGAGCGGGGCCTCGACCGCCTGGCGGCCCTGGTGGCCGGGCTGTAGAGGCGGGAGCTGGGTTTCGCTGCGCTCAACCCAGCCTACGGGCTTCGTCCAGCCGGGTCTCCCCGCCGTCATCCCCGCGAAAGCGGGGATCCATCCGGGTTTCAGCGCCCTCCGCCCAGGAACTGCACTCCGTAGCGCTCGGCCACGGCGGCGATCTCACCGAGGTCGTAGGGTTTCTCGGGCGGCGGTGGCAGGGTGAGGGCCCGGGCCGGCTCGGCGAAGGCCCGGAAGTAGCCCTCCAGCCCTGCCGGTGCGAGCAGGATCAGCGTCCGCACGGTCTCGCTGGTGAGCGTGAACCAATGCGGCACGCCCCGCGGCAGGAACACCGTCGAGCCGGGGCCGACCTCGTAGGTCTCCTCACCGACGAAGAAGGTGGCCTCACCCTCGATCACGAAGTACAGCTCGTCCTCCAGGTGGTGGATGTGCGGGGGTGGCTCGGCGCCGCGGACGGCACGGGCCTCGATCAAGGTGAAGTGCTCGTGGGTGTCCTCGCCGGTGGCGAGGAAGGTGAGCAGATGACCCATGTACCAAACGGAGTTGCCGAGGTCGGCACTCCGGGCAAAGCTCTTGATCACGTCGACTTCCAGAACGCCCATTTCCTTGATTCTCCTGGCAGCGCGAGGGCGGAAGGCCCGCGCGGAACTCTCCTTGGATGGGTGCTACGCGAAACCGGTTACATTCCCGCCACCCCTCACCCCCTCGGTCCCCCTCTCCCGACCCACCCGCCGCTCCCTCCCGGGAGAGGGGGAGGCCGGAGGGGGATCTCCTCTGAACCCCTCTCCCGGGCGTGGAGGTCGGGTGGGTCGGGAGAGGGGCTGGGGTGAGGGCCTTCGCCTATTGCAGCACCGCCACCAGATCGCCTGGCAGCCGATGGTCCTCGCGTCGTACCCGCTCCCAGTCGAAGCCGGCCACCAGCTCGGCGGGGGAGCAGGGCTCGGGGGCGTCGAGCAGACCCAGGGCGAAGGCGAGGTAGCCGGTGAGCCGCTGCGGGGCGACTCCGGCCTCGCGGAGGGAGGCGAGGGTGAGGGCGGCGTCGCGTTTCGACAGCTTCTCGCCCTCGGCATTCACCACCAGCGGCAGGTGGGCGTAGGCGGGTCGGCTTGCCCCCAGGGCCTCGATCAGCTGGATCTGGCGCGCGGTCGAGCCGAGCAGGTCCCGCCCGCGCACGACCTCCGTGACGCTCATGGCGAGGTCGTCCACCACCACCGCCAGCTGGTAGGCCCAGAGCCCGTCCCGCCGGCGGACCACGAAGTCCCCCACGGCCTCGTCCACCCGCTCGCTCTGCCCACCCCACACCCGGTCCTCGAAGGTCACCGGCTCGGCCTCCACGCGGAAACGCAGCGAGGCGGCCCCGAGCTCGCCTCGGCGGTAGCGGGCGAGCCAGTCCGGAGGCAGGTCGCGGGGCCGCAGGGAGGCTGGGTAGGGAGGGCCGTCTGGGCCCGGGCCGTGGGGGGCGGTGGCGATGGCGGCGAGGTCGGCCCGGGAGAGCCGGCAAGGGAAGAGCCGGCCGGCCGCGGCGAGGCGGTCGAGGGCCGCCTCGTAGAAGGCCGAGCGCTCGGACTGACGGTAGGGCGCGCAGGGTCCCGCCTCCGGGCCCTCGTCCCAGTCGAGGCCGAGCCAGGCGAGGTCGCGGCGGGCCGCCTCGGCGGCGCCGGGCATCACCCGCGGCGGGTCGAGGTCCTCGATGCGCCAGAGGAAGGTCCCCGCCTGAGCCCGGCAGGACAGCCAGGCGGCCAGGGCGGCGGCGGCGTTGCCGACGTGCAGCAGGCCCGAGGGGGTGGGCGCCCAGCGGCCGCGGACGCGGCTCACGGGGAGACCGGCCCGCGGGTCGGCTCGGCCGGGGCCTTCAGCCGGAAGCCGGGCCGCTGAGCCTCGGTCTCCGGCTCGACGTGGATGGTCACCTCGGCCCCCGGGAGGGCCTCGCGGACCTCGCCCTCGATGCGGTCGCAGAGCTCGTGGGCAGCCTCGACGGTCATCTCGCTGGCGACCACCAGGTGGAGCTGGACGAAGGCCAGGGGACCGGCCCGCCGGGTGCGCAGGTCGTGGGCCTCGAGCACTCCCTCACGCGGCCTCTCGATCACTGCCCGCAGTCGGGCCAGCTCGTCCGCCGGCAGACCCTCGTCCATCAGCCCGCCGAGGGACTCGCGCACCAGGCGCCAGCCTGCCACCAGGACGTTGACGGCGACGGCGAGGGCGATCAAGGGATCGAGGAGCCACCAGCCGGTGGCCCAGGCGAGGCCGATGCCGATCAGCACGCCGACGGTGGTGACGACGTCCGCGGCAATGTGGATGGCGTCGGCGCGCAGGGCCGGTGAGCGCTGGCGCTTGCCCATCCGCCACAGCCCCCAGGCGAGGCTGCCGTTGGCCAGGGTGGCCAGCAGGGAGACCGCCACGCCGGCGTCCAGGCTGGCGATCGGCAGGGGCTCCACCAGTCGGGAGACCGCCTCGCGGACGATGGCCGCGGCCGCAACCAACACCAACACCCCTTCGAGCACGGCCGAGAAGTACTCCGCCTTGGTGTGGCCGAAGGCGTGGTTGGCGTCGGGGGGGCGGCGGGCCACGGCCAGGGCCACGACGGCCGCCCCGGCGGCGACCACGTTGACCACCGACTCGAGGGCGTCCGAGTAGAGGGCCACCGAGCCGGTGAGGCGCCAGGCCAGCCACTTGAGGGCGAAGACCAGGGCGCCCGCGACCAGGCTGACGGCGGCAGCGGCCACGGCTTGCATGGCGGGGATCTTAGAACGGGGAGCCCTCACCCCCTCGGTCCCCCTCTCCCGACCCGCCCTTGCCTCCCGCCCGGGAGAGGGGGAAGTCGGAGGGGAGGGGCTCCCTGGTTCCCACGCTCTGCGTGGGAACCCGAGGATCACGGCCCACGCTCTGCGTGGGAACCC
>JBIOYC010000222.1:0-14570 GCA_044869955.1 Thermoanaerobaculia bacterium | reverse complement strand
CGCTCCCTGGCCGAGCCGCCGCCGAGCGACCCGTAGAGCCCGCGCCGTCCGAGCTGCGGCTCCCCCTTGGGCGAGAGGTTCCGGTAGCGGCGGTCCCCTTCCAGCACCTCGACCACGGCCAGGTAGGTGGCCAGGGACTCGGCCAAGTGCTCCGGGCGCACGAAGCTCGGGTCGTCCGCCGAGGTGTGGTATTGGGGGTAGCGGCCCCAGGGCGTGCGGGTGAGGGAGCCCACGGGAAGGTCGAAGCCCGGGGAGCAGAACTGCCTCTCGTCGTAGCCGAAGGGCACGAAGTCCATCAACTCGAAGGGCCGGCCGGATTCCGCCAGGACCCGGGCCACGGCGCGGTCGATGGTGGCGCCGCCACGCCGGCTCTTCTTGTAGTGGAAGGGGCCGCCGTCTCCCAGGTTGGCCGCCACCAGGCCGGCGGCGATGCGGCCGACGCCTTCCTCGTTCCTGGCCAGCCAGGTGATCGAGCCGATGGTCCCCGGGATGAACAGGAAGCGATGGCCGAAGCGCCGCCTGGGCAGGGTCGCCAGTGTCGCGGCCAGCTCGGTCATCACCGCCAAGCCGGAGAGGTTGTCGTTGGCCAGGGAGGGGTGGCAGACGTGGGTGGAGAAGAGCACCTCCCGCTCGCTCTCGCCCGGCAAGAACAGCTCGCCGTAGGTGAGGGAGCCGTCGACCAGGCTCGAGTCGATGAAGATCTCGTACTCGCCGTCGGGCAGGGCCTCTCGCTGTGCGTGAGGCAGGCAAAACCCCCAGGTCTCGCGATAGTACGACGTGCGGTAGGGGATCCGCGTCGGCTGCTCCGGCAAGGAGTGGAGGTGCGCATCCAGCTCCTGCAAGTTCATGCGGGCGTGCACCGGCACGCTGTAGGAGACCAGGTGCAGGTTGTGCTCGGCGAAGTCGACCACCTTCCGCCCGTCCGGTCCCTTGATCCAGGCTTCCCGCACCTGCCACTCCCTGGGCACCGTCCAGTCCAGCACCGGTGTGCAGCTCGGCACCTCGTGGACCGTGAGCTGGATCCGCTCGGCGAGCATCCCGAGGGTCTCCCGCACCCCGGGGCCGGTGATCGAGCGGCAGACCGGATAGGCGCGGCGCACGAAGGCGTGCATCCGCTCTCCCGCGGCGGTCCGGTCCAGCCCGGTCAGCAGGTCGGCGACGCTCACGGGCCGCAGCTCCCCTCGGCCTGGAATCGCGGCAGGTGGGCATCTCGCTCGGAGATCACGGTGACCGGCAGCGGCCAGCGAATGCCGAAGGCCGGCTCGTCGAAGCGGTAACCCCGCGCCGACGAGGGCTCGTACGGCGTCGAGATGAAGTAGCTCACCTCGGTGTCATCCACCAGGGTCTGGAAGCCGTGGGCGAAGCCCCTGGGCACGTAGAGCTGCCGGCGAGAGCCGGGCGCGAGGGATAGGGAGAAGCTCTGGCAGTAGGTCGCCGAGCCGGGCCGCAGGTCCACGATCACGTCGAAGATCTCGCCGGCCGTGCAGCGCACGAGCTTCGCCTCCTCGTGGGGAGCGGCCTGGAAGTGGAGCCCCCGCAGAGTGCCCTTCCTGTGGTTGAAGGAGAGGCTGGCCTGGGCGATCTCCGCCACGAGCCCCCGCGCCGCCAGCTCCTGCCGGCAGTAGACCCGGCTGAAGGAGCCGCGCTCGTCCTCGATCGGCTCGAGATCGATCAGGAAGGCCCCCGGGAGCGGCAGCTCGTGGAGCCTCACGGCAGCACCGTCACCTCCGGGATCGGCACCACGAAGCGCCCGCCCCAGCTGCGGACGTCGGCCATCTGCCGGGCGATCTCTTCCCGCAGATTCCAGGGCAGGATCAGCACGTAGTCCGGCCGGGTTTCGCGGAGATGGTCCGGCGCGTGGATGGGGATGCGGGTACCGGGCAGGTGATGCCCCTGCTTGTGGGGGGACAGATCCACGGTGTACGGCAGCAAGTCCGGCCGCACGCCGCAGAAGTTCAAGAGGGTGTTGCCCTTGGCCGGGGCGCCGTAGCCGGCGACCGTCTTGCCGGCGTCGGCGGCGTCGAGGAGGAAGCGCAAGAGCCCCCGCTTCGCCCGCCCCGCCGCCGCGGCGAAGCCCTGGTAGGCCCTGAGGGTCTCGAGGCCGGCGGCCTCCTCGCGGGCGAGCAGCTCCCGCACTCTCTCGCTTTCGGCCCGCCCGGCCTCCGGACGGCTGGCGAAGACCCGCAGGGAGCCGCCGTGGGTGGGCAGCTCCTCGACGTCGAAGATCGCCAGGCCGTGGGCGGCGAAGACCCGCCGGGCCACGGCGAAGGAGAAGTAGGAGAAATGCTCGTGGTAGATGGTGTCGAACTGGTTCTCGGCCAGCAGCCGCAGCAGGTGGGGAAACTCCATGGCGAGGACGCCCGCCGGCTTCAGCAGATGGGCGAGACCGGCGACGAAATCGTCGAGATCGGGCACGTGAGCCAGCACGTTGTTGCCCACCAGCAGGTCGGCACCCTCGCCTTGCGCCACCAGCTCCCCGGCGAGGGACCTGCCGAAAAAGCGGGAGATCGTCCGGATGCCCAAGGACCGGGCATGCTCCGCCACGTTGGCCGCCGGCTCGATGCCCAACACGGGGATGCCCCGGGCGAGGAAGAAGCGCAACAGGTAGCCGTCGTTCGAGGCGACCTCCACCACCTTCGAGCCGGCCCCCAGGCCGAAGCGCTCGGTGGCCGCCACCGCGAAGCGCTCGGCGTGGGCGAGCCAGCTCTCCGAGTAGGAGGAGAAGTAGGCGTAGTCCGAGAAGATCGCCTCGGCCGCCTCCGCCGCCGGCAGCTGCACCAGCCAGCAGCGCTCGCAGAGGTAGACGGCGAGGGGGTGGAAGGTCTCCGGCCGGCCGAGGTCCTCGGGCCGGACGTAGGAGTTGGCCAGGGGAGAGAGCCCGAGGTCGAGGATCAGCCGCTCGAGGGGTGCGGCGCAGAAGCGGCAGGAGAGTGCCATCGCCAGGCCCTACCAGGTCTTCCAGGGTGGCTGGCCCTGGCTCCAGACCTCGTTCAGGTGGAGGTAGTCGCGGTAGGTGTCCATGGGATGCCAGTAGCCCTCGTGGAGGAAGACCGAGAGCTGGCCGTCGCGGGCGAGGTGCCGCAGGGGGTCGAGCTCGAGGAGCAGCCCCGGGTTGTCATCGAGGTAGTCGAAGATCTCGCGCTGGAAGACGAAGAAACCGCCCGAGACCACGCCCTCGGCCAGGGTGGGCTTCTCGTTGAACTCCACGGCCTGGCCGTCGGCCACCCGCATCTCGCCGTAGCGCGAGGTGGGGTGCACGCCGGTCACCGTGCCGATGCGCCCTTGGCTCCAGTGGAAGTCGAGCAGGGCCTGGATGTCCACGTTGCCCACGGCGTCGCCGTAGGTGAAGCAGAAGGTGTCGCAGTCGAGATGGGAGCGCACCCGCCAGAGCCGGCCCCCGGTGCCGGTCTCGGCGCCGGTCTCGGCGAGGGTGACTTGCCAGTCCTCGTCCCCCGTGCGGTTGTGGTAGTCGATCGGGCTCCGGCCGTCCATGGTCAGGGTGAAGTCCCGGTGCATCTCGTGGTAGCTGAGGAAGTACTCCTTGATGGCCCAGCCGAGGTAGCCCAAGCAGAGCACGAAGCGCCCCAGCCCGTGGGTGCTGTAGATCTTCATGATGTGCCAGAGGATCGGCTGGTCGCCGATCTCGACCATCGGCTTGGGGCGGTAGCCGGTCTCCTCGCGCAGGCGCGTGCCCTTGCCGCCACAGAGGATGACCACGGGGATGTCCGACAGGGGGGGCCTCGAGCGCATCGAATCTCCGGGGGATCGAGCCCGCTGGTGGGCTCGAAGGCGGATTATCCCCACCTCACCCTCGCGAGGGCAAGCGAGGCCATAGAATCCGCGCCGTGTCCGACCGCCGACGTGCCCTCGAGGTGGCCCTGATCTCCTTCCTGGGGGCGACCTTCATCCGCCTGCTGCGGGTTCTGGTGCGGGTGGAGTATCACGGCGAAGCGGAGATCCGCCGCCGCGAGCGGGAGGGGGAGCGCTTCCTGCTCGCCTTCTGGCATCGCCACCTGTTGCTGATGCCCTACGCCTACCGGGGACAGAAGGTCTCGATCCTGATCAGCCAGCACCGCGACGGCGAGCTGATCGCCCGCACCATGGCGTACTTCGGCCACCACTCGAGCCGGGGCTCGAGCACGCGCGGCGGGGCCTCGGGGATGCGCGAGCTGCTGCGCCGCTTCAAGGACGGCTACGACCTCGCCATCACCCCGGACGGCCCCAAGGGCCCGGCCCAGGTGGCCAAGGCCGGGGCGGCCCAGCTCGCCGCCCTGGCGGGGGTGCCGATCATCCCGGTAGCGATGGGGGCCAGCCGGGCCAAGCTGCTCGCCAGCTGGGACCGCTTCGTGATCCCGAAGCCCTTCGCCCGGGTCTGCTTCGTCTACGGAGAGCCCCTGCTGGTGGACCGCCACGAGGATACCGAGGGGGCGGCGGGCCGGCTGACCGCGGCGTTGAACGAGGCCGAGGAGCGGGCCGAGGAGTTGGCCGGAGCCCCAAAGGAGACGCGATGCGCAGCATGACCGGCTTCGGCAGGGCGGCAGGAGACAACGACCGCTGGGCGGCGACCTTGACCGTCAAGACCGTCAACGGCAAGGGCCTCGACGTCCAACTCTACGCACGCGGGATCGACCCGGCCCTGGACCTGGCCCTGCGCGAAGCAGCCGGCAAGTCCCTGGCTCGGGGGCGGGTCGAGATCGGCCTCGACCTGCGCCGTCAAGGGGAAGGCCGAGGCCTCGTGCTGGACACCGAGCTGGTGCGCTCCCTCGCCTTCGGCGCCGCCGGGCTGGTGGCGGAAGGGCTGGTCGAGCCCCGGCTCACCCTGGGAGACGTGCTGCGCATTCCCGACGCGGTGGCCACGCTGGGTGTGGCAAGCTGGAACGAGGAGGACACGGCTTTCGTGCTCGGCCTCCTCGCCTCGGCCTTGAGCGAGGTGGTGGTGGCGCGTGAGCGCGAGGGAGCCCGGCTCGGCGAGGTGCTGCGCGCCCGCCTGGCCGAGCTGGAGGCCATCGCGACGCGCCTGGACGGCCTGCGCGTCGAGGCCCTGGCCCAGGCCCTCGAGGCGGCGAGGCGGCGGATCGCCGAGCTGCTGGGCCAGCCGGCCCTGGACGAGGCCCGCTTCGCCCAGGAGGCGGCGATCCTCGCCGACCGTAGCGACGTCACCGAGGAGCTCGACCGCCTGCGCGCTCACCTGGCCCACCTAGCCGAGAACCTGGCCGAGCCGGGGCCGGTGGGCAAGCGTCTGGACTTCCTGCTCCAAGAGGTCTTCCGCGAGCTCAACACCCTCGGCGCCAAGTGTCGTCACCCCGAGGTCACCCGCGCCGTGCTCGACGCCAAGGTGCTGGCCGAGCAGCTCCGCGAGCAAGTCCAGAACCTGGAGTAGCCCGCAGTGGCGAGGGTGGGCGTGATAGCCTCCCCGGCCTGGGATCGACCATGCCACGCGGCGAGCTGTTCATCCTCTCGGCACCCTCCGGTGCCGGCAAGACCACCCTCATCCGGCATCTCTTCGGCAACCCCCTGCTCGAGCCGGGAAGCCTGGCCTTCTCGGTCAGCCACACCACTCGCCTGCCCCGGCCGGGCGAGCTCGACGGCAAGGATTATCACTTCGTCGACGCGCCGACCTTCGAGGCCATGATCCGGCGTGGTGAGTTCCTCGAGTGGGCCCGGGTGCACGGCCAGCTCTACGGCACCTCCGAAGTGGAGGTGGTCGGGCGCCTCGAACGAGGCATCGACGTGGTCCTCGACATCGACGTCCAGGGCGCCCGCCAGGTGGTCGAGAAGATCCCCGAGGCGCGCACGATCTTCATCCTGCCCCCGAGCTTCGAGGTGCTGCGCCAGCGTCTGCATGGAAGGGGTGTGGACGATCCAGCGGAGATCGACCGCCGCCTCTCTGTCGCCCTCTCCGAGATCCCGGAATACCAGCGGTATCAATATGTTATCCTCAACGACATCGCCGAGCGGGCCGGAGCCCAACTGGCCGCAATCATCCTGGACAAGAGGTCAAGCCTGGAGCGCATGCGCGATCGGGTGGAAGCCTTGTGGCGCGAGCCGGCGCAAGCCATCTCGCCCCGGGATCCCTCGACCTGAGCAAGGAGATGGAGCAGCGTGGAACCGATCATTCCCGACAACATCGACAGCAAGTTCCGTTACGTCCTGCTGGCCGCCCGCCGGGCCGAGCAACTGATGCGGGGAGCACGGCCGCGGATCGAGACCGGCGCTCGCAAGCCCACCGTGGTGGCGATGCGGGAGGTGAGCCGGGGTGCCGTGCAGTGGGGCTACGGACCGGCCCCGCAGGACACGGTGGACGAAACGCCGGAGCCGGCCGAGACGGCCTGAGAGATCCTCCGGAGGGAGCGGGCCGGCGATGGCACAGCGGATCGATGGCCCGCTCGCGGAAGTCCTCTCCTATCTCGAAGACATCGGCTACGACAGCCTGAGGCGGCCCGAGAGGGCCGGGCCCGGGGCCGAGCCTCGCCCGGCGGCTGACCGCTCGACCGGCCAGGAGGCGGCGCCGCTCGGCGCCGGCCTCACGGAGCTCGAGGCCGAGGCCCTGGTCTGTACCCGCTGCCGCCTCGCCGGGACGCGCAAGAAGGTGGTGTTCGGCTCCGGCGACCCCAAGGCCCGGCTGATGCTGATCGGGGAGGGCCCTGGTGGCGAAGAGGACCGCCAAGGTCTGCCCTTCGTGGGTCCGGCTGGAGAGCTCCTGACCAAGATCCTCCAGGCCATCGGTCTCACCCGCAGCCAGGTCTACATCGCCAACATCGTCAAGTGCCGCCCGCCGGAGAATCGGGATCCCGAGCCGGACGAGGTGGCGGCCTGCCGGCCCTTCCTCGAGGGCCAGATCGCGGCCATCCGACCGGCCGTGATCGTCGCCCTGGGACGCGTGGCCGCCCAGGTGCTGCTCGGCAACGAGACGCCGATCGGCCGGCAGCGGGGGCGTTGGTATCGCTACGCCGATGCGGAGCTGATGGTGACCTACCACCCGGCCGCGCTGCTGCGCAACGCCGACCTCAAGCGACCCACCTGGGAGGACATGCAGAAGGTGCGAGATCGCCTGAACGAGCTGGCTCAGGACGAGAAGACCAGCCGATAGCCCAGGGCCATCAGGGCGGCATCGACCAGGATGTGGGAGATCCAGGAAGGCAGCAGGGAGCCGCTCCGGCGGTAGAGCAGGCTCCACAACCCGCCCCCGACGGCCACGGCGAGGGTCGCCAGCACCCCCAGAGGCCAGAAGCTGCCCTCCGGCAGGTAGCGATCCACCACCAGAGAGTGGTGGGAGGCGAAGGTCAGGCTGGCGAGCACCAGGGCCGGCGCGCCCGCCAACCGCTGCCCCAGGTGGCGGTAGACGTAGCCCCGCCAGTACCACTCCTCCAGGAAGGCATGGGCCACCGAGAGGGCGACGCTCATGGCCAGGTAGGCGAGGGGGGCCGAGACGTGGAAGACACGCAGGGTGGCGGTCACCCGGGCCGCCGCCTCGGCCTCGACCGGACGCCCAGCGACGAGCCCCCCCCAGGCCGCCAGCACCCCGCCCACGAGAGCGACTCCGAGCCCGAGACCCAACAGCAGATCCGTCCTCCTCGCGCCGGCGACGGGGCCAGGCAACCCGGCCTCGGGCATGAGGCGGAAGGCGAGCAGGGGCAAGGAGAACTGGACCAGCTTGGCGCCGAGGTAGACCGGGCCAGACCAGGCGCTGTCGCGAAGCACCACGAAATAGAGCCAGGCCGCGGCGGTGGGCAACACCATGGCGAGGGCGACCAGGAGATCGGCGGGGGCGGGGGCTCGGCGGCGCACGGCGCGCGGATCGTAGCAGGCTGCTCATGAGAGACTTCGGCCACGGCCGACCGTGAACCAGATCGAACGCCCCCCCTTCCTGCGCCGCCTGCTCGAGCGGATCTCCCTCCTGCCGGGGCCGGTCGTGCAGCTCTGGTGCTGGCCGGGCGGAGGGGGACGGGCGGTGCTCAGCGCCCTCGCCGCCGACCGCCAGGGGGTCTGGATGGACGACGCCAAGGATCTCCCCGTCCTGCGTGGCACCGAGGGCCGGCTGGCACTGTGGGCCGGCGAGGGGCCGCCGCCGGCTGCCCTGCTCAGCTCGCTGCCCCCGGGCGGTCGCTGCCTCTGGACCAGCCCGCGACGGCAGCAGGAGGCCCCGGGGGCCGTGGTCTTCCCGACCGAGATGCTGCTCTCCGAGGGCGAGGTCGCCCTGCTCGCCAAGAGCCTCACTCTCGAGGGCGTGAGCCCGGACCTGGCTCGGCGCCTGCGCTGGGCCACGGACGGCTGGCTCGAGCCTCTGGCCCTGGCCCTCGCCGCGGGGGTCGGCCGCGGGCGCTTCGACCCCACGCCGGCGGCCCTGCTGTCCCTGCCGGGGTTGCGGTCCTTCCTGCGCACCGAGGTCTGGGATCCTCTCGCCCCCACCTTGGGCGAGCTACTGCTCGAGATCGGCATCCCCGGCAGCGTCGACGCCGGCTTCTGGCTCGACCAGTGGTGGGAGCAGGAGCCGCAGCGAGAGGCCCTGCTCGGCGAGATCGTCGAGCAGTGGGGTCTGTGGCTCGACGAGGGCCAGGGCCGGCGGCTGCCCCTGCTGCTGCAGGCCTTCCTGATCGACGAGCGGGAGCGCTCCTGGCCGCCGGCACGCTCGTTCGCCCGCAGCCACCGGGCGGTCGTCTCGGCTTATGGGTTGGGCTCTCCGACTTTGGCGCTTTCGGCCCTCGCGGCGGCCGGCGACGTGGTGCGTGCGGGCCAGTTCCTGAGCCTGGAGTGGCTGGAGCTGCTGCTGCGCTGCGACCTGCCGTCGCTGCGCACCGCCCTGCGGGTGGCCCGGGCCGGCTCGAGCCCGGGCGCGGAGTTGCTCGACCTGGCCCTGGAAGCGGTTTCCGGCGAGCGCCGGCGTGCGGTGGTGGGTCTCGCGGAGCTCGCGGCGCGCACCGACGACCCGCGCCTCGCCGCGGCCTGCCGGCTGGTGCTGGCCTCTCTGCGGGGAGCGCGCGCGTCCTTCGAGGTGGCGGCAGCGGTACGGGCCCATCTGCAGCCGGCGGCCAGCCCCTCGGCGGCGTTGGATGCGCTGGTGGCTCTGATCGAGGGACGGCGGGTGGAAGTCGCGACGGGAGGGCTCTCGCCCAGCGACCCGCTGATCGTCCACCTGCTGAGCTTCGCCGCCAGTGGTGCCGCCCGCGCCGCCAGCGCAGGGGCACCGAGCCTGGCGCCCAGCCGCCCGCGGGGTGAGGCCGAGCAGACCTTCCACGCTCGCTTCTTCGGCGACCCGCGCGTTTTCCGCCTCGAAGGCGGCCAGCGCCACGAGCTGCGTTGGACCCTCAGGCGGGCGCTCAAGATGTTCTGCTTTCTGGCCTCGCAGCCGGATCTCTCGGCCACTCGCAACCAGCTGATCGAGGCGATCTGGGGCGACGAACCGGAGGAGGCGATCGAGCGCAACTTCCATCCCACGCTGACTCATCTGCGGCGCTCCCTCGCCCTGCCGGCGAGCGAGCTGGCTCCGCTCCTCTTCGTGGCCGGTACCTATCGGTTGAACCCGGACTTCGACTGGCTGGTGGATGCCGCGGAGTTCGAGAGCCTCGCCCAGCGCGGCCGGCAGCGCCTGACGGCGGGCGACGCCGACGGCGCGGCGGAGCTCTGGCAGGCCGCCTGGCGACTCTACGGTGGTCCCTTCCTCGATTCCTTCGAAGAGCCCTGGGCGCTCGCTCGCCGCGAGCTCCTCGAGCAGATCTACCTCCAGGTGCTCCAGGGCCTGGGGGACATCCACCAGGAGCGGGGCCACAACGAGCCGGCGATGGATGCCTACCGGGCGGCGCTGGTGATCGATCCCTTGCAAGAGCGGGTGCATCTGGCGGTGATGCGGCTCTATGCCCGCCAGGGGCGGCGCGACCTGGTGCGCCACCAATTCGATCGCTTGAGCACCATCCTGCGCAGGGAGCTCGGCGTGGAGCCCCTGCCCGAGACCACGGCGCAGTTCCATCGCTTGATGGGATAGCCGCCGTTCCAGCGTAGAATCGCGCCCCGCATGAGCCCCCTGCCCACCGGTCCCGATACCGTCGAGATCAGCGTCGTCGTGCCCGTGCTCGACGAGGTGGGCACCGTGGCAGAGCTGGCCGAGAAGGTGGCGACTGTCCTCGACCGCGTGGGCCGGCGCTTCGAGATCGTCTTCGTCGACGACGGCTCTCGCGACGGCACGGCGGCGTCGATCCAGGCCGCCCACCAGCGGGACCCGCGGGTCAAGCTGGTGCGGCTGCGGCGCAACTTCGGCAAGGCTGCGGCCCTGACCGCCGGCTTCGAGCACTCGCGGGGGCGCATCGTCATCACCATGGACGGCGATCTCCAGGACGATCCGGAGGAGATTCCCCGGTTCCTCGAGAGCATCGAGGAGGGGGGCTTCGACCTCGTCTCGGGCTGGAAGCGCCAGCGGCGGGACCCGATCTCCAAGCGCTATCCCTCGCTGCTTTTCAACTGGGTAACGGCCCGCCTCGCCCGAGTGCCCCTGCACGACTTCAACTGCGGCTTCAAGGCCTACCGCCGAGAGGTGGTAGAGGAAGTCTCGATCTACGGCGAGCTGCACCGCTACATCCCGGTGCTCGCCAGCCGCCGTGGCTACTCGATCGGCGAGCTGGAGGTGAGGCACCACCCCCGGACGTCGGGCGTGAGCAAGTACGGCTGGGACCGCCTGTACAAGGGCCTGTTGGACCTGATCACGGTGCTCTTCATCACCCGCTACACCAGCCGGCCCTTGCATCTCTTCGGCCTGGTGGGGCTGATCTCGCTGCTGCTGGGCTTCGGGGTCAACCTGCACCTGGCGATTCAGTGGCTGCGCGGGCAATACCTCTCGAACCGGCCGCTGCTGCTGCTCGGGGTGCTTCTGATGCTGCTCGGGATCCAGGTGCTGACCACCGGACTGATCGCCGAGATGCTCGCCTCCCGCGGCTTCCGGCGCAAGGACAGCTACTCGATCCGGGAGCTGAGCGAGTGAGCCGCTCCTGGGCCACCCGGCTGGTTTGCTCGCGGACCGGCGAGGCGGTTCCTCTCGACCAGCCCACCTTTCTGTCGCCCGCCGGCGCTCCCTGGCTGGTCGACTACCAGCTCGACGCCGAGCGGGGCCGGAGCCTGCGCGCTGCTCTGCCCGGCCGGCCCTGGACCCTCTGGCGTTACCGCGAGCTCCTGCCCCTGGCGGACTTCGAGGGGCGGGTGGACCTCGGCGAAGGAGGCACCCCCATGGTGCCGCTGCGGCGCCTGGCGCCTGCCGAGGTCGAGGTGTTGGTCAAGGAGGAGGGAGGCAATCCCAGCGGCTCCTTCAAGGCCCGCGGGCTCTCTCTGGCAGTCAACCGCGCCCGCGAGCTGGGTGCGCCGGGGGTGCAGCTGGCGAGCGCCGGCAACGCTGCCCTGGCCCTCGCCACCTGGGCCGCCGCCGCTGGCCTGCCCGCGCGGGTGGCCATGCCCGAGGACACCCCCGCGACCGTGACGAGACGCTGCCGGGAGCTGGGAGCGGAGGTGCTGCTTGCAGCCGGAACCCTGGTCGAGGCCGGCCGGAGGCTCGCCGAGAAGGGCGGCGATCTGTGGTCCCTATCCACCCTGCGCGAGCCCTACCGCGTCGAGGGCAAGAAGACCATGGGTCTGGAAGTCGCCGAGCAGCTCGACTGGCAGCTGCCGGACTGGATCCTCTATCCCACCGGCGGCGGCACCGGCATCGTGGGCATGCACAAGGCCTTCGCCGAGCTCGAAGCCCTGGGGCTGGTGGCGCCCGGTCGCCGGCCGCGCTTCGTCGTGGTGCAGATGGCGGGCTGCGCGCCCCTGGTGCGGGCCTACGCTGCGGGGCTCGATCGCGCGCCGGCCTGGGAAGAGCCGCGTACGCAGGTGTGGGGGCTGCGGGTGCCGCAGGCGATCGGGGATTTCCTGATCCTACGGGCCCTCCGCGACACTCTGGGCCTCGCGGTGGCGGTGGAAGAGGAGCGGCTGCCGGGGGTCACCGCCGAGGTGGCCCGGCGGGAGGGGCTGCGAATCTCACCGGAGGGAGCGGCCTGCTTCGCGGCCCTGGCCGACCTCGCAGCGGCCGGGAAGGTCCGGCCCGGAGAGCGAGTGGTTCTCTTCCAGACCGGCAGTCCGGACAACTACGTGTGAGAGGTAGAGGCGCAACGGCGTAGGCTGGGTTAGGCCCGACAGGGCCGTAACCCAGCGCTTTTCGACGCCGCCGGGAGAGCTGGGTTACGGCTGGCGCCTAACCCAGCCTACGAGTCGCTAGCAGCTGTGGAGCGAGATCCCAGTCTCGCGGCAGATGCCGTCCAGCAGGCCCCAATAGGCGTCGAGGGCTCGGTCCGCCGCGGCGAGGACCTCTTCCTGCGACGTCCCGTTGTCGAGGCAACGGGCCAGGGCTTGGCGCTCGCCCTCGCGGTGACGGACATCCGCCTCGGCATGGACGGTGAAGTAGGCGAGGCCCTCGGCAGAGGTCACGCCGTAGTGGTCCGCCAGGCCCTCCGCCTTGAGCGCGGCGACCTCGGGCTGCTGGCTCTCGTAGGCGTAGAGAGCAGCGAGGGCCGGGCCGCTGCCGGCCGCCGCGAGGCTCTGGAAGGTCGAGACCGTCTGTTCGGTCGAGGTCGAGATGGGCGCCGCCGCCACCGCGGCGCGGTCGAGACCGCAGGCGGCGGCGAAGTCCAGCCACAGCGCGGGGTGGGCCTTGGGGCAGGTGAGCTCCTCGCGGAGGTTGTCCGCCAGCTCGATGCGAACGCGCGGCTCGCTGGCGCCCTCGATCGCCGTTTCGAGGTAACCGGGGAAGGCGGCCACATGCGGGTAGTAGGCCTCGGCGTAGCGGGCCAGCTGCTGGCCGGTCAGGGTACCGGCCGTCCAGGCCTGATAGAAGGGATGCTTGAGGATCGAGCGCTCACGGATGCGCTGGTCGAGGGCGGCGAGTACGGTCTGCGTGCTCATCGAGGTCCTCCACGGATCGGTTGAATGGGCTCCGGCGAGGGGACCCTATAATAGGCAGCCGGCCGGTGCCAAGGCGCCGACCGTCGAAACCCACCACCCCGACGCCCCGCCCGCGAGGCGGGGTGCTCCCAGAGGAGGAATCTCTCTCGTGACTGTCCAAGAGCTCGTTCTGGTCGACGGAGTCCGTACTCCCATGGCGGAGCTCAATGGCTCCTTCGCCGACCTTTCCGCCATCGAGCTCGGTGCCCGGGCCGCCAAGGCCCTCTTCGAACGCACCGGTGTTCAACCCTCCGACGTCGACCACAGCGTGGTCGGCAACGCCCTCCAGACCTCCGCCGACGCCATCTACGGCGCCCGTCACGTCGCCCTGCGGGCGGGCGTACCCAAGGAGGTCCCGGCCCTCACCGTGAACCGTCTCTGCGGCTCCGGCATCCAGTCGATCGTGTCCGGCGCCCACCTCATCCTCGCCGGCGACGCCACCACCTGCCTGGTCGGCGGCATCGAGAACATGACCCAGGCCCCGCACGTCCTGCGCGGCGCCCGCCGGGGCTTCCGCCTCGGCCACGGCCAGCTGGAGGACTCCCTGCTGGCGGCCCTGATGGACCCCTACTGCGGCTGCTACATGGCGCAGACCAGCAACAACCTGGCGCGGGACTACGGCATCAGCCGCGAGGAGCAGGACGCCTTCGCCCTCGAGAGCCAGCGGCGGGCCGTGGCCGCCTGGGAGAGCGGCCGGCTCGCGGAAGAGGTGGTGCCCGTCGAGGTCGGCTCCGGCAAGCGGGCCAAGCTGGTCGAGAGGGACGAGCACTTCCGCCCCGACGCCTCGCTGGAGGCCCTCGCCAAGCTGCCTCCGGCCTTCGACGAGAACGGCTTCGTCACCGCCGGCAACGCTTCTGGGATCGTCGACGGGGCGGCGATGATGATCTTGACCACCGCTGAGCACGCTCGCAGCAAGGGCTGGTCGACCCTGGGGCGGATCCTCGGCTGGTCGACGGTGGGAGTGGAGCCCTCGCGCATGGGCATCGGCCCGGCGCCGGCCATCCGCGCCGTGCTCGCCAAGCGCGGCAAGACCCTCGCTGACCTTGACCTCCTGGAGATCAACGAGGCCTTCGCCGGCCAGGTGCTGGCAGTGGTCCGCGAGCTCGGTCTCGACACCGCCAAGCTCAACGTCAACGGCGGCGCCATCGCCCTCGGCCACCCCCTGGGCGCCACGGGCACGCGCATCACCCTGACCCTGCTCAAGGAGCTCAAGCGCCGGGGCGGCGGAGTCGGCGTGGCCTCCGCCTGCATCGGCGGCGGCCAGGGCATTGCGTTGCTGGTGGAGTCGATCTAGCTAGGAACCCAGCACAGCCTCGGCGGCCAGCATCCCAGCGGTGGGGCGCACCCCGCCGCCGGGGTGGCTGCCGCTGCCGCCGAGGTAGAGCCCCGGGACGGCGGTCTGGTAGCGGGGGGCGGAGGCCGTCGGGCGCATCACCAGGAGCTGGTCGAGGGCCTGCTCGCCGTGGTGGAGCTGACCGCCGGTCAGGGCGAAGCGGGCCTCGAGGTCGGCGGGCGTGAGCACCTCCCGCGTCACGATCTGTTCCCGCAGGCCCGGCGCGTGCCGCTCGAGGGCCGAGACCACCGCGTCGCCCAGGCGTTCGCTGGCCTCGGCC
>JBIOYC010000221.1:0-26932 GCA_044869955.1 Thermoanaerobaculia bacterium | reverse complement strand
CTTCTCTCCTCTAGACAGTCGACAAGAAGAGCTCTATCCTCCTGTCGACCGTCTAGAGGAGAAGCGATGGCCAACGACCGATCCGATCTGCTCCAGGGCACCCTGGACCTGCTGGTCCTGAAGGTGCTGGCCCTGGGGCCCGACCACGGCTGGGGTCTCTCCCAGCGCATTCAGCAAATCTCGCAGGAGGTCCTCCAGGTCAACCAGGGCTCCCTCTACCCGGCCCTCCACCGGCTCGAGCAACGCGGGTGGATCCTCGCCGAGTGGGGCACCTCGGACCACAACCGCCGCGCCAAGTTCTACCGCCTGACCGCGACCGGCGAGCGCCAGCTCGAGATCGAGGCCGAGAGCTGGGCCCGTTTCTCCGCCGCCGTCGCGCGCATTCTCGCGGCCAGCATCCCGGCCGACCTGGCGGCGGAGGGCCGGCCGTGACCGCCCGTGGCGCCCGCGAGCGCTTCGCCACCCTGCGCGCCGTGCTGCGTCCGCTCTGGCGCGGCCGCCGCGTCGAGGCCGAGCTGGACGACGAGCTGGCCTTCCACCTGGAAATGGAGACCCGCCGCAACCTCGATCGGGGCCTCGACCCGGAGGAGGCGCGGCGCCAGGCGAGGCTGGCCTTCGGTGGCGTCGAGGCGGTGAAGGAGGATTGCCGCGACCAGCGCCGGGTGCAGCCGCTCGAGACCTTCGCCGAGGACCTGCGCTACGGCCTGCGCAGCCTGGCCAGCCGCCCCGGGCTCAGCCTGGCGGCGATCCTCACCCTCGCCCTGGGGCTGGGAGCCAACGGCAGCATCGCGAGCGCTGTCAAGGGGGTGTTGCTGGCGCCTCTGCCCTTCGAGGGGGGGACCCGGCTGGTCGCCCTGAGGCAGAACGCGGCGAACGTCGGCGCCTCGGACATCGGCTTCTCGGTGCCGGAGATCGCCGACCTGCGCGCACGCAACCGCAGCCTCGAGGGCGTGGCCGAGATCCACGTCATGAACTTCAACCTGCTGGGCCGCGGCGAGCCCATGAGGGTGCGCACGGCGGTGGTCTCGGCATCCTGGTTCGATCTGCTCGGGCTCGCCCCCTTGCACGGCCGCAGCTTCCTCGCCGCCGACGAGGGGCCGGGCGCCGAGCCCGTCCTCATCCTCTCCCACGACTTCTGGCGACGGCTGGGCGGCGATCCCGGCCTGGTGGGCGCCACTTTCGAGATGAACGATCGCGTCCACACCGTGATCGGCGTGCTGCCGGCCATCCCCCAATACCCGAGCGAGGCCGACGTCTACATGACCACCTCGGCCTGCCCGTTCCGCTCCTCTCCCGGGACGGTCGCGGGCCGCTCGATGCGCGGCTATGACCTGATCGGCCGGTTGCGGCCGGGGTGGACGGCGGAGCGAGCCGCGGCGGACCTGACCGGCGTGGTGCGGGGCCTGGTCCCCGAGCACCCCGACGTCTACCCGGGGGGAGCCCTGCCCGAGGTGGCGGCGACGCGGGTCTTCGACGAGCTGACCGCCCAAGCCCGCCCCACCCTGCTCCTGCTCTGGGCTACGGTGGCCCTGGTGCTGGTGGCGGCGGCCGCCAACGTCGCCAGCCTGACCCTCGCCCGGGTGCTGGCTCGCGGCGACGAGATCGCCCTACGCCTGGCCCTCGGCGCGGGTCGCCGGCGCATCGCCCGGCAGCTGGTGCTCGAGAGCCTGCTGCTGGCCCTCGCGGGCGGGGTGGTGGGGGTGGTGCTGGCCGCCTCCGGCAGCGAGCTGTTGGTCGGCCTGCTCGGTCGCTTCACGGCACGGGCGGCCGAGGTGCGGCTGGACGGCTGGGTGCTGGGCTGGATCCTCGTCCTCAGCCTGGCGACGGGAGTGGCTATCGGCGGGCTGACCGCGGCCCAGGCGCTGCGGGGCTTGGGCGCCGGCGCGCGGGGGCGCTTCCGCCTCTCCCTGCACCGCAAGCGGGGCCGGCAACGCCTGCGCAGCGGGTTGGTCGTCGCCCAGGTGGCCCTGTCGGTGATGCTGCTGGTCGGCACCGGCCTGCTGGTGCGCAGCCTGATCCGCCTCCAGCAGGTGGACCCGGGCTTCGAGCCCCGGGGCGTGCTCGCCGCTCGCATCGACCTCGACTGGGCCGAGCACGGCACGCTGGACCGCATCCGCGAGTTCTATGGCCGACTGCTCGAGCGCCTGCGTGCCCTGCCGGGGGTGGAGTCCGTGGCCCTGGCGAGCGAGATCCCTCTCCAGTCGCTGACCCTGGGGCGGGGTGCCTTCGAGCTCGAGGGGAGGCCGGTCCCGGCCGGTCAGCCCCTGCCCCGCACCGAGCTGCGGATGGCCAGCGCCGGCTACTTCGAGACCCTGCGCATCCCCCTGCTCGAGGGCCGCACCTTTGATTCGGGGGATACCGTGGAAGCCCCGGCCGTGGCGGTGGTCAACCGCTCCCTGGCCCGCCACCACGGCGGCACCACGTCGCTGCTCGGGCGGCGGATCTCCTTCGACCAGGGCAGCACCTGGGTGACGGTGGTCGGGGTGGTGGGCGACGTCAAGCAGAGCGGCCTCGCCGGCGAGATCCTCGACGAGGTCTACCTCGCCTTCCCCCAGCGCGCGGGCTACCTGTCCCAGGTACTGGTCAGGAGCGACTTGGACCCCGCCCTGCTCGGCAAGCTGCTGCGCCGCGAGGTGCTGGCCCTCGACCCCGAACAGCCGGTCTCGGAGCTGCGCACCCTGGCCGAGGTGCGGCAGGACTCGATCGCCTCGCCGCGCCAGATCGCTCTCCTGCTGTCGCTCTTCGCCGCCCTCGGCGTGGCCCTCTCGGCCACCGGCCTGGGCGGGCTCCTGGCCTTCTTCGTCGGCGAGCGTCGCCACGAGATCGGCGTCCGCATGGCCCTCGGGGCCGCCCGGGAGAGCGTCCTCGCCCTGGTGCTCCGGCACGGGCTCGCTCTGGTGGCCCTCGGGCTCGCCCTCGGCCTGGGCGCCGGCCTCGCCGTCTGCGCCAGCCTCGGCCCGGGCCTCGCGGGCTTCCTCTTCGAGGTGGCGCCCACCGATCCCGGGGCCTTCGTCATGGGCAGCCTCGTGATCCTGATCGTCGCCGCGGCGGCGTGCTGGCTGCCGGCCCGCCAGGCCAGCAGCGTCGACCCGATAGCCGCTTTGCGTATGGAATAGGAGATCCTCGCCATGAACCGACGACACACCGCGTTCCTCGCGGGCCTCGTGCTCGCGCTTCTCGTCTCCACTGCGGGAGCCGCCGAGCTCCCGACGGTCCTCTCCGGCCTCGATCCGGTCCTCCTGCTCGAGGGCAAGGAGGTGAAGGGCTCCGAGCAATGGTCAGCGGACGAAGGCCATTTCCACTACCTCTTCGCCAGCGCCGAGAGCCGAGACCACTTCCGCGCGGATCCGAAGCGCTTCGCCGTGCAGAACGACGGCCACTGCGCCGCCATGCCCACCGCCCTGGGCTCGCCGGACCTCTTCACCGTCCACGCCGGCAAGATCTATCTGTTCGGCGGCCAGGGCTGCCGTGAGGGGTTCGAAGCCAATCCCGGCGCCTTCCTCGGCGAGGTCTCGCGGCGCAAGGTCGCCATCCTAGTTTTCGACGGCGTCGAGCTGCTCGACCTCGCGGGTCCGGGCGAGGTCTTCGCCGCCGCCGGACACGGGGCCGCGTTCGAGGTCTACACCGTGGCCGCCAGCCGTGAGCCCGTGACGAGCCAGGGTTTCCTCGAGCTCACTCCCGGCTTCTCGATCGCCGACGCCCCGGCCCCGGACCTGCTCGTGGTCCCCGGGGGCCGGGTGAGCAGCGTCCTCGAGAACCCACAGGTCATGGCCTGGATCCGCGCCACGGCGATGCGGGCCGAGGTCGTGATGTCGGTGTGTAACGGCGCCTTCGTGCTCGCCGAGGCCGGGCTCCTCGACGGGCTCGAAGCCACCACCCACAGCGGCTCGATCGACCGCCTGCGCCGGCAGGCGAGCCGGACGCGGGTGGTCGAGGGTGTTCGTTTCGTCGACAACGGCCAGGTGGTCACGGCCGCCGGGGTGGCCGCCGGCATCGACGCCTCGCTGCATCTCCTGGCTCGCCTCCTCGGGGAACGGGAGGCCGAGAGCACGGCCCGCTATCTCGAGGTCACGAAGCGAGGCGAAGGCAAGACGGTCACCGCGGCCGTCGCCGGCGGTCGGTAGAGATTCTGGCGATCGAGCTGGGGGAGCCGCAGAGGTAGAGCCGATCTTCGGCCTCGACCGTGAGGCCCGAAAGGCTGACCAGCACGTCCTCGCCGCGGCCCACCGCCACCAGTGAGCAGCCGGTGCGCTCCCGCAGGTCGAGGCTGACGACCGTCCGACCGACCCACGCGTTGCTCTCCAGCTCGGTCAGCTCGAGCCCACCTTCGATGCCGAGGGCCTCGCGCCCGAAGAGGGCGCCGGCGATGATCTGACCGGCGACCTGCCCGGTCGAGAGCACGAAATCCGCCCCGGCGCGGTGGATGCGGTCGACGTTCGCCGATTCGGCGGCGCGCGCGACGACCAGGCCGTCCGGGGACAGCTCGCGCACCAGGAGGGTGGTGAAGAGGGTGGCGGCGTCCTCGGGCAGGGCGACGATGATGGCCTTGGCCGTGGCCACGCCGGCGGCCTCCAGGGTGCGCCGATGGCGCACGTCTCCCACCTGGTCGACGCCCTCGATCTCCCGCGAATCGAGGGTGGTGACCTCCTCGTCGGCCGCGCGCAGGACGTCGGTGGCGGCCCTCCCGGCCTCACCATAGCCAGCGACCAGGATCCTGCCCGGCCGATGACGGAGGGCCGTGCCGCCCGCCAGGACGGCGAGCTGATCGAGGCTTTCCTCGTCCCCGGCGGCGACGATGACGTCCCGTGCCTCGATGCGGGTGGTCGCCTCGACCGGCGTCACGAACTGGCCGCGCCGCCACAGCCCGAGCAGCACCGAGCCGGTGCGGGTGCCGATGGCGGCCTCGCCGACGATCCGGCCGGCGAGATCGCTGCCCCGTTCGAGGCGCAGCTCGCGGACCTTGAGCCGGCCGCCCAGGCTGTCCAGTCCGGCCACGAAGGGGCTGACCCGGGAGCTGGCGCGGGCGGCGAGGGCGGCGCCGAGCACGTGGCGGGGGGTGAACACGTGAGTCGCGCCGGCCAGGGCCAGGGCGCGGCGATGGAGGGGCTCCTCGGCCAGGGCGACCAGCTCGCCTTGGTAGCCCAGGTCGCGGGCCACCAGGACGGCGAAGCCATTCTCCTCGTCGTTGCCGTTGGCCACCAGGGCCCGCGCCCGCCGCAGCCGGGCGCGCTCGAAGACGGCTTCCTCGGGCCGGCCGTGGATCACCAGCACTCGCCGTTCGGCGAGCTGGCGGGCGGTCTCGGCGTCGGGCTCGATCACCAGCACGGGCACCCCGGCCTCGGCGGCCCGCTCGGCGAGGGTCTCCACCGCCGGGCCCCAGCGATAGAGCACCAGGTGGTGGGCGAGGCGGGAAGGGGGCGCGGGAAGCCGCCGCCCCAGGCGCTCTTCGAGGAAGGGCACCAGGAAGACCGGCACGAGCAGGAAGATCAGGAACACGCCGATGAACTGCACCAGGGCGACGAAGACGACCATCGCCGGGTGCTCCCAGGTGGTGTCGGGGCCAAAGCCGGTGGTGGAGAGGGAGCCGGCGGCCCACTCGAGGCCCTGCCAGAAGGTGCGGTCGAGACCCTCGAGATGGGCCATGCCGAGGGTGTAGACCTCGGCGAGCACCACGAGCAGGGCGGCCAGGCCGAGGGCCAGGGCGAGGAGGCGCTGCTGGGTGCGGGTCACGGCACCGATCTTAAGGCGGCCCTCTCCGAGGTGCCAGCCACTTCGGGAACGTCGCGCTTTCCCGGGGTGCCAGCCATCTCGGAAGCAGGCATCCAGTGCGAAATACGTCATTGGAGAGTAGAGATGGGTCGTCCGCTTCGCTTCGTGCCACCCCGGCAACTCGTAGAGGTGACCTGCCGCACCTTCCAGAGCCGGTTCTTGCTCAGCCCGAGCGAGGCGCTGAACGAGATCCTCGTCGGCGTGCTCGGCCGGGCGCAGCGGCTCCACCCGGTCCAGCTCCACGGTTTCGCGGTGCTCTCCAATCACTTCCACCTGCTGGTATCACCGGATTCGGCCCAGCAGCTCGCGGCCTTCATGGGCTACTTCAACGGCAACCTCGCCAAAGAGGTGGGGCGGCTGCGTCGCTGGAGAGGGCGGCTGTGGGATCGGCGATACACGGCGATTCTGGTCAGCGATGAAGAGGAGGCCCAGGTGGCGCGGCTGCGCTACGTTCTGAGCCAGGGGACCAAGGAGGGTCTGGTGCGCACGCCCGCCGAGTGGCCAGGGGCTCACTGCGCTCGGGCGCTCCTCACTGGTGCCGAGATGGTCGGAAGGTGGTTCGATCGCTCGCGGGAATACGAGGCTCGTCGCCAGGGCAGGCCCGGTCGTCCAGAGGACTTTGCCGAGCGCGAGCTCGTCCGGCTGAGCCCTCTACCCTGCTGGGCGCACCTGGACGAGGAGTCCCGCCGACAGCTGGTCCGCGATCTAGTCGCCGAGATCGAACAGGAAGCCGCCCGAGCCCGGGCCGCCGGCGAGCACAAGGGCAGGAAGCTTCTGCCATGCCGGCTGCCGCAGGCTCGCCCGGTACGCTCGAAAAGAACGCCGGCTCCTCGTGTGCATGCGGCATCTCGTTCCGTTCGAGAGGTCTTGCTGCTGGCCTACCGCACCTTCGAGCAGGTGTACCGCGAGGCGGCGACGAGGCTGCGGGAAGGAGATCTAGAGCCCCGATTCCCACCGGGCTGCTTCCCTCCCTCCCTCCCCTTTGTCCCCATCGAGTCAGGATAAACCTACTGGCTGTGCCGGGAGCGTGCCGCGAAGCTCAGAGAGAGGCTGTGGCTCTCTCGAGCGGAGACCTCGAGGCAGGGCCCGGAAACGCCCGAGGTTTGGCGCAGGGTTGCCAGGCGACTTGAGCGGACGGTCCTCGCCAGGTCCTAATTGAGGCTTTCGAGGTCATCGAACGCTTCCGAGAGGCCACGCGGAACGCGCCAGGCCTCCCATGAGCCGATCCACTGTCCGAAATGGCTGGCACCTCGGAGGGGGGCGGGATCGGTAGTATTCTGGCGGGACCATGGGGATATGAGTGGCGCGGCTGAGGCTCCTGGGCCTCGAGCCCGGCTCGGCGAGCCGGTCGCTGGGATCTTGCTCGCCGCCGGCGCCTCGAGCCGCATGGGCGCCAACAAGCTCCTGCTCGAGCTCGGGGGCGAGAGCCTGCTCGCCCGTGCGGCCCGGCGCTCGCTCGAAGCGGGGCTCGCGCCGCTGGTGGTGGTCTTGGGGCACGAGGCCGAGCGGGCGCGGCGGGAGCTGGCGGGACTGGCCTGTCACGTGGTGGTGAACTCCAACTACCTAGAGGGTATGACCACCTCTCTCGCCGTGGGCCTTCGCGCCCTCCTCCCCGAGGTGCCAGCCGTCTCGGTGGTGCTCGCTGACATGCCCTACGTCACCGCGGAGATGATCGCGGCGCTCGCTGCCCGCTACCGCAGCAGCAGGGCGCGGCTCGTCCTCTCCGACTACCAGGGCGTCACGGCGCCGCCCTTCCTCTACGATCGATCGCTGTTTCCGGAGCTCCTCGCCATGGCCGGAGGCCGCTGCGGCCAGCGGGTCATCCAGCAGCACCGGCAGGAGGCGGAGGTGCTCTCCTGGCCGGCCTCGGCGCTCATCGACCTCGACCGGCCGGAGGACTACCAGCGCGCGAGCCGCGAAGCCGTCGAGGCCCTCTCCGCGGAGGTCATGCCCCCCTGATGCGAGCCGATCTGTTCGAGAAAGCCGCCGAGCTCGCCCGTCGGGGCGAGGCTTTCGCCGTCGCCTTGGTGGTACGGCGCGAGCCCGCCAGCTCGGCTCGCGAGGGCGACCTGGCGCTGGTGACCGCGGACGGCGGCTTCACCGGCTGGCTGGGTGGCGCTTGCACCCGCCCCACCGTGGTGCGTGAGGCCCAGCGCTCGCTCGCCGACGGCAAGCCCCGGCTGCTCGCGCTCTCGCCCGACCCTCAGCCCGAGCCGCGCAGCGGGGTGATCGCCCTGCCCATGACCTGTCATAGCGGAGGCAGCGTGGAGATCTACATCGAGCCGATCTTGCCGGCGCCTTGCCTGGCCCTATTCGGTGATTCGCCGATCGCGAGCGCCCTCGCCGAGCTCGGCCGGGTGTTGGGTTATGCCGTGGTCCCGGGCGCCCAGGACGAGCTGGCCGGACTCACCGGGCGAAGGCCGCTCTTCGCCGTGGTGGCCACGATGGGAGAGGACGACGAGGGGGCGATCCGCCAGGCCCTCTCGCTCGGCCCGGCCTATCTGGGCGTGGTGGCGAGCGCTCGCCGCTTCGCCCAGGTTCGCGAAACGCTGCTGGGGGTGGGAGTGAGCGAGGAGGCCCTGGCCGCGATTCGCTGCCCGGCGGGTCTCTCGATCGGCGCCCGGACGCCGGAGGAGATCGCGATCGCCGTGCTCGCCGAGGTGGTCGAACGCCGCCAGAGCCTGAGGCCCGAGGCTCTGGCCCCGGTGGCCGAGGCGCCGGTCGCCGCGAGCGAGGCGATCGACCCCATCTGCGGCATGACGGTGGAGATCGCCAAGGCCCGCCACACGGCGGAGCACGCCGGGCGCACCTGGTACTTCTGCTGTGGCGGCTGCCGGGAGCGCTTCCTCGCGGCGCCCGAAAAGTACCTGGCGGCGGAGGCTTCGACGTGAGGGCGGAGATCGCCGCGCTCCGCGAAGCAATGGTGGGGGAGGGCTACATCGCCGATCCCACCATCGCGACGGCGGTCTTCCTCGCCACCGCCATGCGTCGCCCGCTCTTGGTCGAAGGCGATGCCGGGGTCGGCAAGACCGAGATCGCCAAGGTCCTCGCCCGCCTGCTGGGCACCGAGCTGATCCGCCTCCAGTGCTACGAGGGGCTGGACGTGGCGACCTCCCTCTACGAGTGGAACTACCCTCGCCAGATGCTCGCCCTGCGGCTGGCCGAGGGGAGAGGCCAGAGCGCGAGCGAGATCGAGCAGCAGATCTTCGGCCGCGAGTACCTGCTCGAGCGGCCCCTGCTGCAGGCCATCACTCGCCGCGAAGGGCCTCCGGTGCTGCTGATCGACGAGATTGACCGCGCGGACGATGGCTTCGAGGCGTTCCTGCTCGAGGTGCTCTCGGATTTTCAGGTCACCATCCCCGAGCTGGGAACGATCAAGGCCCAGCACCTGCCCCACGTGGTGCTCACCTCCAACCGCAGCAGGGAGATCGGCGATGCTCTGCGCCGCCGCTGCCTCTACCTCTACGTCGAGCACCCCACGCTCGAGAAGGAAGTGGCAATCCTCTCCTCGCGGGTGGCCACGGCGAGCCCGCGGCTCACCGCGGAGATCGCGCGCTTCATGCAGGCGCTGCGCGCGCTCCGCCTAGCCAAGGTGCCGGGGGTGGCCGAGTCGATCGATTGGGGAGTGGCGCTCACCCGCCTCGGCTGCGACCACCTCGACCGCACGACGGTCGAGGAGACGCTGGGCGTGATCATCAAGGACCACAACGACCTCCAAGACCTCAGCGGGGGCGGGCTCGAGGCGGTGCTCAAGACGGCGGAGGTAGGGTGAGCGACCCCGGCCACGCTCTGGGCCTCGCTCGCTTCGGCCGTGCCCTGCGCGAGCGGGGAGTGCGGGTGTCTTTGAGCGACGAAGCGGACGGCCTGGTGGCCCTCGGCCTGGTCGACCAGGCGGATCTCGAGGAAGTGCGGCGGGCTCTGGTAGTGGCCCTCAAGGTCCGGCCCGGGGATCGGGCGGTCTTCGACGAGCTGTTCCCATCGTTCTGGCCGGGCAGGAGTGAGGCCCCCCTGGGCCGAACCTCGAGGCCGAAGCCGCCGAGCGAGACGCTCCGCCTGCGGCCGGCTCCCCGGCGCACTCCCGCCCCCGAGGTCGGTGCGCCTCCCGAGCTCGAGGTCACCCTGCCCGAAGGGGAGGAGCCGGGCTACAGCCCGGAGGCGCGGCTGCGCCGGAAGGCGTTCGAGGAGTGCTCGACCGCGGATCTCGCGGCCATGGAGAAGTTGATGACACGGCTGGCCCTCGCTCTCGCCACCCGCCCGAGCCGCCGGCTGGTGCCCACCCGCGGTCGCGGTACGGCGGACCTGCGGCGCAGTCTGCGGCGCGCCCTGGCTCACGGCGGCGAGCTGCTCTCCCTGGCCCGGCGCCGGAGCGCCATCGAGCGGCCGCGGCTGGTGGTGCTCTGCGACACCTCGGGCTCGATGGATCCCCATGCCCGCTTCCTCCTCAGCTTCGTGCTCGCGCTGCGCAAGGTCGCGCGGGGCACGGAGGTCTTCGCCTTCAACACCACCCTGGTGCGCCTGACTCCCTGGCTAGCGGCCGGCCGCGTGGACCGGACCCTCGCTCGTCTGGCCTCGGGGGTGCCCGAGTGGTCCGGCGGCACGCGCATCGGCGAGTGCCTGGAGGACTTCGAACGTGCCCATGCCACCACCCTGCTCGACCGTCGCACGGTGGTGGTGATCTTCTCGGACGGTCTCGACCGCGGCGACGTCCGCCCTCTGGCGGGGGCACTGGCGCGGATCCGTGCCCGCTCCCGCAAGGTGATCTGGCTCAACCCGTTGGCGGGCGACTGCCGCTACGAGCCCACGGCGCGGGCGATGGCGGCGGCCCTGCCTCACGTCGATCGCCTCCTCCCGGCACATAACCTCGAGTCTCTCTCGCGGTTGCTCCGCGAGCTCTAGAGTGGGGTAGAAAGGAGATCCATGATTCCGGCACCTTTTGACTATCACCGGCCTCAATCTCTCGCTGAGGCCATCGCCCTGCTCGAGGCGCACGGCGGGGAGGCCAAGGTCCTCTCGGGCGGCCAGAGCCTGCTCCCCCTGCTCAAGATGCGGCTGGGAGCCGCTGGCCAGCTGGTGGACATCGGCCGCTTGAGCGGGCTGGATTCGATCCGCGAGGAGGGCGGTTATCTCTCGATCGGCGCCCTGGTGCGCGAGGCGGCGCTCGAGCGCTCGGCGTTGATCGCCAGCCGCTACCCCCTGCTCGCGGACGCCGCGGCGGTGATCGCCGACCCGGTGGTGCGGAACCAGGCCACGGTGGGCGGCAATCTCGCCCACGCCGACCCGGCCAACGACCATCCGGCGGTGATGCTGGCGCTGCGTGCCCAGATCCTGGCCAGCGGCCCGGGGGGACAGCGCACCATCGCGATCGACGACTTCTTCGTCGACCTGTTCACCACCGCCTTGGGGCCGGCGGAGATCCTGACCGAGATCCGGATCCCCATGCCGCCGCCCCGAAGCGGCGGGGCCTACAAGAAGCTCGAACGCAAGGTGGGGGACTTCGCCACCGCGGCCACGGCCGTCCAGCTCAGCCTCGGCGCGGGCGGCGAGGTGGTGAGCGTGGGGATCGGGCTGACGGATGCCGGCCCCGTGCCGCTCCGGGCCGCGGACGCCGAGCTCTTCCTCACCGGCAAGGTGCCGAGCGACGAGGTGATCGCCGAGGCGGCGCGGCGGGCCGCGGCCGCCGGCAGTCCCAGCGCGGATCGGCGGGGCGCGGTCGAGTACAAGCGGGAGATGTCACGAGTGTTGACGGCGCGCGCCATCCGGCGCGCTCTAGCGCGGGCGCAGGAGGGTTGAGCATGGCGAGCCACAAGATCCGAGTTCGAGTCAACGGCACGGAGCACGAGGCCGAGGTCGAGTCGCGGCAGCTGCTGGTCCACCTCCTGCGCGAGACGCTGCGGCTGACCGGCACCCACATCGGCTGCGACACCACCCACTGCGGCGCCTGCACGGTCCTGCTCGACGGCGTGCCCACCAAGTCGTGCACCATGCTCGCCGTCCAGGCGGACGGCCGCGAGGTGATGACGGTCGAGGGTCTGGAGCAGAACGGCAAGCTGCACCCCATCCAGGAGGGCTTCTTCCAAGAGCACGGGCTGCAATGTGGCTACTGCACTCCCGGCATGATGATGACCGGCTACGCCCTGCTCGCAGAGAACCCCGACCCCAGCGAGGGGGAGATCCGTCATGCCATTTCGGGCAACCTCTGTCGCTGCACCGGCTACGTGAACATCGTCAAGTCGATCCAGCACGCGGCAGCCAACCTGCGGTCGACCAAGGGATAGGAAGAGCCCATGAGCGAGAAAGCGGCAACCCGAACCTCCCCCGAAATCTGCGGCATGGGCCATTCGATGAAGCGCAAAGAGGACCCGCGCTTTCTGCGCGGCCGGGGCAACTACGTGGACGACATCCAGCTGCCCGGCATGGTCCAGCTCGACATCGTGCGAAGCCCCTACGCGCACGCCAAGATCAAGGCGATCCACACCGAGAAGGCGCTCGCCACCCCAGGGGTCCTGGCGGTGATCACCGGCGAGACCCTCGCCGGCTTCAACTTGCACTGGATGCCCACCCTGATGTCGGACACCCAGATGGTGCTGCCCACCGAGAAGGTGATGTACGTCGCCCAGGAGGTGGCGGCGGTGGTGGCGACCGATCGCTACACCGCCGCGGACGGCGTCGAGGCCGTGGATGTGGACTACGAGCCGCTGCCGGTGGTGATCGATCCCTTCAAAGCCCTGGAGCCGGGAGCGCCCGTCCTGCGCACCGACAAACCGGGCCGCACCGACAACCACATCTGGCATTGGGAAGCGGGCGACCGCGCCGCTACCGAGCGGGCCTTTGTCGAGGCCGAGGTGGTGGTCAAGCAGGACCTCTACATCCCCCGCATCCACGTGGCCTCGATCGAGACCTGCGGCTGTGTGGCGGACTTCGATCGCGTCAACGGCAAGCTCACCGTCTACATGACCACCCAGGCCCCCCACGCCATCCGCACCGTGCTCGCCCTGGTGGCCGGGCACGTCGGGCTGTCCGAGGAGCGCATCCGCATCGTCTCGCCGGACATCGGCGGTGGCTTCGGCGGCAAGGTGCCGGTCTACCCGGGCTACGTGATCGCGGTGGCGGCCTCGGTGGTGCTCGGTCGGCCGGTCAAGTGGGTGGAGGACCGCATGGAGAACCTCCAGGCCGACTCCTTCGCTCGCGACTACCACATGACGGCCGAGCTGGCGGCGCAACGCGACGGCAAGATGACGGCGCTGCGTATCAAGACCCTCGCCGACCACGGCTACGCGGATGCCGCGGCCAACCCTTCGAAATACCCGGCCGGGATGTTCTCGATCTGCACCGGCTCCTACGACATACCCGTCGCCTTCACCGAGGTGGACGCCGCCTACACCAACAAGCCGCCGGGAGGCGTGGCCTACCGTTGCTCGTTCCGGGTCACCGAGGCCGTGCACGCCATCGAGCGCATCACCGACGTGCTGGCCCAGGAGCTCGAGATGGACCCGGCAGAGCTGCGCTTCAAGAACTTCATCGCCAAGGAGCAGTTCCCCTACAAGTCCGCCCTGGGCTGGGAGTACGACAGCGGCAACTACCCGGCGGCACTCCAGCTGGCGATGGAGAGGGTCGGCTACGCGGAGCTGCGCCGCGAGCAGGCGGAGAAGCGGGCCCGCGGCGAGCTGATGGGGATCGGCATCTGCTCGTTCACGGAGATCGTGGGCGCCGGTCCCTCGAAGGACTTCGACATCCTCGGGATCAAGATGTTCGACTCGGCGGAGATCCGCATTCACCCCACCGGCAAGGCCATCGCCCGCTTCGGCACCAAGTCCCAGGGCCAGGGTCACGAGACGACCTACGCCCAGATCGTGGCCGAGGAGCTGGGGATCCCGGCGGCTCACGTGCAGGTGGAGGAGGGTGACACCGACACCGCCCCCTACGGCCTCGGCACCTACGCCAGCCGTTCCACGCCCACGGCCGGCGCCGCCGGCGCCATGGCGGCGCGCAAGATCCGCGAGAAGGCGAAGAAGATCGCCGCCTACCTGCTCGAGGCGGACGAGCAGGATCTCGAGTGGGAGCCGGGGAAGTTCTTCGTCCGCGGCGCGCCGCAGAAGTCGAAGACCATCCAGGAGATCGCCTTCGCGGCCTACACCAACCACCCGCCGGGCATGGAGGCCGGGCTCGAGGCGGTCGACTACTACGACCCGCCGAACCTGACCTTCCCCTTCGGCAGCTACATCTGCGTGGTGGACATCGACCGCGGCACGGGCGAGGTGAAGATCCGCCGCTTCATGGCGGTCGATGACTGCGGCAACATCATCAACCCGATGATCGTCGACGGCCAGATCCACGGCGGTCTGACCATGGGCATGGCTCCGGCCCTGATGGAGGAGATCAGCTACGACGAGAGCGGCAACATCACCGGCGGCAGCTTCATGGACTACCTGGTGCCCACCGCCATGGAGACTCCCCACTGGGAGACCGACAAGACCATTACCCCCTCGCCCCACCACCCGCTGGGGGCCAAGGGCGTGGGCGAGTCCGCCACCGTGGGCGCCCCGCCGGCCATCGTCAACGCCGTGGTCGACGCCCTGGCCCACCTGGGCGTGCGCCACGTCGACATCCCGCTCACGCCGGAGAAGGTGTGGATGATCCTGAAGGAAAAGGGGGTGGCGGAGTAGGGCAGGCAGGCCGGAGATTCCGCTCATGAAGACGAGCCGTCGGAGCTTCCTCCGGTCTTTCGCCGCCCTCGGCGCCGCGGCGGCGGTTTCGCCGCGTTCGCTGGCGCAGGCTTCAGCGGCCAAGCCCTTGCGCGTGGTGGTCGTGGGGGCGGGGGCGTTCGGCGGCTGGTCCGCTCTGATGCTGCGGCGGGCCGGGGCCGAGGTCACCCTGGTCGATACCTGGGGCCCCGGGAGCTCGCGCGCCAGCTCGGGCGGCGAGACCCGCGTCATCCGCCAGACCTACGGCGCCGACCGCTTCTACACCGAGCTGGCGGGGCGTGCCCTCGAGCTGTGGATGGAGCACCAGGCCAGCTTCGGCCAGCGTTACTTCGCGCGGACCGGGGCGCTGTGGATGGTGACGGGTGCCCAGGACTCCCTGGTCAAGGACGCCCTGCCCATCCTGAGCGAGCTGGGCATCGAGCACCGCCAGCTCTCCGCCGACGAGTGCCGCAAGCGCTACCCGCAGATCGACTTCGACGGCGTGCGCTGGGCATTGTGGGAAGCGGGGGCGGGATACCTGCTGGGCCGAGGGGCCTGCCAGGCGGTGGCCGAGGCCCTGGTGCGCGAGGGGGGCACCTTCCTGCAGGCCGAGGCGAAGCCCGTCTTCGGCGCGGCGGGCAGCCCGCTCGACGGCGTCGCCCTCTCCACCGGCTCGACCCTCACGGCCGACGCCTACCTCTTCGCCTGTGGCCCCTGGCTGGGCAAGATCTTTCCCGAAGTGCCGGGCGCGCGCATCCGGCCCACGCGCCAGGAGGTCTTCTTCTTCGGCACGCCGGCGGGGGACGCTCGCTTCAGCGACAACGCGCTACCGGTGTGGGTCGAGGAGGGGGCCTCGCTGTGGTACGGCATCCCCGGCAACCGCTGGCGCGGCTTCAAGGTGGCGGACGACACCCGAGGCCCGGACTTCGACCCCACCGACGGCGAGCGCGTCATCTCCCCAGAAGGTCTCGCGGCGGCCCGCGCGCTGCTCGCCCGACGGTTCCCCGCGCTGCGCGCAGCGCCGCTGGTCGAGTCCCGCGTCTGCCAGTACGAGAACAGTGCGGACGGCCATTTCGTCTTCGACCGCCATCCCCGCGCCGAGAACCTCTGGCTCCTGGGCGGCGGCTCCGGCCACGGATTCAAGTTCGGCCCCGCGCTGGGCGAGCTGGTGGCCGCTTCCGTGCTGGGGAAGCGCCCGCTCGAGAAGAAGTTTGCCCTCGCGCGCTTCGGCTGAAACCGAGGTGGCATTGGCGTTACAATCTCCTTAACTTTCAAGCGTGCACGCCGTGTTCAGGGCGCATCGGGCACTCCCGCCTGATGGCCTGAGCGTTGGAGGAGGTCTCATGAGATCGAGAGCCGACGACTCGTTCCCCGCGAGGCTGCTCAAGGGCCTTGCCCATCCCGCCGAAGCGTTCTTCCTGGCTCTGCTCTTGACCGCAGGACCGTGGGCGGCCTCGGCCCAAGACACGCCGCCCACGCAGGAAGACACGGCCGAGGCCGCCGAAGAGACCCCGGCAGGCACCGCCTCCGAAGAGATCACCGTCACGGCGCGAAAGCGCGAGGAGTCGATCCAGAACGTGCCCTTCTCGGTCGCCGCGCCGACCGAAGAGGTCCTGCGCGACCGCGGCGTCGAGGACCTCGAGGGCGTGGCCGCCAACGTGCCCGGCTTTACCGTGCAGAACCTCGGCCCCGGGCAGAGCCAGGTCGCCATGCGCGGCGTCTCCGCGGGCCAGGTCGTGCGCGATCAGCCGGGTGTCAAGGAGCAGGTGGGCATCTACCTGGACGAGTCGCCGATCTCTCTCTCCCTGTTCACCCCCGACCTCGACCTCTTCGACCTGTCACGCGTCGAGGTGCTGCGCGGGCCGCAGGGCACCCTCTTCGGCGCCGGCTCCCTCTCCGGCACGGTTCGCTACATCAGCCACCAACCGGAGCTCGGCGTCACCGAATCCTCCGGTGAGATCAGCGCCAACGCCATCGAAGACGGTGACCTCGGCGGCAGCGCCAAGGTGGTGACCAACTTACCCCTCGGCGACAAGGCGGCCATGCGGGTCGCGGCCTACTACACCAGCTACGGCGGCTTCATCGACGCCGTGCAGCCCGGCCTCGGCGTCAACGAGGACGTCAACAGCGGCGATCGCATCGGCGTCCGGTGGTCGTTCCTGATCCAGCCCAACGAGCAGCTGACGATCACCCCGCGTATCCTGTATCAGGAAGTCAACATGGACGGCTGGAATCGCGCCGACGCCTACAACATCCTGGGCAACCCGTTCACCACCACGCGGCCGGCGGTAGATCTCGGCGAACGCGAGCAATTCACCCAGTTCGAGGAGCCCTTCACCGACGAGTTCCTTCTCGCCGACGTCAAGGTCGAGTACGACTTCGGCGGCGTGCAGCTGACCTCGATCACCTCCTACACGGACCGCGACGTGCTGGTGGTGCGCGACGCCACGGCCCTCACCGCCAGCATCACCGGCGGCAGCATCGGCCTGCCGGAAAACGTCTACACGATCGACGCTCCCCTGGACGACGCCACCACGGCCAAGGTGCTCACGGAAGAAGTCCGCCTGGCGGGCGGCAACGACCGGTTGAGCTGGCTCGCCGGCGCTTTCTATTCCTCGACCGATCGCGACTATGGCCAGAGCCTCCTGGTCTCGGGCTTCGAGAGCCTGACCGGCATCATGACCACGGGCAGGTTCGGAGCCGGCCGGGACGTGCTCTTCTTCTCCGACCTCGAGTACGACCTCGACCAGTTCGCCCTCTTCGGCGAGGCGACCTGGTCGGTCAACGATCGCTTCGACCTCACCGGAGGCCTCCGTTACTACGACTTCGACGAGGATCGGGTGCAGACTTTCGACGGCATCTTCGCCGATCCGGGGACGAGCCACGGCTCGGTCAGCGCCGACGGTTTTGCGCCTCGCCTGATCGCCAGCTACGAGGTCTCCGCTACGACCCGGCTCAACGCCCAGATCTCCAAGGGCTTCCGGCTGGGGGGCATCAACGACCCGCTGAACCGCCCCCTGTGCACGCCGCAGGACCTGGAGACGTTCGGCGGTCGCGACAACTGGGAGGACGAGACCCTCTGGAACTACGAAGTGGGCACCAAGTCCAGCGTTTGGGGCGGCCGGGGCAACGTCAACGTCGCGGCCTTCTACATGGACATCGACGACCTGCAAGCCACGGTCACCGCCGGCTCCTGCTCGTCGCGGGTGGTGTTCAACGTGCCGAAGGCGCGGAGCACCGGGGTCGAGCTGGAGGTCTCGGCAGCACCCAACCCCAACTTCGACTTCGCCGTGTCGGCCAGCTACGCCGACTCCGAGCTGCGCTCGACCTTGACCTCGACCGACGCCGCCGGCAACGTCACCGTGGTGTCGGGCATCGAGAAGGGCAACCGGCTACCGACAGTGCCGAAGTTCCAGGCGGTGGCAGCGGCGACTTATCAGCGGCCGGTGTTCAGCACCTGGCTCGCCTACCTCACCGCCACCTACCAGTACATCGGCTCACGCTTCACCCAGATCGGCGACCAGGCCGCAGGTTTCGGTACGGTCAACCTCACCTCCTTCGCGCCCAACAACATCGGCGGTCCCTACACCCAGAGCACCTTCACCTTCGACCCCGAGCTGCCGGCCTACGACCTCGTCAACCTGCGGCTCGGCTTCCTCAACGACCCATGGGACGTGGCCCTATTCATCAACAACGTGACCGATGAGCGGGCGCTGCTGGCCCTCGACCAGGAGCGGGGCACGCGCGCTCGCGTCGGCTTCCTCACCAACCAGCCGCGGACCTTCGGCGCCTCGGCGCGGATCAAGTTCTGAGCAGGGGCGGCCGCTGCCGGATCATCGCTGCTGGTTGGCTGGCGGTGGTTTGCCAGGCGCCTTGTTTCGCGCCGCGAGCCGGCGGGTCACGGAGGCACCGGTCAGCTCGCGCAGCGCGTCCTTGCCGACCCACCGCGGGGTGGCTTCGGAGGAGGCCGCCAGGCGCCGGGCCACCTCGACGGCGGCAGCGTTGAGCAAGGGATTTCGTTTGCCGGTCGCGCGCAGGGCCATGTTCACCGCCTTCTTGACGAAGTTCCGCTCGTCCGTGGCGGCACGCTCGATGAGCTTCAGGCCCCGGAGGAACGGTTCGTCGCCGGCCTGCTTGTCGTGCACGGTGAGCGACCACAGCAGGGCGAAGGCCGTGCGCTTGATGAATTCCTCGGGCCGCTCGCTCCACTGCGTGACCTTCTGCCAGGCGTGGGGCGTGCGGTCGAAGAGGTGGAAGCTCAAGGTGTCGCAGATCGCCCAGTTGTCGAAGTCGCGGCACCAGCGCTCCATCTGATCGGCCGTGACGCGCTCGGGCTCGTCGACGAACGCGGTCAGCATCCGGGCCTCGTACCAGCCGGTCGCCCAGAGCGCGGCGGCGAGCTCGTGGTTGCGCCCCAGGCGCTTGGCCAGTTGCTGGAGGGTGCTGACCGGCACGCCGAACGCCTTGTCCGAGGGGATGGCGTACCGCGCCATGCCCTCGCGATGGCTCTTGGTGCCGTGCTCCTCGAGCCAGGCGAGCACCTCCCGGACCCTCTCTGCGACCGGCGGCAGGGCGGGATCGGGTGCCGCGCCGGCAGGCGTTTTTTTCGCTCTGGAAGGCATAGGGTCTCCTGTCGGCGATCACGCTGCCTGAGCCAGCAGCGCCTCCAGCCGGTCGTAGCTCGCCGCCACGCCCGACTCCATGGGCGACTGGAGGACGGCGTCCCGGGCCTCGCGCGATTCGTAGAGGATGGTCTGGGTGAGGGTGGTGCGGCCGCCCTCCTCGGCCAGGTGGATGGTGCCGACGGCTTCCCCCGGATACCAGGCCTCATCGAACTTCTCGGTCGAGACCAGCCGCTCCGGCGCCTCGACCTCGCGGAAGACGCCGCCCATGCCCATCTCGGTGCCGTCGCTCTCCCGCTTCCACACGTAGCGGTACCTGCCACCCACCCGCAGGTCGACGTCGCAAACCACCATCTGCCATCCCGGCGGCCCGAGCAGCCACTTCTTGAGCAGCTCGGGCCGGGTGTAGGCCTCGAAGACCAGGTGGCGGGGAGCGTCGAAGACGCGGGTCATCACGATCTCGCGGTCGGTGGGGGCGCTGATCTGTAGGGCTGTGGTCGTGGGCATCGGGGGTCTCCTCGGGTTGGGGATGGGCGGTCCTCACTTCTGCTGGGCTTTGAGCTCGTCGAGCACGGCGTCGAGGCGCTGGAAGTTGCCCTCCCACAGGCGGCGGTATTCCTCCAGCCAGGCGGTGACCTCGGCGAGCGCCGCCGGCTCGATGTGACACGGCCGCCGCTGCGCATCCCGGCTGCGCGAGATCAGACCCGCACGCTCCAGCACCTTGAGGTGCTTGGAGATGGCGGGCTGGGTCATGGCGAACGGCTCCGCCAGCTGCATCACCGATGCCTCGCCCGAAGCGAGGCGGGCCAGGATCGCCCGCCGGGTGGGATCAGCGAGCGCGGCGAAAGTGGCGTCGAGGCGGTCGGAGGTCATGTCCTATAACCGATACGTTCTATAACTTGCCAGTAATGTATGGGAGGCCCGAGGGCCGTGTCAACTCCCTTCTGAGGGAGTCGTCGGCGCCGGCCCCCGGCACGCCAGCTCGTACGCCGCGAGGTGCCCAGCGAGGTGCCAGGCACTTCGGGGAATGACTGGCTTCTCTCCCGAGGTGCCAGCCATTTCGGGTAGTCTTGTGGCCCGCTTCCAGCTCACTGGCTCGAAAGCCCGAGGAGGCTCCTCGCATGGCGTGTCCTTCGAACCTCTTCTTCGGCTCGAACGTCCTCCAGGCGAGCTTCCGGGGCGGCCTGCCGACTCTTCTCCTCCATGCCTCGAGGTCGCGGCTCGGCCAGGCCCATCGGAACCCGAGGTCGACCTTGATCGGCCGCACCCGGGTGATCCCGATCCCGTCCACGGTGGTCCTGGCTCGCTTGGCAGGGCGGCCGCTCGGCGCGCCCGAGCGGGAAGAGCTAGAGGCGCTGTTCCGGGCGGACCTCTCGGGCGTGCGGGTGCACCAGGACCCGGCGGCGCAGCAGCTCGGGGCCCTCGCCTTCACCGTGGGCTCGAACGTTCACTTCGCCCCGGGTCAGTACCTGCCAGGCAGTGCGCACGGCCGGCGCCTGCTCGCCCACGAGCTCGCCCATGTGCTCCAGCAGCGTTCGGGCCGGGTGCGCAATCCGCTCGGCGGCGGCCTTGCGATCGTCCACGACGAGGGGCTCGAGGCCGAGGCCGAGTCGTACGGGCTGCGCGCCGCTGCCGCCCTCTCCCGTCGCTCGTTGGTGGTCCCCGGTCCTCGGCCGAGTGCCGCAGCCGGCTGTGGCTGTGGCGGGAGCTGCGGCTGCGGAGGCAGCTGTGGGCACGGTGGCGGCTGCCAGGGTGACCATGCGCACGGCAGCGTGCAACCGGCCATGGCGCGCCAGTGCGGAGCCCTCCAGTGCTCCGTGGTGATCGGCGGCCGGCGGGTCAACCCTCCGCGCAAGGGCAACTATCGGGCGAAGGGGCTCACGGAACGCCAGGCCATCGGCTTTTTCTCGCCGGGCCTCACCAAGGTGATCAAGAAGAAGAAGGTCGTTCGCTGCCCACCGGGCACCCGGCCACGGGGCCGCAACTGGCGGCGTACCCTCTGGGACGGCGCCCAGCGACCGGGCTGGAACGCGGCGGCGCTCGCCATCCTGCCGGCGGTGTGCGCGCTCTGCGGCGCGGCCGCCACCGACCGGGACCACATCGTGCCCTATCGCCGTCACATCACCGCGAACGCCAACCCGCAGGTCTTCTGCGACGGCACCTGTCATTTCTGGGGCATCAGCTGGGCCGATGCTACGGCCTGGTCCAACGACCTCGCCAACCTCCGCCCCCTGTGCGCCGCCTGCAACGGCGTCAAGGCCGCCGCCGACCGACTGGACCCGCAGAACGTCAACGACCCGCCCACCCTGATGGGGCAATGCAACCTGTTCCCCCTTGGCTGTCCGATGTGCGGTTCGGTGTGCTTGTGAGGGGATAGCATCAGGCGCCCAACCGCTCCGGACGACGAGCTCGGGGCGGCAAGAGCGAGCCGACGCAGCAGGTGTGCCCTAACGCAGGTCCTTGGCCAACGAGCGAAGGGGCCGCGGCTCGATCCCGGACGAGCCTTCCGAGGTGCCAGCCACTTCGGGAAGGCGCCGCCCGCGACGCAGGAGGCCGGCCAGGATCAGGACCAGCAGGGCTCCCGCCCAGACGGGTGGCTGGGCCAGCGTGACGACCTGGAAGAGGAAGGCCGCGGCTCCGGTGACCGCCAGCGGCGGCAGCCAGCGCTGGCGCCGAACCACGGCGCCGAGGCTCCAGACAACGGTGGCCAGCATGGCGATCCAGATCACGATCTGGCCGACGTCCGCCGCCCGCGAGTAGGGCTCCCGCCCTTCGGCCAAGCGCTGGAGGTTCTCCATCATGCGGCGCTCCATGACGAAGTGCATCGGCTCGAAGACCGCGCGGTGAAACGCCAGAGGCGGCAGGGCCGTCAGGGCGGTGCCTCGCCCGCGCACGAGCAGGCGTGTCGTGGCGGCGTCGAGGGGATCGAGCACGAAGGCCCAGCTGCCGTCCGGCGGCTCAGTGTGCGACGTGGCGGGGTGCCAGGTGCCGAAGGCGAGGGCCCGGCCGGGGATGGCGGCGAGGAGCGGCGCCCCACCCGCGCCGCCGAGCTTCGAAGGCGGGTACATCCACAGGCTGTCGCCCGGCCGCCACTGCTGCGCGTCCGGCAGGATGACCTCGGCGCGCGGCATCTCACACCCCGCCAAGTCCTCGAGGAGCTCGAAGCTGTAGAAGCCGGCGCGGTCCTGGCCGAGCTGTGCCAGCCAGGGCCACACGGCGGCGATCGGGGCCTCGATGGTCACGGCGCGGGTCGTGGGCTGCTCCGCCCGGGGCACGATCTCATCGCCGGGGAGCGTGCGGCTCTGCTCAGAAAGTGTGGCGCCCCAGCCGAAGAGCCAGGGGCGGACGCCGAGGGCATAGATCGAGACCACGGCGGCCAGCACCGCGGCCAGCGCGAGGGATTTCTTCCAGCTCGTGTGCATGGTTCACCTCCAATCCCAGCCTAGCCGCCGACTCGACCCGCCCCGCCATCCCGGAGGATGGGAGGCAGGGCACGGCAGGGCGGGGGCGGAACCGGCGAGGGCGCTCCGAGGTGCCAGGCACTTCGGGAGGGCTCAGATTCCGCTCTCGACGGCGACCGGAGGTGGGCCCGGGGCTCGTTGGCGTCGCCACCACGGCGCCAGCCTTTCGTTGGAGATCGAGAGCAGGACCAGGAGGTCCAGGACGACGTAGCAGAGGGCGACGCCGGACGGGGGGTTGCCGCACCGCAAGGGAAGGAGCGGCAGCTGCGCCTCCCAACGCCAGTTGCCCAGGGCAGTGCCCAGCCACTCGAGAGCGCTGGTGTAGACCACGCACGAAGCCAACACCAGCCCGTGGCGAGAGACCAGCAGGGCACCGCAGACCAGGGCCCAGCCGGCGAGCCCTGCCGTGTCGCCGTGCGCGAGGAGGCTGAACAAGGCCACGAGCGTCCCACCGACCGCTGTGGCCCAGGCCAACTGGCGGCTGCGGCGCTTCAGAGCCTCCTGTTGAGCCGTCACCGTCGCGAGCAGGTAGAAGACGCCATGCCCTGGAGGAACGTAGAGAGGCAGCAGCGCATGCTCGTACTGGTACAACCCGAGAGCGACACTGAGCACCAGCTCACCCAGGGTCGCGATCGCCACGGCGGCCAGGATCTGCCGCGGTGGGATGGCGAGCCGGCGCGCGAAGTACCCGAGAAAGAGGGCCGTCGCGGCTCCCAGCAGGAGCTGGCGGAGTACCCCAGGTCCGTCGGCGAGCAGGATCGCGGGGACCACGAGCGCAGAGGCCGCCGCGAAGGCTCGGAAGCCCTCCGTGGTGCCGGCGCCCGGCGAGGAGGCGGTCATTCCTCAGAGTCCCCGAGGTGCCAGCCACTTCGGGAGCCGCCGCCTACCCCCGCCGGGACCGCCGTCCGGCGAGGCCGACGCCCGCACCGGCGAGCAGGAGCACCAGGAGCGCCAAGCCCACGGTGTCGAGGGTCGGGATGTCGAGGGCCGGCAGCTGACCCACCGTGAAGCCGGTGGGATCGTCCGGGGTCGTGGTCGAGACGTCGTCGCTCACCCCGCTGGCCTCGTTCGCGCCGTCACCGTCGGCGTCGAAGGCGAAGGTCGCCTGGTTGGTGATGGTCGAGTCCGGCGCCACACCGAGGGAGAGGGTCGCCAGGATGGTGATCGTCACCGACTCGCCCGGCAGGATCGAGCCGTTCCAGGTCACCGTGTTGGTCCCCAGGTCGGCGCCCGCCGTGCCCGAGGTCGCCGAGGCCGAGACCAGCTCCAGCTCGGCCGGCAGGACGTCCGTCAGCTCGGGGCCCGAGTTGTCGAACTGCACGTGGCTCGAGGTGTTGGTGAGCACCACGGTGTAGGTCACCTGCCCGCCCGGCTGGAAGGCGCCGTCGACGCTCTTGGTCGCCGCCAGCGTGGCCGGGGACAGCACCGCCGTCGAGGACGGCGCCGTGACCTGGATCAGGCGGCCGCCGTCGTCGGCGGTCAAGTCCGCCAGGTTGGCGATCGAGGAGCCGGCAGGCACCAGCAGCCCGACTTCCACCACCAGGGTGAAGACGGTGTCGCCCTCGGGCAGGCCGGCGGTGGTGCCGCAGCTCACGGTGCCGCCGGCGCCCACCGCGGGGGTGGTGCACGACCAGCCGGCCGGAGCCGTCAGAGAGACGAAGGTCGTATCCGCGGGCAATGGGTCCGTGAGCACGGCCGAATCGAGAGGCCGGTCCGAGTTGTTGCTGGCGGTCAGAGTGTAGGTGAGCGGGTCGCCGGTCTGCACCGGATCCGGCGTGTCGACCTTGGAGAGCGCGAGCTCGAGCGTAGGGTTGGAGACGGTGGTGTCGGCGGTGGCCGCCTCGTTGCCCGGGTTGGGGTCGATGGAGCTCGCGGTCACCGTCGCCGTGTTGCTGAGCACCGTACCGTTCGACACGCTGGCATCGACCGCGACGGTCACGGTGAAGACGGCGCTGCCGGGCAGGAAGCTCGCGATCGAGCAGCTGACCGTGCCGTTGGTGCCCACGGTCGGGGTGCTGCAGCTCCAGCCGCCGGGGGCCGCGAGCGAGAAGAAGGTGGTGCCGGCCGGCAGCGGATCGCTCAGGCTGACCAGGGTGCCGGGGCTGGGACCCTCGTTGCTGACGGTGATCGTGTAGGTGAGGTTGGCACCAGCGACCACCGGATCGGGCGAGTCGGTCTTCTCGATGGATAGCTCGGCGGAGCCCGCACCAACCGTGGTGGTCGCGGTGCCGCTCTCGTTGCCGGTGACCGGGTCGGGCGTCGCCGCGCCGGCCGTGGCGGTGTTGGTGATCACCGAGCCGGGCGTGGCGCCCACGTCGACCGTGGCCTGGAGGGTGAACGTCGCCGAGACCCCGGCGGCGAGGGCGGCGATGCTGCAAGAGACGGTGCCGCCGCTGCCTACGGCCGGGGTGGTGCAGCTCCAGCCGCCGGGCTCGGTGAAGGCCAGGAAGGTGGTGCCGGCGGGCAGCGGGTCCGAGAGGGCGACCGTGGAGGCGTCGGCGGGGCCGTTGTTGGTGATGGTGATGTCCCAGGAGAGCGTGGCTCCCGGGGTCACCGGGTCGGGGGAGTCGGTCTTGGTGGTCGAGAGGTCGGCGCCGGCGAAGCCGGCCACCTCGAAGTAGACCACCAGCGGATCGTGATCGGCGAGGCGGATGGCGTTCGCCGCGTTGTTGCGAGCGGTCTCCGGGAAGTCCGCGTTGATCCGCGGGTGCTCCAGGCGGTGGGAGAGGGTGTCGGCGATCAGCGGCTGGTTGACCAGCGCGTGATCCAGCGACTGGGCGTTGCCGTCGAAGACGAAGGAGTAGCGGTCGGCGGCGGGCGGCGAGTCGAAGAGGTTGTCGAAATCGGGGTTGACCAGGTCGACGCCATCGCCGGGCACGGCGGTCTCGTTGTCCGGAGAAGGCGTTCCGTCGATCACGCCCATCGAGTCGCCGAGGCCGTCATTGACCTCGAAGGCGTTGAAGTCGCCCACCAGGACGATGTGCTCGGCGGGGTCGGAGGTCTGCCGGGCCTGCACCAGGTTGGCCAGGAACTCCGCTTGGGCCTGCCGCTTGGCGCGCACCCGGTCGCCCACCGTGGCCCAGCCGCTCGAGCCGGGGCTGGTGTCGGAGGCGCCGTTCAACGAGCGCAAGTGGTTGACGATCACCACCACGGGGAAGCTGGCGCCGTTCGGGTGATGGATCACGGCGTCGAGCACCAGGGAGGGCCGGTCGTTGAGCAGCTCGGAAGAGCTGTCGGGGTTGACGAAGAGGGTGGCGGCGCCCTCCTGGACGACGCTGTTGACGGTCACCCGCGGGGTGGCGCCGAACACCGTGGCGGTCTTGACCAGGAAGCCGACGTCGATGCCACCGACGTCGTTGCCCTCGACCAGGAAGGACGCGTACTGCGGATCCGGTTGGCTGTTGGCCACCGCGTCGGCGCTGATGCGGGCGGCCAGGGCCTGGAGGGTGGTCAGGTTCTCGATCTCGACGATGCCCACGACGTCGGGAAAGCGCAGGAAGTCACGGATGCCGAGGGATGCCTTGTTGAGCCGGTTGTCGAAGGCCGCGGCGGTGAGCACGGGCTCGCCGATGCCCGGGTCGTTCACGGTGTCGAAGAAGCGCTCGAGGTTGTAGGCCCCGACGGTGAATTCCTGGCCGGTCGGTGGGGTCACGGCGATCGCCGCGGGGCCTCCGGCCACGGTGGGGGGCGTGGGCGGGTCCGGGCTGATGCTGTAGGTGCGGAAGGTGTAGTCCATCGGACCCACCAGGTTCGAGACCACGGCGCCGGCGCCGACGTCGAGGGCCACGGAGCCGACCAGGCTGTCGCTGTCCACCCGGATGCGCTCGGGGTTGGAGTCGAAGCGGGGGATGGGCGGGATGGTGCCGCCGGGCGGCGGGTCCGGCGCCTGGATGCCGGCCTCGCGGAAGGGCCGAGCGCTGCCGGTGATCACGCCGTAGAACACGCCCTGGCTGGTGGCGGTGGCGTTGGCCTCGTTGATGCTGCCGAGGGTGGGGCCGGAGACGGTCAACGAGGCCACCGAGACCCGCATCCCCTCGAGCCGCTCGAGCTGGTCGTGGACGCCGGCGGGGTCGGGGAAGGAGGTCGTGAGGGGGATCGCCGCCGGCAGGGGATTGCCGGTCGAGAGCTGGATCACCGAGGGAGCGGTCAGCTCGGTCAAGGGTGGCTGGAGGGGATCTTGGCTGGGCACGAACTCGCTGACCGTGCCGGTCACTTGTACTTGGGCGCCGACCACCGCGGCGGCGGGCGGCGCCGCACCGACGAAGACCAGGATGCCCTCGGAGGTGGCGGGGTCGGCGTCGTAGTCGGCCTCCTCCTCCTGGACGAAGAAGCCGTTGCTGCGCACGCCGGTGACGATGCCGCGCACGGTGACGCTGCTGCCCACCACGGGCGAGGAGGC
>JBIOYC010000220.1:0-15005 GCA_044869955.1 Thermoanaerobaculia bacterium | reverse complement strand
GACACCCGGACGCCGAGCTTGGCCTGCCAGCGGGAGCGCAGGTCGTCGGTCGAGAAGCGCTGGGAGGGAAGCACCAGGCGGTAGATCGGCTTGCCGGTCGCTGCATCGACCCCGGCGAGGTTCACCGGCGAGCTCTCGTCGAACTGGACGTAGCGCACCTGGCCAGTGTCGCTGTCGAACAGGTTCGCGAAGTTGAGGATGTCGAGGATGAGGCTCAACCGGACGACACTGATCGGGATCGACTGCTCGGCGTGGAAGTCGAACTGGTGGAACCACGGAGCGCGGGAGGCGTTGCGCTCGATGATGCCGCCGCGGGCATCGCGCAGGCCGTCGTCCGACTCGACGTAGGCGTTGAACAGCGCCCACTGCTGGGCCTGGAGGGCCGTGTCGCGAGTCTGCATGGCGCAGGTCGCCGCCACGGTGCTGGTGCAGAACAGCACATCGCTGGCACTGCCCGGCACGAAGAGCAGGTCGTTGTCGTTGGCGTCGCCGTTGACGTCGTTGGCGAAGGTGGTCGAGTACGGCCGGCCGGACTGCGCGTTGTAGAAGAAGGAGAGTGTCGTCGGAGCCCGCTCCCAGAAGCGCGCTTCCCAGGACAGCGAGGCGTTGAAGCGATGCTCGATGTCGTAGTCGGAGGTCGCCAGGGACGGGTTGTTCGGGTCGCCCGGGTGGTACACGAAGCGCCAGTTGGAGACCGCCTGGCTGGAGTTGCCGTCGTTGATCGACTCGGCCTCACCGTAGGCGTAGGACACGCTGGCCGCGAGGCCTTCGCGGAAGGGCCGCTCGAGCTTGAAGGCCGCCGTGAACTGATCGCCCTTGTCGGTGTTGGTGAGCAGGATCACGTCACTGAAGCGGGCGTCCTTGCGGCGGAAGGTCGGCCGGCCGTCGAAGGCCAGCGTGCTGCCGGTCGGCACCACGTTGAGGTTCTGATAGGCGATCTCTTCCTGGTTCTGCGAGTAGATCAGCTCGGCCGAGGCGATCAGGCCCCAGATGCCCAGATCCTGGTCGAAGCCCAGGTTGGTGCGCAGCACCTGCGGGAACTCGAAGTCCGGGTCCGTGACGTCGACCTCGTTGGTCACCGCGCCGCCGACGGACGTGGGCTGGTTGAACGGATCCGGGTTGAAGGGGATGTTGTTGGTCGCCGAGGCGGTGCCGGTGATGCGCGCCGAGAGGCGGGTGAACTCGATGCCGGTGTTGCCGTACTGGTTGGACAGCCAGACGTAAGGGGTACGGCCGGCGAAGATGCCGATGCCGCCGCGCAGCTGCTGCTTGCCGCTGCCGGAAAGGTCCCAGTTGAAGCCGATGCGGGGCGACAGCAGGATGTTGCCGTCCGGCAAGTCGTCGGTACGGAAGCCGAAAACCTGATCGATCGTGGCGTTGTAGGACGGCTCATCCGGGAAGAACGGCACGTCGGCCCGGACGCCCAGGGTGAGCGTCAAGTTCGGTCGCACCGTCCAGCGGTCGCCGGCGTAGAGGCCGTACTGCTGGACGTCGAACTTCGCCGCTTGATCCGGGTTGCCGGTGTTCGAGAAGCTGTAGTCGAACTGCGAGGCCCATCCGCGCTCGAAATCCGCCAGCGAGTTGAACACGTAGGCGCCGTAGTTGTCGCGGATGAACAGGTTCTCGAAGCTGAAAAACTCGTTGTGCGTGCCCAGGGTCAGCGTGTGGTTGCCGGTGATCCAGGTCAGGTCGTCGGTGATCTCGAGGATGTCCTGGTCGAGGGCGTTGGCGGTCGAGAAGCGCTCGGTCCCGGCCTCAAGGGTGCGGTTGCCGGGCGTGCCGTTGGCGTTCGAGATGCCGCGCACCTGCACGAAGGGGAAGGCCACGTCACCGGCACGCTGGTCGCGAATGGTCTGATAGGTCAGACGAGCCTCGTTGAACAGCGAGCCGGAGATGACACTGTTGAGCTGCAGCACCGAAGAGTTCGTCTCGTCCAGGAAGTGGTAGACGTTCTCCGGGAAGCGGTAGGTCACGTTGCCCTGGAAGAGGATGTCGTTCGTCGCGTCGATGTAGTTGTGGCGCGCCGTGAGCTGGTTGCTGTCGCCGAGGTTGAGGTCGAAGCGCACGAAGATCTTGTCGCTGTCGGTGGTGCGGGTGACCTCGTCGAACCCACCCGGGTCGTAACCGTAGCGATTGAGCAAGGTGTTGCGGAAGCGCTCGGCCTCGGAGCGGGACCCGAAGTCCTGGCCGCTTCCCCCGCCGATCGAGAAACCGGAGGGACGGTCGAGGCGAGAGATCTCGCCGTTGACGAAGAAGAAGGCCTTGTTGCGCAGGAGCGGGCCGCCGATCGAGACCCCGTACTGGTCCTCGCTGAAGGTACCGATGGCGCGGTCCTGGGCACCGTCGCCCACCAGATCCTGGTCGCGGGTGTAGTAGTAGGCGCTGCCCGAGAAGCTGTTGGTGCCGCTCTTGGTCACCGCGTTCACGCCACCGCCCGAGAACCCGCCCTGGCGCACGTCGTAGGGGGCCACCAGCAGCTGCAGCTCCTGGATGGCATCGAGGCTGATCGGCTGGGCCTCCGCCTGGCCGCCGGGAACGCCCTGGGCGGCCAGACCGAACAGGTCGTTGTTGACCGCGCCGTCGATCTGGATGTTGTTGTAACGGTTGTTGCGCCCGGCCACCGTCAGGGCCGCGGCCCCATCGTTGTCCGAGTTGGTGGAGAAGAAGGGATTGGTGCGGGCGAAGTCCTCGATGCCACGGCTCACCGTGGGCAGCGAGGTGATTGCCTCGATGGACACGTTCGAGGCGGCGCCGGTGCGCGCGGGGTTGATGATGGCGTTGGACTCGGCCACCACCGTCACCGTCTCCTCGAGCGCCAGGGGCAGGCCGAAGCGCAGGTCCTTGGTCTCGCCGAGGCCGACGAGGACGTCGGTCTGCTCCGACGTCTTGAAGCTCTCCATCACCACGGTGACGGTGTAAGGGCCACCGACGCGGACGTTCTGGATCGTGAACCGGCCGTCGCTTCCGGAGGTCACGGAGTAGGTGGTGCCCGTCGGGGTGTGGACGGCGGTGATCACTGCGCCGGGCAGGGCGGTCTCGCCCGCCTCGTCGGTCACCACACCGGACAGGTTGCCGGTCGTGGTGCCCTGGGCCAGCAGTGACGGCGCCCAGAGCGCGAGCAGCATCGCCAACGAGGCGAGGACCCTCCTCGGCAGCCGCTTCGGGTGCAAGTGCATAGGAACCTCCATTGGTCTTCTCAAAGGATTCACGGGCGAGGTCTCGGAACGGACACTGCGCACACCATTCACGACCTCGGAGCTAGGGCTCGAAACCAAGGTTACCAGCACCGGCCAGGCCGGTGAGGGAGTTCGGATGACGAGAGAGACTCAGGTCGGTTACGTCTGGGTGACCCGGATAGCGGCGATCTTACCACCTCTTCGTAGCCCCTAAACATCCTGTGAGGGAGGCGGTGCGGGTCCTCCGGGTCGGGTCGCCAGGGCCAGGAAGAGCTCCTCGACGATGTCCCGCAGCTCGACGGTGTAGTGGGTCAGGTGGCGCAGGTGATCCTCGAGCTGCTCGAGGCCCGGACGCATGAGGCTGCCCCCGCCATGGCGCGAGAAGCGTCCGGCGTAGCGCTCGTCGAGCAGGCGGAGGCGCTCGTAGGCCTCTTTCATCTTCTGTGGGTCCACGGCTGTCCTCTCCTCAGGGGGTCGTCCGGTGGACGTGGTGGGCGGTGGCCTGGTCGCGCGGCCGGACCACGATCTCGTCGACGTTGACGTGAGGGGGCCGCGTGGCCGCCCAGACGATGCACTCGGCCACGTCCTCTGCCGTCAAGGGCGTCATGCCCCGATAGACGGCGGCGGCCCGCTCGGCGTCGCCGTCGAAGCGGACCAGCGAGAACTCGGTCTCGACCAGCCCCGGAGCGATCTCGGTGACCCGCACGGGCGTGCCCAGCAGCTCCAGCCGCAGACAGCGAGAGAAGGCCCGGGCGGCATGCTTGGCGCCGGTGTAGCCGCCGCCGCCGGCATAGGTCTCGAAGCCGGCGATCGAGCCGACGGTGAGCACGTGGCCGTTGCCGCTCGCGATCAGCCGGGGGAGCAGCTCTCGGGTCATCCGCATGAGGCCCAGGAAGTTGCTCTCGATCATGGCACGCCAGTGGTCCTCGTCGGCGTCGGCCACCCGCTCGAGACCGAGGGCGCCGCCGGCGTTGTTGACCAGGAGGCAGACCTCGTCCAGGGGGGCGCAGAAGCGGCGGACGCTCTCGGTGTCGCCGACGTCCAGCTGGGCGCCGCGGCCGCCCAGCTCGTGGGCCAGGGCCTCGACGCGCTCGGCCCGGCGTGCCCCGAGGACGACCTCGAAGCCGGCTCCGGCCAGGGCGCGGGCGGCAGCGGCGCCGATCCCGGAGCTGGCGCCCGTGATCACCGCGACGCGGCGTGCGCTCAACGCGACTCCTCGGGGCCGAGGGCGCGCACCAGCCAGTTGACCAGGGCGAGCACCAGCCCACCCAGGACCGCCCAACCGAAGCCATCCACCGAGAGGCCGTCGAGCAGCCAGGCCGCGAGCGCGAACATCAGGCCGTTGATGACCAGGAAGAAAAGGCCGAGGGTGAGCACGATCAGGGGGCAGGAGAGGATCTTGACCACCGGCTTGACCAGCAGGTTGATCAGGCCGATGACGACTCCGGCGAGGAGGAGGTAGAGGATGCCCCCTTCGTAGTGGACGCCGGAGAGGAGCTTCGCCGCGAGGAGCAGCCCCACGGCGTTGGCGAGGACCTGGATGACGGCGCGCATGATGGCGGAGACTCTATCGCTTCCGAGCCGAGGAGGGCGCACGGCCGTGCGCCCCTACGCCATGCCACGCCACCGACCCGAGCGCGTCTGCCAAGGGCGGGTGGGCGCAATGCGGCGCGCCCCGATGCGAGGCCGCGCCGGCGATCCGAGAGTCCCGCTAGGGGTAGGGGCGCACGGCCGTGCGCCCTCCCTCCTCGGCAGCCTTGCGCGCGGCGGCCACCACGCCCCGCTCGTTGGCGAAGCTGAGGCGCGCGAGGGCCTCCTCCCAATCCAGCCAGGCCGCAGCCGAGACCTCGTGCGGGTCGAAGCCGGAGGGATCCCCGTCGACGTAGTCCATCAGGAAGAAGTAGACCCGCTTGTGGATTCGCTGGGCTCCCCGCTCGAAGAACCAGTACTCGACGTCGGGCAAGCGGGAGATCACCCGGCCGGTGACGCCGGTCTCCTCGCGCACCTCGCGCTCGGCAGTCTGCTCCGGGGTCTCGCCTGGCTCGAGATGGCCCTTGGGCAGCTGCCAACGCTTCCCGCCCTGGGTGGCGATGAGCAGAACGCGGCCTTCGTGGGTCACCACGCCCCCCGCGGACACCTCGTGCTCGGTTTTCAGTTCGTGGGGCCTCCGCCGTCCCCGGGGCTCCAGGACGGCAGGTTCGAGGGATCGACCCCGACGGAGCGCAGCACCCGATCCCAGGTCTCGTCGTTCTGCTCATCGCGCAGGAGCGCCAGGTCGACCGGCGCCGTCAGCCAGTCGTTCCTCAAGATCTCCTCGAGCAGCTGCCCCTCGCCCCACCCGGCGTAGCCGAGGAAGAGGCGGAAGGTCTCGGGGGGCCGGGCGGCCAGCTCGGCGAGGTCGTGGACGTGCTGGCTGATCGCCAGGCCCGGCAGCAGAGGGCTGGCGTTGGTGGGCCCGGGAGCGGTCTCGTCGCTGGCGAAGAGGAGGCTGCCGAGCTGGGGCTGGACCGGTCCGCCGAAGAAGGCGACCGTCGCCGGATCGCCCTGCCAGCTGATCTCCATGCCGCCCAGGATCTCGCCGACCTTGATCTGGGTCGGACGGTTGAGGATGAAGCCGAGGCTGCCCTCCTCGTCGTGGTGCACCAGCAGGACCACCGTCTTGTGGAAGAAGGGATCCAGCACCTGGGGCATCGAGACCAGCACGAGCGGCGCCTGCAGCCTCTCCTGATCGGCCATGATTGCATCTTACCTTCAATGACCGGCGCCTCCGCCTCGCCCTGCCGGGCCTGGCTGCGCTATCGTTGCCGGCATGGCGGACAGCTTCGACAGTCTCGGTTCGTTCTCGGCGGGCGGCCGCACTCTGCGCCTCGCTCGTCTGCAAGCGCTCGAGCGCCACGGTTTCAACCTCGCTCGACTGCCTTATTCCCTGAAAATCCTGCTCGAAAACCTGCTGCGGCGAGAGGATGGTCTGGCGGTGCGAGCCGAGGACGTCGCCGCGGTGGCGAGCTGGGATCCCCACGCGACACCGCAGCGGGAGATCGCCTTCATGCCCGCGCGCGTGCTGCTCCAGGACTTCACCGGCGTGCCCGCCGTGGTCGACCTCGCCGCCATGCGCGACGCCATGGTCGAGCTGGGCGGCGACCCCAGGAAGATCAACCCCCTGCAACCCGTCGAGCTGGTGATCGATCACTCCGTGCAGGTCGACGAGTACGGCAGCGCCGCCGCCTTCCTGATCAACGCCGAGCTGGAGTTCGAGCGCAACAAGGAGCGCTATGCCTTCTTGCGCTGGGGTCAGACCGCCTTCAGCAACTTCCGGGTGGTGCCGCCGGATACCGGCATCGTCCACCAGGTCAACCTCGAGTACCTGGCCCGGGTGGTGATGGTCGACGAGGCCGCGGCCGGAGGCGCCATCGCCTATCCGGACACCCTCGTCGGCACCGACTCCCACACCACGATGATCAATGGTCTGGGCGTCCTGGGTTGGGGCGTGGGAGGGATCGAGGCCGAAGCGGCCATGCTCGGCCAGCCGGTCTCGATGCTGATCCCGCAGGTGGTCGGCTTCCGCCTCGCGGGCTCCCTCCCCGAGGGAGCCACCGCCACCGACCTCGTGCTCACCGTCACCGAGATGCTGCGCCAGAGGGGTGTGGTCGGCAAATTCGTCGAGTTCTTCGGTCCCGGCCTCGCTTCGCTGCCCCTGGCGGATCGCGCCACCATCGCCAACATGGCTCCGGAGTACGGCGCCACCTGCGGCATCTTCCCCATCGACGCCGTGTCCCTCGCCTACCTCCGTTTTTCGAACCGCGGCGCCGGCGCGGTCGCCCTGGTCGAGGCCTACGCCAAGGAGCAGGGCCTCTTCCACGCCGCGGACAGCCCGGAGGCCGAGTACTCGGACGTGCTCCACCTCGACCTCGGCACCGTGCAGCCCAGCCTGGCGGGGCCCCGCCGGCCGCAGGACCGCGTCCGCCTCTCCGACCTCAAGGACTCCTTCGCCCGGGAGCTGCCCAGCCTGGTCTCGAGCGCCAAGCCCAAGGCGGCACCGGCGACCCTCGGACGGTGGGAGAGCGAAGGGGGGACGGCAGTGGTGGACCTCGCCGCGACCGCCGAAGCCACGATCAATGGCGAGACCTGCACCCTGCGCCACGGCTCGGTGGTGATCGCCGCCATCACCAGCTGCACCAACACCTCCAACCCGTCGGTGATGGTGGCCGCCGGTCTGGTGGCCAAGAAGGCCGCCGCGCGCGGTCTGAAAGCGCGCCCGTGGGTCAAGACTAGCCTCGCCCCCGGCTCGAAGGTCGTGACTCGCTACCTCGAGGAGGCCGGGCTGCTGACCGAGCTCGAGAAGCTCGGCTTCCACGTCGTGGGCTACGGCTGTACCACCTGCATCGGCAACAGCGGCCCCCTGCCGCCGCCGATCTCCCACGCGATCGAGCAGCGACAGCTGGTGGCGGTGGCGGTGCTCTCCGGCAACCGCAACTTCGAGGGCCGCATCAGCCCCGAGGTGCGGGCCAACTACCTCGCCTCCCCGCCCCTGGTGGTGGCCTACGCCCTCGCCGGCCGCATCGATCTCGACCTGACCACCGATCCCCTGGGCCAGGATGCCGAGGGCCGGCCGGTCTACCTCAGGGAGCTCTGGCCCAGCCAGCACGAGATCGACGCCACCGTGCGCTCCGCCTTGAAGGCCGAGATGTTCGAAGAGGAGTACCGAGACGTCTTCGCCGGCGACGAGCGCTGGAACGGCCTCGACGTGCCCGCGGGCGACACTTACGCCTGGGATCCCGCCTCGACCTACGTGCGCCATCCGCCCTACTTCGAGGGGATGGGTCTCGCGCCGGCCCCCCTGGCCGAGCTCTCCGGAGCCCGGGTCCTGGCGGTGCTCGGCGACTCGATCACCACCGACCACATCTCCCCGGCCGGTGCCATCAAGCCTTCGAGCCCGGCCGGCCAGTACCTGGTCGAGCAGGGCGTGCCGCCCAAGGACTTCAACTCCTACGGCGCCCGCCGCGGCAACCACGAGGTGATGGTGCGCGGCACCTTCGCCAACGTCCGCCTGCGCAACCGGATGGTGCCCGAGATCGAGGGAGGTTTCACCCTCCACCTGCCGAGCGGTGAGCCGCTGTCGATCTTCGAGGCGGCGGAGCGGTACCAAGCGGAGGGAGTCCCGCTGGTGATCTTCGCCGGCAAGGAGTATGGCTCGGGCTCTTCCCGCGATTGGGCGGCCAAGGGTCCGAGGCTCCAGGGAGTGCGGGTGGTGATCGCCGAGAGCTACGAGCGGATCCACCGCAGCAACCTGGTGGGCATGGGCGTCCTGCCCCTCGAGTACGCGCCCGGCGAGAGCGCCGCGAGCCTGGGGCTGACCGGCCGAGAAGTGGTCTCGATCGAAGGCATCGTGGCCGGGGTGGCCAGCGGCTTCGCCACGGGCCGAACGCTGACGGTGAGAGCGGAGCGCGAGGACGGCAGCCGCCTCGCCTTCACGGCCCGGGTGCGCCTCGACACCCCGCAGGAGATCGAGTACTACCGCCACGGCGGCATCCTGCAGTACGTGCTACGCCAGCTGGCGGGCAGTTAGGCCGCCGACGCACCAGGTGTCTGTCTAGGGTCTTCAAAAAGCCCCGTGCCGTGGAGGGAGACGGCACGGGGGGAGGAGAGGGAGCTGAAGGAGATTGTTCGGAGTTGTCTCTCCGAAGGCGGGGTCAGCTCCCACGGGTCCCGCCGTGTTGTGTAGAACACCGCCGCCGAGTTCAAGATTCCCGTTCGGCTATCCAGCGTAGAGGCTCCTGAGACGTCCATGCGAATCTTCTTGACCGGCGCCACCGGCTACCTGGGCGGTGCTCTCGCTCGCCGTCTCGCCGCGGAAGGGCACCAGCTCTCAGCCGTGGTGCGCGACTTCGAACGTGCCGCCCCGCTGGCTGATTTGGGGGTGCAGCTCCATCGCGGCGACATCGAGGATCGCTACTCTCTGCGCGAGGGAATGGCCGGCGCGGACTGGGTGATCCACTCCGCCGCCCTGGTCGCTCTCGACGGCGACGGGGAGGCCATGCGACGGGCCAACGTCGAGGGCTCGGAGAACGTCGCCTCCCTCGCCTACAAGCTGGGGGTGGGTCGCTTCCTCTCCATCTCCTCGGTGGCCTACTTCGGCGGCAGCGCGGACGACGGCTCCCTCGCCGACGAGAGCGCGCCCCTGCGCGAGCCCTTCCCCAGCCCCTACAGCGCCACCAAGCACGCCGGCCAGAAGCGGATCGAAGAGTGGGAGCGCCGCGGTCTCAGGCTCAACACCGTCTACCCCGGGCTGATCTACGGCCCGCCGGGCAAGAAGGCCGGGGCCAACTATCTGCTGCGCCGGATCGCCAAGGGCAGAGTGCCGGCCCTGGTTGGAGCGGACCGCAAGGCCAGCTGGGTGCGCCTCGACGACGTTGTCGAGGCCCTGGTACGGATCCTCGCCGGGGCGCCGCCCGGCCGCGGCTACCTCCTCGCCGGCGACGTGGTGACCACCGGCGAGCTGGTGGCGCTCGTCTGTCGCCTCGCGGCCGTCGAGCCGCCTCGCCTCCACCTGCCCTTCGAGCTCGTCCGCCTCGGGCTCGGCGTGGCGGCGCCACTCTACCGCCTCGCCGGCAGGCGTCCGCCGGTCGCCCGCGGCGAGCTCGCGTCCCTCGCGCGGCACTGGGCGTTCGACGACACCCGCGCCCGCCAGGAGCTCGGCTGGCGGCCCCGCAAGCTGGCGGAAGCCCTGCCGGGAATGATCGACTTCCTGAAGACCTGAGGGCTGGCACTAGAATCTAGCAGGATGTTTACGGTCTTCAAGGACTACGAGCTCGCCGCGGCGCACTTCATCCGCGGTCACACCGGCGGTTGTCAGCACCTCCACGGCCACAACTACAGAGTGCGGGTCCACGTCTCGGCCGAGCAGCTCGACGCGCTCGGCATGGTCCTCGACTTCGCCGACCTCAAGGCGGCCATGGCCGAGGTCCTCGATCCCTTCGACCACCGGGTGATCAACGACGTGCCACCCTTCGACGTGCGCAACACCACCGCCGAGCTGCTGGCCGAGTACGTCTTCGAGGAGATGGCCCGCCGTCTCGACGACTCCCGGGTGCGAGTGTCCCGGGTCGAGGTCTGGGAGAACGATCGCTCGAGCGCCATCTACGAACGCACGGAGGCGGGGCGTTGACCGCCGTCGCCGCAGTGCGTCAGCCGCTCGCCACGGCGACACCCAAGCAACGGCGAGTGAAAGTGAACGAGATCTTCTACTCGCTCCAGGGGGAGTCCACCTTCGCCGGCCGGCCTTGTGTCCTGATTCGCCTCACCGGCTGCCAGATGCGCTGCTCCTGGTGCGACTCCGAGCACAGCTTCTACGAGGGCCGGTGGATGAGCTTCGAGGACGTGCTCGCCGAGGTCGCCCGCTTCGAGTGCCCTCTGGTCGAGCTCACCGGGGGCGAGCCGCTGCTCCAGCCCGGCGCCCGGCCCCTGCTCGCGGCGCTCGCCGACGCCGGCTACGAGGTGCTCCTCGAGACCGGCGGCGGCCTCGACATCTCGGACGTCGACCCCCGGGTGCACCGGATCGTCGACGTCAAGTGCCCGGGCAGCGGCGAGGTCGGCGGCTACCGTTGGGACAACCTCGACCACCTCACGCCCCGCGACGAGCTCAAGCTGGTGCTCCTCGACGAGGCCGACTACCGCTTCGCTCGCGATCTGGTCCAAGAGCACCGCCTCTACGAGCGCTGCCCAGTGCATTTCTCGCCGGTGGCGGGCCGGCTCGACCCGGTCCAGCTCGCCGCCTGGATCCTCGCCGACCGGCTGCCGGTCCGGCTCCAGCTCCAGCTCCACAAGCTGCTCTGGGGTGCCGAGACCCGTGGGGTCTGAGTCAGTGTGGTGAAGATCGTGCCGCTTTGCGGCGTTCGAGGATAAGATCCGGCGGCAACGCAACGGGAGATTTGAGGGATGAGCACCGCGAAGCTGACCTACGACGGCAAAGAGCACGAGCTCCCGGTTTTCGGCGGCTCGGAAGGGGAGATGGCGATCGACGTGCGCAACCTGCGGGCTGCCACGGGCGCGGTGACCTACGACGCCGGCTACGGCAACACCGGCTCCTGCATGAGCGCGATCACCTTCATCGACGGCGAGAAGGGGATCCTGCGCTACCGCGGCTACTCGATCGAAGAGCTCGCCGAGAAGACCAGCTTCCCCGAGGTCTGCCACCTCCTGATCTACGGCCACCTGCCCAATCGCGACGAGCGCAACCGCTTCCGCGACCAGCTCACCCGCCACACCTTGCTGCACGAGGACATGAAGAAGTTCCTCGACGGCTACCCCTCGACCGCCCACCCCATGGCGATCCTGGCGGCGATGGTGGCTTCGCTCTCGAGCTTCTACCCCTCGAGCGAGAAGGGTGAGGACGCCGACCTCAACATCATCCGGCTGCTCGCCAAGATCAAGACCATCGCGGCCTTCTCCTACAAGAAGTCGATCGGCCAGCCTTACATCTACCCCCAGAACGACCTCTCCTACTGCGCCAACTTCCTGCAAATGATGTTCGCGGTGCCGAGCGAGGTGTTCCGGGTCTCCCCGGTGCTCGAGAACGCGCTCAACCTGTTGCTGATCCTGCACGCCGACCACGAGCAGAACTGCTCGACCTCGACGGTGCGGATGGTCGGCTCGAGCGGCGCCAACCTCTTCGCCTCGATCGCCGCCGGCATCTGCGCCCTCTGGGGTCCGCTGCACGGCGGGGCCAACCAGAAGGTAATCGAGATGCTGGAGGCGATCGTTGCCGACGGCGGCAACTACCGCAAGTTCATCGACCTCGCCAAGGACAAGGACTCCGGTTTCCGGCTCATGGGCTTCGGCCACCGGGTCTACAAGAACTTCGATCCCCGGTCGCGGATCCTCAAGAAGGCGGCGGACCAGGTGCTCGCCGAGCTGGGGGTCCAGGACCCTCTGCTCGAGATCGCCAAGGGCCTCGAGGAGATCGCCCTTGAGGACGGCTACTTCGTCGAGCGCAAGCTCTACCCCAACGTCGATTTCTACAGCGGCATCCTCTACCGGGCGATGGGTATCCCCACCAACATGTTCACGGTGATGTTCGCCATCGGCCGCCTGCCGGGCTGGATCGCCCAGTGGCGCGAGCTGACCGAGGACAAGACCACTCGCATCAACCGCCCGCGGCAGATCTACACCGGCCCGACCCTGCGGCCGGTGCCGAGCATGGACGAGCGGTAGGGCTCAGCCCCGCCGGCCCCGCCGCAGCCGCCGCAGCAGGCGGAAGCGGATGCCTTCGAGGCGGTGCCAGATCTTCGGCCAGCGCTCGAAGACGCCGTGGAGCTTGCGGTAGACGTACTCGGAGCCGAGGGAGAGCAAAGCGGCGCCGGCGAGGATGGTCACGACGCCCTGGATGCCGGGCAGGATCAGGCCGACAACCCCCACCAGCACCATCGTCCAGCCGGCCAGGAAGAGCGCGACGCGCAGCCGCAGGGGGAGGGGAAAGAACCTGCGCCGGCGGCCGAGCAGCTTGCGCGCTGCCTGCCGTACCCGTCCCGGTGGCTTGGCCCCGGAATCTCCCCCGAACAAGGCGGCGCTCATGGCGGCAGCTTTTGTACCACAGCCCGGAGTGCGTATCGGCCTGCGGCTATGTCAGGAGATCGTCACTTCTGAAGAAGGCCGCCGCGCCGCAGCGTGGACCAGAAGTACTCCACCAGCAGGGGCTCGCCCTCACCGCTTCCCAGAACCCACAGCACGTGGGGTCGGGGCTTGAGGCTGCCCAACCGCCGCTGGCCGTCCCGGCTGCCCATGGCGTAGAGGGTCGCCGCGAGGCCCTGGGCGTCGACGGCCAGCTCGGTGACCGCCAGCACGGCGAGCACTCCCGTCCCCGGCTGCCCCTTCCGCTGGTCGAGATAAGGGGGCAAGAGCTGGTTGCCGGCGGCGAAGCCCGGATCGGCCGCGGTGGCCGCGGCGTAGGCGCCGGAGCCGAGGCGGATCGGTTCCAGCGGCGAGGGCAGCCCGGCCAGCGCGGGTGGCTCGACCAGCCAGCCGACGCTGCCGGGACCGCGGCCGAACCCGCGGGCCACCCCGCCGATGCGCACGTAGCCGCTGGGCGCTCCGGAACGGCGCAAGGCCTCGATCGCGGTATCGACGGCGAAGCCCTGGGCGAAGGGGGAGAGGTCGAGGCGGCTGCCCTCGGCCAGGTGCGCGGTGCGCTGCTTGGCGTCGAGCCGGAGGCGATCACAGCCCGCGGCGAGGGCGGCGGCGGCCACCTCCTCCGGCCCGGGCACGGTGGAACGGGGCTCCCAGCGCCCCCAGACGCGGGCCAGCTCGCCCCCCAGAGGGCCGGTGACGCCGCCGGTCCAGTCGCAGAAGTCCCGCGCCCGCGAGAGCAGGGCGAAGAGGCCCTCCCCCGCGGGTTGAGGACCCACGCCCGAGGCCTGGTTGAGGGCTCCGAGAGTACCCTCGGCCGTGCTCGCGGGGTCGGTGAAACGGGCGACCTCGCGGAGCTCGGCCTCGGCGGCGGCCAGGGCGGCGTTGGCCGGCTCCGCGGGCAGGCCGGCCACGCTCACGACGGCTTCGGCGTCGAAGACTCTCAGGTTGCGGCTGGCGACCTCTCCGGTGTTAGCCGGAGCGCCGGTGAGGGCGAGGGCGAGAAGGAGGATCGTCTTCATCGTTCACCACGCGGGCCTGGCGGGCAGGGCACCGGCCTCCTCGGTCAAGTGAGCATGAGCCAAGATGCGCGCCTCACCGGCGAAGAGCCAGCTCTCGGGCAGGGGTTTGGCCTCGCCCCGGCCGTCCACCGCCAGCTCGAAGCCGCCGAGGGTGTGAGCTGCGACGGGCAGCTCCAGCTGGCGGAGGGTCAATCCCACGGTCACCGCCGCCAGCACTCCCGTGCCGCAGGCGAGGGTCTCTGCCTCGACGCCCCGTTCGAAAGTGCGGACCTCGATGGTGTGGGGGTCGACGACGTGCAGGAAGTCGACGTTGGCCCCGGCCGGCCCGAAGACCGGGTGGTAGCGCAGTGGTGGCGCGAGGTCATCGACCGCGAGCCCCGCCACCGAATCCACGACGAGCACGAAGTGGGGAACCCCGGTGACCACGAAGAAACCCTCCCACAGCCGTCCCTCGACCTCGAAGCTCACCTCGCGCAGCGGGCTGGCGAAGCCCCGGGCCGTCAGGCGCGGGATCTCGACGGCGATCGTCGTCGGGCTCGTCTGCCGGCAGAGGAAGTCGCCGGCACCGGTGGTGATCACCACCTCGTCCTCGGCCCAACCGAGCTGGAAGGCCAGGCGGGCGGCACAGCGGGTGCCGTTGAGGCAGAGGTCCGCGGGCCTGCCGTCGCTATTCCAGTAGTCCATGCGGACGGACGACTCGCCCCGCTCGAGGGTGAAGGCGCCGTCGGCGCCCAGGGAGAGGCCCCGGGTGCACCAGGCTCGGATCAGCGCCTCGTCCTGCCCACCCAGCGACTGGCCGGGAAAAGCCAGGAAGTCGTTGCCGGCCCCGGAAACCTGGAAGAGCTCGCGCACGGCAGGGCCCACTAAGGGACCGTCACCTCGCCCGAGGAGGCGCTCTCGTTGCCGCTCGCATCGACGGCCGTTACCCGGAAAGAGTAGGACCGACCCGGGCTCAGGCCCTCGATCGTAAACGAGGTCTCGGTGGCGGGTGAGGCGGTGAGGCGTTCTTCGGCACCCCCGGGTAAGGCCCGGCGGTAGACGTGGTAGCCGGCGAGGTCCCTCGCGGGCACGGGCTCCCAGATCAGGCGAGCGCGGTCCCCTTCGGAGAGGGCGACCACGCCCACCGGCGGCGGCGGAGCGAACTGGTCACGGTAGGACACCTCGACCGTGCGCACCAGCGCGCTCT
>JBIOYC010000219.1:0-12042 GCA_044869955.1 Thermoanaerobaculia bacterium | reverse complement strand
TTGCGATCGCCGGTCGCGGGCGCCGCGGCCGATAGCTTGCTGGCGGCAGGCGCGGCTCTGGAGGATCGAGAAGCTCTCGACGATGAGCTGGGTGACAGTGCGGGGCCTGCCGTCGCGCCCGGCGAAGGTGGCGGTTTCGAGACGGCCGGTCACCCGCACCTGACCGGAGAGAGGAATCCCTGAAGGCGCCCGAGGCCGTCCGGCAGATCTGCCGAGAGCACCGGCTGCCCCGGCCCCAGGGAAACGCCCTGGAACGAGGCCACCGCGTTGAGCAGCATCTCGGCCCGGTCGGCAGGCAGCTCGATCGAGCTGCGGCGACGGCCGTCGGTCAGCCAGTCGAGCCAGAGGAAGCGGTTGCCCTCGACCGTGTAGAGCTCGGTCACCTCCGGGTCTTCGAGGGCCGAGCAGACCTCGGAACCGAGGAGGCGAAGGAGGACCTCGCGCGAGCCGGCACGCGAGGGAATCACAGACCGCTCCCGGGAATCGCAGGTCGACTCCTCCAGAAGCACCCCGCCGGTGCTTCGCGAAGCCGGTCGCGCCGATAGGAATCGGCGAGATCAATCCAGGCCACCGGCAGTGCGTGGAGCCTTCCCGCGCAGACGTCGAAGCGGCACCCAAAGGGCACCCAAAGGCAGGAATGAGCCTCCGAGGCTCTCTGCCTCGCCGCCCTAACTCGCTTGTTTTTCTTAGGTTTAGATGGTGCCCAGGGCCGGAATCGAACCAGCGACACCGTGATTTTCCGTGTTAACTGAAATAATACCCTAGCTATCTCTGGCTGACGCCAGGCTACCCTAAACGTCTTTGTCTCAGAGCGTTACAGACCGAGGCTGGCCCGCGCGTCAACGCTGGGAAACGCTCGCTTTCGCGCCCGGATGTTTGCTCCCTGTTTGCTCATCTCAGGCGGCAGGAGCCCGCAGAAGGGGGCTGGAGCCTGAGAGGCGTGGAGGGGCAAGGGAGCAGGATGGGGGGTTGTGTCCGCCCATCGCGAGCGCCTTCGGGGTCAGACACGACCGCGAAGGCACATCGGAGATCCGGCGAGGCGACCCTCGCGGAGACATCCTCAAGCGCGATGGGCGTGAGGACTCGTGGTCTCCGGCGGCGCCTATAGAATGTCACCAACGAATGTCGTCGCCCTGTTCATCAGTTGGGTCGCAGGGATCCCACACGTCCAAGGCGGCCTGGTGCTCCTTGAGCTGACGCTTCAGCCTCTTGTGGTCGTGCTCTGCCGTGGCCGCAAAGTGGAGCACCACATTCTGCTCAGGGTAGTCAACGGCCACGAGACGGAAGAGACCTCGGCATCGATGCTCGATCACCCGTCCCCTCTTCAGCGTGACCACGCCTCGGAGTCCAGTCTCGCCGGCGAGAGCGAAGGGATGAACGTCGTGCGGATCGCCTAGGTCAGCCCCCAGAACCCGTCCATGAGCGTACCGATAATGGTACAATCTCGAGAACCGATTCTGCGAGTGGTCTTCTACCGCTCAGCAGCCGGACGGGAGCCAGTGCGGGAGTGGCTGCGTGGTCTGGATCAGGCGTCGAAGCGAGCTTTCGGAGAAGACATCAAGACCGTGCAGTTCGGCTGGCCTCTGGGGATGCCTCTCGTGCGGAGCCTCGGCGGAGGGCTCTGGGAGGTACGGAGCCAAGTCCGCGATGGGATCGGCCGGATCCTCTTCCTTGCCGAGGGTCAGGTGATGGTCCTGCTCCACGGATTCATCAAGAAAACTCAGAAGACGCCGGCCAAGGAGATGGAGATCGCACGGAAGCGTGCCGCCGAGGTCCGACGCGAGGATCGACGATGAGAAACAGACACCTGGGAACTGACTTTGACGATTTCCTGGCCGAAGAGGGACTCTTGGGCCAGGCTGAGGCGGTCGCGGCCAAGCGAGTGCTCGCGTTCCAGATAGCTTCGGCTATGGAAGAGCGCCAGCTCTCGAAGACCGCCATGGCTCGTCGGATGCGGACGAGCCGCTCGTCGCTGGACCGCCTTCTCGACCCCGAAGCTCCTTCCGTGACCCTGCTGACCCTAGAGAGAGCCGCTCGGGTCCTGGGCAAGCGAGTGCGGATCGAGATGGTGGACGACGAACGGAGGCGGCGCAAGCCTGCTTCTCTCTAGTACCAGGGACTGCGTGCCTGACGCCGAGAAGGATGCTCTCGCCCAATACAGGATCCTGACCACGACATGGCGGATGTTCGACACCTCGAAACCAGTTCCCCTCCGCCTTCCAGCCGCCGGTCGTGGCGTCCAGGTGGAAGAGGTCCACGATGAGGCCACATGGCGAAGACTCGAAGCAACCTACGGAAGCCAGCGCCATGGGAGCTGACCGCCACTCCCCCATCACTGAGATCTTTCTGGAAGGGTCAAGAATCGAGGCCGCTCTGCGGAGGGCTCAGCGAGATGCGCTCCTCGAACACAAGCGCGCCGGCCATCCGGTGCCGATGTGGATCGACGGTCGAACGGTCCTCGTTCCGGCCGAGGAGATTGAGATTCCGGAAGAGCCTCCCGAGTAGCTGAGCAGCCTGGGGAACGGAGATCTCCGGAGAGTTCTTCTCACCCCGCTGACTGGCTCCGCCGGATAGGCGAAGAACCACACGCTGAAAGGGCGCATCTCGTAGGCGCCGACAAGCGCCAAGCCACTGGCACCTGTCCTGGGAATCTCCCGCCCCGCCGCGCTCGCCTCCTAACCCGGCCCGCCGTCTCCCGTTGACGGCCGCTGACGCCCGCTGTCGCTGGCTATCGCAAATGGTTGACACCGCGCTTAGACTTCCGACCGATCCGTGACGAACACGAACAGCCCTTCCCAACACGGCCACCGCCAGCGGCTCAGGGAGCGTTTCCTCCGCGCTGGCCTGGAGGGCTTTGCCGACTATGAGGTCGTCGAGCTGCTCCTGACCTTGGCGATCCCGCGGTCTGACGTGAAGCAGCCGGCGAAGGCGCTGATCGCCCGCTTCGGCAGCCTCCGGGGCATCCTCGACGCACCGCTCGAGGAGTTGCGCCAGGTTCACGGGTTGGGCGAGGTGGCGCCAGTGGCGCTCCGCATCGTCAAGGCGGCGGCCACGCTCTATCTCCAGCAGAAGGCCGAGGCGGGGGAGTGCTTGGCCGACCCGGCTCACCTGGCGGAGTTCTGGCGCCTTCGGATCGGTGCCTTGCCCAACGAGGTCTTCGAGGCCGCCTATCTCGACTCCGCCTATCGCCTGCTGCGCGACGGGGTGGAGACCCTCCAGCAGGGCACGATCGACCGGGCGGCGGTCTACCCCCGCCGGCTGGTGGAAGCCGCGCTCCGTCGGGGGGCGGCAGCCCTGGTGCTGGCCCACAACCATCCGAGTGGGCAGGTAGACCCAAGCGAGCAGGACAAGCTCCTCACCCGCGCGTTGGTGCTGGCGGCGGAGACGGTCGGAGTTAGGATCCTGGACCACCTGATCGTCTCTTCCGGGGAGGTCTTCAGCTTTCGTAGGGCCGGGCTGCTTTGAGCATCGCGCCGGCCATCCTCGAGCACTACCCAGCCCTGAACGAGGCCCAGCGCAGCATCGTCGGCCACCGGGATGGCCCCCTGCTGGTGATCGCGGGCCCCGGCTCCGGCAAGACCCACAGCATCGTCCTGCGGGCGCTGAATCTGCTCTTGACCGGCCGAGCACAGCCGAAGCATCTGGTGCTCTGTACCTTCACCGAGAAGGCGGCCTTGGAGATGCGGGACCGCCTGGCCGCGGCAGCCCGTCGCGTGGGCTACACCGGAGACCTCTCGGAGCTCTCCGTCTCGACGATCCACAGCCTCTGCCACCGGCTGCTCAGCCAGCATCGCCACCGCACCCCGCTTGGGGCTGGCTACGAGACACTGGACGCTCTCACCGAGCTCCTGTTCCTCTACGAGCACTTCGAGGAGATCTTCGGAGCGGTAGAGGGCGAGCTCTTCCTCGGCCGATGGAAGAGCCGCTGGACGGCGATCGAGGGCGCTCGAGCCTACTTCGACAAGATCACCGAGGAGCTCGTGGATGGGAGCCGCCTGGTCGCCTCGAGCGATCCCCTCCTGGTGGGTCTGGGGCGGGCCTACGAGACTTACGAACGGGCGCTCCTGGAAGCAAACCGCGTCGACTTCGCTCACCTACAGCGACTGACTCTCGACCTGCTGCGCGACCCTGTGGCGCGGCAGGCCGTGACGAAAGATCTCCGCTACGTGCTCGTCGATGAGTATCAGGACACCAACTACGCCCAAGAGCAGTTGCTGCTCTTGCTCACGGAGGGCACCGGAAACCTCTGTGTCGTCGGGGACGAGGACCAGAGTCTCTACCGCTTCCGGGGAGCCACGGTGCGAAACATCCTGGAGTTTCCCGAGCGTCTGCCTGGCTGCGCGGTGGTAAAGCTCACCACGAACTATCGCTCGCACCGGAGCATCGTCGAGCGTTACGACCACTGGATGGCCTCGGCCGACTGGTCCAACCGGGCCGGCACCGCCTTCCGCTACGACAAGACCGTCGAGCCCGACCCGGCCGCCGCCCCGCGGCAGTACCCGGCGGTGCTCGCCATTTGGGGCCGGGGAGAGCGGGACGAGGCGACCCGCTTCGCCGAGCTGGTGGAGTTCTTGAAGCGCAACGACGTCATCGAGGACTTGAGCCAGGTGGCACTGCTGCTGCACAGCGTGCGGCAGGAGCACAGCGGCCCCTACCTGGCCGCGCTCGCAGCGCGGGGGATCGCCGCCTACTGCCCACGCGCCCGTGCCTTCTTCGAGCAGGACACGCTGCGCGACCTGGTGGCGGCCTTCGCAGTGCTCTTCGGCTGGTACGGGGACGGACGTGGCCAGGTGTCGGGCTCGGTGGCAGATCTCGCGACATATGTGGATGACGCCTTGGTGGACCTCGGACGCCGCTTCGGAGCACCGCATCCCCTCGCCGCCGCGCTCGGCGCCTGGACGGAGGAGATCGCCGTTCTCGAGGAAGGCCAGAGCCTCGACCTGCGTCCCGCCGACTACTTCTACCGCTTGCTGGCCCTCGAGCCGTTCCAGAGCGCCCTCCGCGACGAGAACACGGCCCGCAACCTCGCGATCTTCTCCCAGCTACTGAACGTCTTCCAGACCTACTACCACTACACGGTGGTCACCCACGGCAATCGCGACTTCCTGCGCTTCCACCTCTTCAACAGCTTCCTGCGCCTGCTCTACGACGGCGGCATCAACGAGTACGAGGACCCCGACCAGCCCTTCCCCCGCGGCTACGTACAGGTGATGACCATCCACCAGGCCAAGGGGTTGGAATTCCCGGTAGTGGTGGTCGGTTCGCTCTCCACTCAGCTATCGAGCCCCAAGCAAATCGATCGCGAACTCGGCCCCTTCTACCATCGCCCGCCTTTCGAGCCGCAGGACCGCATCACACAGTTCGACCGCATGCGCCTCCACTACGTGGCCTTCTCGCGGCCCCAGCACCTGCTGGTGCTCACCGCCCACGAAGAGCCCAAGCCTTACTTCGCACCGATGTGGGAGGGCTTGGCGCAGTGGCCCTACGTGGAGAAAGAGCTCCTGGCCGCGCAGCGCTTCGAGCTTCGCCAGCGCATGCCGGTGAAGCGCACCTACAGCTTCACCGGCGACCTCAAGATCTACGAGACCTGCCCTCGCCAATACCAGTTCTTCCGAGAGTATGACTTCACGCCCTCTCGCTCGTCGGTGATCTTCTTCGGTCTCCTGGTGCACCAGACTATCGAGGAGATCCATCGTCGGGTGCTCGATGGCCAGCTCGAAACTCTGGACGAAACCCGCATCCGCGAGCTCTTCGACCGCACCTTCCGCTTCCTCACGCTGAGCGACGTCCGCCCTATCGACGATCGATCCCGCCAGGCCGCGTTCGGGCAGGTGATGAGCTACTTTCTGCAGAACCAGGTGGAGATGAGCCGGGTGGTGGAAACGGAGGTGGACGTGTCGCTCGAGAAGGAGGGCTACATCCTGAGCGGCAAGGTGGACCTTCTCCTTGGGGGCGACGGGAAGCTCGAGTTGCTCGACTTCAAGACCTCGCCCCGCCCCAAGAACAGTCCGGAGCTCCTGGCCGCCTACGAGCACCAGCTATGCACCTATGCACACATCCTCGAGCGCCGCTACAGCCGGCGGGTGGATCGCCTGCTGCTCTACTGGACCTCGGAGCCACGGAAGCAGGACGCCCTGATGGTGCTTCCCTACCGCCCGGACCGGGTGGATGAAGCCGGGCGAGGCTTCGACGAAACCGTCCGTCTCATCCAGGCGCGGGCGTTCGTGGTGCACACGCCCCCCGAGCCGGCGATCTGCAAGGAGTGTGACCTGCGGAGCCTTTGCCAGGCGGATGGGACGTTGCGGGCGAGCTGAATCGCTAGAATGGGTGCGTTTCGTGAAGTCAGGGAAGTTGCACCCCTCTCAGGCAGGGGGCTAGGGACAACTCGGGCGTTGCTGCCCGGGCTTGATGCGTTCCACGGAGAGCTGCATGGCGAAGATCGACATCACTCGCACGGAGCTGGTGTGGCCGGGGAAATTCAACGAGGACGGCACGCGCAGGGAGGTGCCGCGGGTGAGTTTGCCGTTTCAGGTGATCGAGACAGTGAATGAGAGTCGGGCAACGCGGGAGGCGAGGAAGCAGCCGCAAGGCACCCTGTTCGACGTGTACGACGGCAAGGAGGGGGACACGTTCGAGCATGGTTGGCGGAACAAGCTGATCTGGGGCGACAACCTGCTGGTGATGGGGTCACTGCTCGAGAAGTTTGCGGGGAAGGTGGATCTGATCTACATCGACCCACCGTTTGCGACGGGGGCTGACTTCTCGTTCTCCACACAGGTCGGAGAGCTGTCGATAGAGATCGAGAAGGATCAGTCTTCCATCGAAGAAAAGGCCTACCGGGACACATGGGGTGCGGGCATCTCGTCTTACCTTTCAATGCTCTATCAGCGCCTCAACGTACTATCACTTCTTCTGAAGGCTTCAGGCTCCATTTATGTTCACCTTGACTATCGATTGTCTCACTATGCGCGGGTCCTGCTCGACGAACTTCTTGGAGTTGATGGCTATCGGAATGAAATTATCTGGAGGCGGAGCAACCCGAAGAATGACCCGAAACAATACGGTCGGGTCCACGACACGCTACTGTACTATGCCGGCGGTGATTCGATGTTTCACCCGGCATACGGAGAATACCGCGACGAGTATGTAGAGCAGGCGTACCGGCATGTTGACGAAGCTGGCCGGCGCTACTGCACTCTTCCTCTTCATGCCACTCACAAGTTCAGCGAGAAGGATGACAATACGCGCCGGTTCGGCTCCCTCACGTTGAAGCCACCAGAAGGCAAGTACTGGCGCTGGAGTCAAACCAAGATCGACCTCGCCATGGATCGCGACCTGATCGTGATTTCCGAGGCGGGCGTTCCCCGCTACAAGAAGTACCTAGACGAGGCGAAGGGAGTGGCCGCTCAGTCTATTTGGGACGATATCCCAAACACGACGCGGCGGGAGGCTCTCGGTTATCCAACCCAGAAGCCGGAAACCCTCTTGGAACGAGTCATTCAAGCTTCTTCTCGTCCCGGCGATCTCGTCGCCGACTTCTTCTGCGGCTCCGGCACCACCCTCGCCGTAGCCGAGAAACTCGGGCGGCGGTGGATTGGTTGCGACCTGGGGCGGTGGGGCATCCACGTCACCAGGAAACGCCTGCTCGGCATCGAAAAATGCAAACCATTCGAGGTCTTGAACCTCGGCCGCTACGAACGCCAGTACTGGCAAGGCGTCACCTTCGGCAGCCACCACGGCGCCACCCCCACCGAACAAACCCTCTACGAATACCTTGCCTTCGTCCTGAAACTCTACGGCGCCCAGCCCTTGTCCGGTTTCGCCCACATCCACGGCAAGAAGGGCAAGGCCCTGGTGCACATCGGCGCGGTGGACGCGCCCGTCACCATCTCCGAGATTGACGCCGCCGTGGACGAGTGCGCCAAGCTCCGGCAGGGCGAACTCCACGTGCTGGGCTGGGAATGGGAGATGGGCCTTGCCGGGCCCAACAACGATGTGCGGCAGCCAGGCCCGGTCCAGCAACTCGCCAAGGCCAAGGGGGTGAAACTCGCACTGCTTCAGATTCCTCGAGAGGTCATGGAGCAACAGGCCGCGGACAAGGGCGACGTGCGCTTCTTCGAGCTTGCCTACCTGGAGGCCGCCATCGAGCAGCCCGGCAGGCTCGCCGTGGCCGTAACGCTCCAAGACTTCGTCATCCCCAACACCGAGCTGATCCCGGAGGAGGTGCGCAGCAAGGTCAAGAGGTGGTCGGACTACATCGACTACTGGGCCGTGGACTGGGACTTCCAAAGCGACACCTTCATGCAGGGCTGGGTCGCCTTCCGCACCCGGAAGGAACGCTCCCTCCCGCTCACCACCGACCCCTACACCTACGAAAAGAAGGGGAAGGTGCGCATCCTAGTGAAGGTGATCGACATCTTCGGCAACGACACTTCCCAGGCCTTCGATGTCGAGGTGAAGTAGCCATGCCGCGGGCGGTCATTTCCTACGATCGGGAGTTGCCAGAAATCCCCAATCGCTGCCCGTGGGAGCAGCCCACCTCCTATCTGGTGAAGGACGAAGCGGCGAAGGCCGGCTGGCGAGAGGAGAAGTCCAGCCGGCGGCCCAGCCGGCTCCTGCTGGTTCCGAAGATTCGCTCCGCGGTCGACGAGTGGCGGGCAAGCCACTATCCGGGAGCCTCGGACGTCACTCGACGCCTCTTCGAGCATTGGTTCATGGAAGACCACGAGGTGCCAGACTTCCCGGTGCCTTTCCGGTTCCACTTCTGCCAGCGCGAGGCGATCGAGACCCTCGTCTGGCTCGTGGAAGTCGCCCGAGAGGGGGACACTCAGGCCCTCATCCAGGCCCACGCCACGGTCTTCAGGAGGGACCTGTTCTCGGACAACATCGTTTTCCAAACCCAGATGGACGGCCGGCGGCAGATTCGCCGCTACGTGCCCGAGCTCGATGCCGAGGGTGTTCAGGACTTGCCCCTCGAGAACCTGCGCCGCTACGCCTTCAAGATGGCCACCGGCTCCGGCAAGACCTGGGTGATGGCCATGGCGGTAGTGTGGGCACACTTCCACAAGAAACGAGTGCCGGGCTCACCGCTGTCGTCCAACTTCCTCATCGTGGCGCCCAACGTCATCGTTTACCAGCGCCTAGAGAAGGACCTCGCGAACAACGCCATCTTCCACCAGCTGCCGCTCATTCCCCCGGAGTGGAAGGCCGCCTTCTCGCAGAAGGTCATTCTGCGGGGCGAGGCCTCCGAGCCGGAGCCCTCCGGCAACCTCTTTCTCACCAATATCCAGCAGCTCTACGAATCGCGGGACGAAGCATGGACCCCGCTGAACGCCGTCGAGAAGTTGCTGGGCAGGAAGCCCGCCAAGGACCTCGCATCCTCGAGCCAGCGCTCGATGCTGGAGCGGGTGAAGTCCCTGCCGGACGTCATCGTCATCAACGACGAGGCCCACCACGTCCACGATGAGGACCTGCAGTGGAACCGATCCCTGCAGGCCATCCACCGGGCCCTACCCGGCGGGCTGTCGCTCTGGCTCGACTTCTCGGCCACGCCCAAAGACCAGAACGGCATGTACTTCCCCTGGGCGGTGTGCGACTACCCGCTAGCCCAGGCCGTGGAGGATCGCATCGTCAAGGCGCCGATCATCGTCACCAAGGAGGCCGACCGCAACCAGCCCTCCGAGGAGCCGGACGGCGTGACCGCCGAAAACGTGGGCGAGAAGTACGGCTACTGGCTACGGGCCGCAGTAGAGCGGTGGAAAGCGCATAGGAAGGTCTTCAAGGTGCTCGGCATCCGTCCGGTACTTTTCATCATGTCCGAGAAGAACGTGCTGGCCGATGCCATCGGTGGCTATCTCTGGAAGACGCCGGAATTCGGCTTCAAGGAGTCCGAGGTCTTAATCATCCACACCGACTCGGCCGGCGAGGTGACGAAGAAGGACCTCGATCGCGCCCGCGAGGCGGCGCGAGATATCGACGGGCCGGCGAGTAAGACGAAGGTGATCGTCAGCGTGATGATGCTGCGCGAAGGGTGGGACGTGCGCAATGTCTCCGTGGTCCTGGGCCTCCGGCCGTTCACGGCCAGGGCCGAGATCCTGCCCGAGCAGGTCATCGGCCGAGGGCTCCGCCTGATGAACCAGGTCGGGCCGGATCGCACCCAAACGTTGGAGGTGCTCGGCACCCGCAATCTGCTGAACCTGCTCCGCGATCAGCTCGAAGCCGAGGGCGTGGGTGTCAAAAGCACCAAGAGCGACCCGCCCGTGGCGTTCACTATCTATCCGGTGCAAGAGCGGCTCGACTACGACATCGCCATCCCCATCACCAAGCCCCGCCTGGAGCACGACATCCGCAAGCTCTCCGAGCTCAAGGTCGAGGCACTCGGGCCGATCTACGAACAACTGGAGGTGGACGAGCGCTTCCGCATCAGCCTGAAGCTCGAGTTTGCCACCACCGAGACGGAGATTCATCAGGCAGACATCGGGGCGGGTGAGTTGCCCGCCACGCAAGCACTCCTCGGCAGCATCACCAGCAAGGTCATGGAGCGGGCCAAGCTCACCGCCTGCTTCGCCGAGCTCTATCCCCTGGTTCGGGCCTATGTGACGCAGCGCTGCTTCGGCCGCATGGTCGATCCGGAGCAAGAGACCTTGCGTTCCCACCTCGCCCGTCTGGAGCTCAAGGAGGGCATCGCCCAGTACCTGGCTCGGAGGATCGCCGCGCTGACGGTGGAAAGGAAGAAGATCGAGTTCGAGCGTGCGGACAACCGTCTGTCGGACACCAAGCCCTTCAGTTGGCGCCGCAACCTCCCGCCCCTGACGGTGACCAAGACCATCTTCAACCATGTGGCCACCTACAACGACTTCGAGCGCCGCTTTGCCTACTTCCTCGACGCGGCGGACGACGTACTACGCTTCGCCTCCCTGGGCACCACCGAGCAGGGCGACTCCGCCACCCCCTTCCGCGTCGACTACCTCAAGCCTAGCGGCGCCATCGGCTTCTACCACCCGGACTGGGCAGTGGTGCAGCGCCAAGGGACCGGCGAGGTGCACTGGATCATTGAAACCAAGGGCCGCGTCTGGGAGGGCACCGAGGCCAAGGACCAGGCGATCGAAGACTGGTGCCAGCGCGTAACGGAAGCAACTGGCAAGGAGTGGCGCTACCGACGCGTGAACCAGGTGGACTTCGAGAAGCGGAAGCCAAAGCGGCTGGAGGAGCTGGTCGGCAGCCTACGAGGGGACCTGGTGTCGGAAGAGTGAGACGGTCTCCCGGCAGTGGGTCCTCTCCGAAACAGCGCCCCTCTCGACGCCCCGCCGGTGGCATGGCTGTACGCCTGCCGGGGGGCTGGTGTCGCCGCGGCGCGGCGCTCCCTTAGATGATGCACAGCGCAAGCCCCGCGAGGGCTGCTGGCGCCAGCCAGAGCCGCAGCCGGACGGCGAGCTTGCGCACCAGAAGGGCGCCGACGACCTAGCCTGCCCCGGTGCCGAGAACGGCGCCGCCAAGGACATCGGCAATCTTGAGGCCTCCGACCATCAAGCCCAAGACGGTGCGCGACCCCATGGAAGCAATCGCCGGAGGAGGAGACCTGTCCAGGGTGGGAGTCGGTCGGTCGGTTTCTCCATGAGCCGCTCCTCCCGCAGCGCCGGCGACATGATCCCCGTCAATAGGGCACAGGGGGCAGCTCTCTCCCCAGCGCCTGCCTCTCGGGGGTCCACGCTACCCGGCCAATCAGGGTTTGAGATCCTGTTGTTTGCTCTATGTTTGCTCGGCCAAAGCGATGCCCTGCGGCGAACTTCGCTCGCCCGCCCTAACCTGTTGACTGGATTGGGTTTACGTGGTGCCCAGGGCCGGAATCGAACCAGCGACACCGTGATTTTCAGTCACGTGCTCTACCAACTGAGCTACCTGGGCGAGTGAGGCGGGAAAACCGGGGTTTGGTGGGCCCGGACGGCGGATTTTGGCAGCGCGGCGACCTGCCCGTCAAGCCGCGGGGCTCCACGCGGACATGGGTAGCGGCGGCGCGACCGGGCTCGAGTGCGCCAGGCCGAC
>JBIOYC010000218.1:0-5313 GCA_044869955.1 Thermoanaerobaculia bacterium | reverse complement strand
ATGGTCGTCGTCTTGCCCGCGCCGTTCGGTCCGACCAGGCCGTAGGCCCGCAGCTTCGACAGGTGCTGAGACACCGCCGAGACCGAAACGCCCAGCATCTCGGCGAGGTCACACACGCACAGCTCCTTCATGTTCTCGAGCAGGTAGAGCAGCTTGAGGCGGGTGGCGTTGCCCGCCAGGTTGAGGAGCTCGGCTGCCTCCTCGAGGTCCGGAGAGGCCTCGAGGTTCTGCCGAATCTGCGAGATCTCCTTCTGCGAGATGGTGTTGCCCTCCGTCTTCATCTTCACCTCCTTGGGTCAAGCGTGGGTGGTCCGGGATCCGGTTGGCGCGCTAGAGTCCCGGGAGCCTGCTCGGAGCTGGCGCGAAACCGTAGCTCTGCCGTTGAGTAACGCATTCTGTACTGATTATACGCAGGTCCCGCCGGAATTTCAGCAAGACAGGAACGATTTCTAGCGCTTCAGGATCACCGTCGGGTCCCAGCATCTTCGCCCCCGATGTCACTCCGACATGCCTGTCTGAGATTTCCTTCCTACTCTAACTTAAGTCTACATGAGGTTCAAGTGGCGCGGAGGGGATTCTCGTCCCCTTCTCCTCCGCCGCCTCACAGCGAGAGCCGGCGCAGCCGCAGGGCGTTGCCGATCACCGAGACCGAGGAGAAGGTCATCGCCAGGCTGGCCACCATCGGCGACATCAGCAGGCCCAGCAGCGGGTAGAGGGCGCCCGCGGCCAGGGGCAGAGCGAGCAGGTTGTAGCCGAAGGCGAGACCAAGGTTCTGCCGCACGTTGCCCAGGGTCGCCCGGGCCAGGCGCACGGCTCGGACGATGCCCCCGAGATCCCCCCGGAGCAAGGTGATGCCGGCGCTCTCGATCGCGACGTCCGTGCCGTCCCCCATGGCGACGCCGACGCGCGCCCTGGCCAGGGCCGGGGCGTCGTTGACCCCGTCGCCAGCCATGGCGGTGCGCCTGCCCGCGGCCTCGAGCCGGGCTACCAACTCGCCCTTTCCTTCGGGCCGGATCTCGGCGTAGACCTCCGGAATCCCGAGGCGGCGGGCCACCTGCTCGGCCGCCGCGCGGCGATCGCCGGTGGCCATCACCACCCGGATCCCCAGCCGGCTCAAGTCCGCCAGGGCCTCGGGCGTCGAGCCCTTGATCGGGTCGCTGGCCGCCAGGACTCCCGCCAGCCGGCCGTCGATCGCCACCCAGAGCAAGGTCTCCCCCGCTCCCCCCAGCGGATCCACCCGAGCGCCGAGGCCCTCGGTGGCCACCGCCCTCGCGGACAGGAAGCTCTGGCTGCCGACCGCCACCTCTCGTCCCCCCACCTGCCCGACCACTCCCCCGCCCGGCACCGACTCGAAGCGGGTCACCGGTTCGAGAGCGAGGCCACGCTCGCGCGCCGCCGCGAGGGTGGCCTGGGCCAGGGGATGCTCGCTGGCCTGCTCGAGGCTGGCCGCCAAGCGCAGCAGGTCCTCCTCGCTGGTCCCGCCCGCAACGGCGAGGCCGACGATCCGCGGTCTGCCCTCGGTGAGGGTGCCGGTCTTGTCGACTACCAGGGTGTCCACCGCCGCCAGGGCCTCGAGGGCTGCCGCGCTCTTGATCAGGACGCCGGCGCTGGCCCCGCGGCCCACGCCGACCATGATCGACATCGGGGTGGCGAGGCCGAGAGCGCAGGGACAGGCGATGATCAGCACCGACACCGCCGCGACCAAGGCATAGGACAGGCGCGGCTGCGGGCCGAACAGCAGCCAGCCGAGGAAGGCCAGGGCAGCGATCCCCAGCACCGCCGGGACGAAGATGCCGGCAACCCGATCCGCCAGCCGCTGGATCGGTGCGCGGCTGCGCTGGGCGTCGGCCACCAGCTGGACGATGCGGGCGAGGACCGTCTCGGAGCCCACCTTGCGGGCCTCGAGCACGAGGCTGCCGGTGGTATTGAGGGTGCCGCCGGTGACCTCGTCGCCCGGGGCCTTGGCGGCCGGAATGGGCTCGCCCGTGAGCATCGACTCGTCCACCGAGCTGGCTCCCTCGACCACCACGCCGTCGACCGGCACTCTGCCACCGGGGCGGACTCGCAGGCGGTCGCCGACGTGGATCTCCGCCAGCGGCACCTCGGCCTCCGAGCCATCCGGGCCGACCCGCAGGGCGACCTCCGGCGCCAGCTTCAGCAGGGATCTCAACGCCCCCTGGGTGCGGCTGCGGGCCAGCAGCTCGAGCACCTGGCCGAGCAGGGTGAGAGCCGTGATCACCGCCGCCGCCTCGTAATAGACCGGCACTCCCCCACCATGACCCTGCATTTCAGCCGGGAAGAGCCCGGGCAGGAAGGTCGCGACCAGGCTGTAGCCGTAAGCCACTCCGATGCCGATGCCGAGGAGGGTGAACATGTTGAGGTTGCGGGTGACGATCGACTGCCAGGCCCGCTGGAGGATCGGCCATCCCGCCCATAGGACGACCGGAGTGGCGAGGAGCAGCTGGAAGAGGCTCAAGGCCTGGGCGCTCACCCGGTGCTGCAGGGGCTGGCCCGGGACCAGGTCCGACATGGCGACGGCGAAGACCGGCAGGGCCAGCCCGGCCGCCACCCAGAAGCGCCGCCTCATGTCGGCGAGCTCGACGTTCTCCTCTTCTTCGGCTGAGACCATCATCGGCTCCAGGGCCATGCCGCAGATCGGGCACGTCCCCGGCCCCTCTTGGACCACCTCGGGATGCATGGGGCAGGTGTAGAGGCGGTCGTGGTCGTGATGGCCCGGCCCGGAAGGCTGGTTGGCGGGGGCCAAGAAGCGCTGGGGCTCAGCTTCGAACTTCTTCCGACAGCCCTCGCAGCAGAAGTAGTAGGTCGTCCCCTCGTGCTCGGCTCGGTGGCGGGCGGTGGCGGGATCCACCTCCATGCCGCAGACCGGGTCGAGGGCCATCTCGCTTTGGCTCATGATCCTCCGGGCAGGCCCCCGACCTTGACCAGCGGGGCGAACCTCGCGCAATCTTAGCGCCCTCTTCAAGGGGCGACCGATGAGTGACGACGATCTCGAGACGGTCCGCAGGCGAATCCGCGAGCTCGATCGCGAGCTGATCTCGCTGGCCGCCGAGCGGGTGAGCCTGGCCCGACGGGTCGGGGAGATCAAACGCCAGGAGGGCCAGCCGATCGTCGACTTCGGCCAGGAGCTGCGGGTGATGAGCCGGGCGAGAGAAGAAGCTCTCGAGCACGGGCTCGATCCCTCGATCGCCGAGAACCTGCTCGCCCGCCTGATCCGTGCCGCCATCACCGTCCAGGAGGAGGACAACGTGCGCTCGGCCGGCGGCGGCGCCGGCCAACGCGCCGTGCTGGTGGGAGGGTCCGGCCGCATGGGTCGCTGGATGGCCGCCTTCCTGGCCGCCCAGGGCTACGAGACGCTGAACCTGGACCCGCGGGGCGCGCTGGAGGAAAACGCCCGGGCCGAGGCCGCCCTCCCCACCGCCGAGCTGGTGATCTCTGCCGCCCCGCCGAGCGCCACGGCCTCGCTCTATCGCTCCTGGTGCGCCCGCCCTCCCGGCGGCGTGATCTGCGACCTCGCCAGCATCAAGACACCGCTGATCGAGCCGATCCGCGCCCTCCAGCGTGCCGGCGGCCGGGTGGCCTCCCTGCACCCGATGTTCGGGCCTTCGACGGTGGTGCTACGGGGAGCCGACGTGGTGGTCTGCGAGACCGACGACGAGGAAGCGACCGATCTCGCCGAAGCCCTCTTCCGCCCCACCACGGCCCGGTTGATCCGCATCCCGCTCCTGCACCACGACCGCCTGATGGCCGATCTGCTCTCCCTCGCCCACGCCACCGCGATCGTCTTCGCCCTCGCCCTGCCCGAGACCGGACCGCCCCTCCAGAGCCCGACGTTTCGAGTCCTGGAGGGCTTGGCCAATGCCGTGGTGAGGGAGAGCGCCGACGTCTACTTCGAGATCCAGGCCGACAACCCCCACTCGCTCGCGGCCATCGAGAGGTTGCGGGCAGCGGTCGAGGAGCTGCTCTCGGTCGTCCGGGCCCGAGACCGCCGCGACTTCCACCGCCTGATGGAGGACGGTCAGCGGCGGACGGCCCAGAATGCGCCCGGGCCGGTTCAGACCAAGGAAAGCTGACGGTGAGAATTGAAGGGGGTCAGGCTGCGATCTCGCCCACAAGCTCCTCTGCCGTGTCTCGCGGGGAGTGCTTGAGGAGAAACCGCCGCGACCGAAGCGCCGCAGGCAGCTGAGCGAGGTCCAGGTCTTCTGGCACTACCGCGATCACGCGCTTCCCGGTGCTGAGGGCGAGACCGAGCTCAAAGCTGAACCAAGGGCTGCGAATGCTCTCGCTGTCGAGGACCAAGACCAGCGCACCGCTATCGCGGAGCGCCTCTTCGAGACTATGAGAGATCGAAGCTCCCAGCTCCACGTTGAACTGGTCAAACCAGATCCGCAGGCCGCGAGCCCGCAGGGTCTCCGCAAACTCTCTCGCCCAATCCGCATCACGGTGCGAGTACGAGATGAAGGTCAAGGGTTCGTTCAGGAGTTCCATCGCGCCCCTATTCTCCGGTTTTTCGGACCCGTTCGGCAAGCTCGACCAGGTAATGGTCCACGTCGTTGAGGCTGACCAGGTTCCGCCGTTTGAGCATGACCGGGATGCCCGGCTTCTCCTGAAGCTCCCCAGGAGTCATTCCCAGCAAGAGCGCAACGATGGGGATACCCCGGCCCCAGGCGGCACCGATCTCAGCCCAGACATAGGGCCGCTCGAGCGCCCAAGGAGTGAGGAGCACCACCAGCTCGTCAGCCTTTCCAAGAAACTCTTGGATCTGCTCTTCGAAGTCGGCGCCGATCTCGATGTCCGCCTCATCGAGGAACGGCGTCGCGCCTCGGGCGGTAACCTCCTTGGCAATCTGGCGGGCAACCCAGGTGTCTGCACCGCTGTGGCTGATGAACACTAGCCAATCCCTCTTCTCCGCAAGCTCCGCCATGTTCTGGCTCCTCGGCTTGACTGCAGAGCTACCAGCCGCACTGACGACCGCGGTTCTGCTCGTCCAGCCACGCCTTGAGGGGCGCGAAGTAGTCGAGGATCGCCGTGGCGTCCATCTCTCGGCTGCCCGAGAGGGCTTGGAGGGCATCCGGCCAGGGCCGCGCGAGGCCCATCTCGAGGGTCGCCGCCAGGCGCCGCCCGGCCTCGGCGTTGCCGTAGATCGAGCAGCGATGAAGCGGTCCGGTGTTGCCGGCCGTCTTGCACAGCTCGCGGTGGAACTGGAACTGCAGGATGTGGGCGAGGAAATAGCGCGTGTAGGGCACGTTGCCGGCCACGTGGTACTTGGCGCCCGGGTCGAAGTCGGCCTCGGAG
>JBIOYC010000217.1:0-6362 GCA_044869955.1 Thermoanaerobaculia bacterium | reverse complement strand
GGCGAATTCCGGGGCGTACATGCCCTGGAGGGTCGCCGGCGCGACCTTGAAGGTGCCGGCGTGGACGGCCCGCAGGCGGTAGCGAAGGGTGTAGGTTCCGGCCGGCAACTGCTCGATGAAGAAGTTGGTGGCGCTGTCCCGCACTTCCTCGTAGCGGCCTACCCCCAGGTCCCAGCGGTAGCCGGAGCGTAAGGTCTCGGGCTCGAAGCCGGCTCCGCGGGGGTCGCGCAGGTGGACGTACTCGGCCGCGTGCTTGGCCGAGATCTCGAGCTCCACCTCGACCTGGTCGCCGGGTGCCAGGGGCGCTCCCTCGGCCAGGGGCTCGAGGCGGCCGCCCTGGGCGTCGTGCAAGCGTTTGAAGTAGCGCCGCGACACCGCGAAGAAGTCCCCTGCCGCGGCGGCTGGCGGCTTCTCGGTCGAGTAATGCCAGGTGGCCGAGGCGAACATCAGGCTGGGGCCCTGGTTGTCCACCCGCACGGAGGAGATCTTGGCCGGCGCCAGCTCCGGCCCGGGCACCACCAGCCGGGTCTTGCCCGGGACCTCGCCGGGGGGAAAGCGGAAGGTCTCGCGCCGCGGTCCGGCGGTGACCGTCGCCTTCTCCTCCACTCCCAGCCGCTCCTCCTGCTGCAGGTAATGAGCCAGCGAGTAGAGCACTTCGGCCGTGCCGCGGGTGGACCGCCAGTGGTTGAGCTTCTTGTTCAGGAACAGCCACTGCACCAGGCCGTGGCGCCGCGGGTCCCGCGGGGCGACCTCGCCCAGGGTGCGCAGGATGAAGGCGTGGCCCTCGATGTCGTCGTTGTACCAGAGCCAGGCCCTCTCCTCGGGGGCCCAGAAGGTGCCCTGGTCGGCGGTGGTGCGGGCGGAGTCGAGAATGCTGTCGAGCACCAGCCGGGCGTCCGCCGAGCGACCCTGGCGGTGGAGGGTGAGGGTCAGATAGGCCTTGAGCAGAGGCGAGTGCTCTTTCCAGTGACGGAACGAGTGGCCCACCAGGCGCTTGCGGTCCTCGGCGGTGAACTGGCCGCCGGTCCAGGACTCGTCCGGGTAGCTCGACAGCACGTAGGCGAGGAAGGTCGCCAGCTCGGGGCAGCACTCCTCGTCGGTCAGCTTGCTGACCAGCTCGTCCTCGAAGTAGCGGTGCAAGTAGCCCCAGGCCCGGATCACCCTGTCGCGCGGCGGCTCGACGCCGAACTCGAGGCCCTTGGCGAAGCCGAAGAGCAGGTAGAGGGTGATGTAGGGCGAGGGCGGGCCGCCCGGCCACCAGGGGAAGCCGCCATTGGCGGCCTGGGCCTCTTCGAGCTTGGCCAGGGAGGCCCGGCGTACGCTCTCGGCCACCCGTGGGTCGAGCACCCGCAGGGCCTCGTACTGCGTCTGGCCGCCCCGAGACTCGGTGAGCCAGGGGGTCTCCTCCAGGGCCATCTTGCGGTTGGGATCGGCGGCGTCCCACGGTTCGAGGACCGTCTCCCGCTTCGCCATCGCCTCGCCGGCCTTCGCCACTTCGGGATAGCGGCTGAAGAGGCTGGAGAGGATCGCCGTCGAGAGGTAACGATTGAGCGTCTGCTCAGTGCACTCGTAGGGGTAGTCGACCAGGTAGGGCAAGGCCGAGAGCACGCCGTAGAAGAGCTGCGCGTCGAGCGTGACCACCAGCTGCTCGTCGAGGCGCGAAGGGTCGTCCGCAGCGGCCAGGGCCGGGAAGGTCAGCTCCCGGCTCTCGCCGCCCTGCAGGGCCGCGAACCGGGACTCGACCAGGTGCATCCGCCCCGGCAGCACGGGCAGGGGCCGCAGCTCGCCGTCCGAGTAGCTCGCCGCCTTCGCCACGGCGCGGAAGGCGACCTCGCCGAGGCCGGCTGGCACCACCAACGGGATGGTGACCGAGGTGGTGCGCCCGGGCTCGACGGCGAAAGCCAGGCCGCGAGCGCGGGCGGGAGTCAGGCCGAAGTCCGCCAGGCGGTCGGCCTCGGTCGCCGGGTCGAAGAGCTCCACGTCCAGCTGGCCGCTGAGCCGGGTCTCGCCGCTGTTGTCGATCAGCACCTCGACGGCCAGGCGATCCCCCTCGCGCAGGAAGCGAGGGAGGGAGGGCCGCACGGTGAGCTCGCGCACGGTCCGCACCTTTTCGGTGCGCGACCCGACGGTCAAGTCCCGGGTAACGGCGTGGACCCAGAAGGACCATTCGGTCACCGCGTCCGGCACTTCGAAGTCGAAGCTCACCGAGCCGTCCGCGCCGGTGACCAGGTGGGGGAAGAAGAAGGCCGTCTCACGGAAGTCCTTGCGCACGGCCGCCTCGCCGGATGGCGGCGTCACGGCGGGCGGAACGGTCCCCACGTAGCCCAGGGCCTGGAGCTGGTCCGTTTCCTTCTTGGTGACCATGGCCACCTTGGGCGTCTGCGGCGTCGGTACGCCGCCGACCAGGCCCCCCGAAACGCCCCCGGCCACGCCGCCGGGCTCGCCCTCCGCCATGGCCATGCGCATCATCGGCGCATGGCGCCCCCGTCCTCCCGGCCCGCCGACGCCGAAGTTGTCGAAGAACTTCAGCCGGTCGCCGTGGTAGGGCTCGAGCGGCTCGGCCAGTCGGGTCCAGTGCTCGTCCTGCCAGCGTGGATGGGTCGACCCGAGGGTCGCCTCGGGCAGCGCCAGCTCGGGGCTGCGGAGGAGCAGTTGGGGCGGCCTGGGGGGGCGGTGCGGGGCGAAGAGGTCGAGACTGCGGTCGTAGAGGTAGGTGAGCACCTCGGCGACGCCCTCGGCGAGGGCCTTCTCGTCCGGGCCCTTGAGGGTCAGCCGCCAGCTCTCCTTGGTCCCGGGCCGGAGGCGGTCGCGGAAGGTGGCGAGCTCGATCCTGAGCTCTTTGTCCGCCGGCGGTACGTAGACCTCCAGGGCGGCCGCCAGCAGCTGGTGATCGCGCACTCCGGCCAGCGAGAAGGCGAGGCCGCCGCGGTCGCCTTCGGTCACCGGCACCTCGATGCGCGCCGGTCCTTGCTGGCTGGCCAGGCGGCGGCGCTCCAGCGGCCGGCCCGGCCGGGCGATCACCAGCTCCAGCTCCTGGCCGGGCAGGGCGGAGCCGGCCAGCAGCCGCACCGTGCCGCCCACCGGCACCGAGCCGCGCTCCGCCGTCAGCAGGAGAGGCAGGGCCACCGGCACCTCGCCGGGACCGGCCACCAGCAGGTCGCGGCGGGCCTCGAAGGTGGCGCCCCAGGGATCCTCGGTGCGGTAGACCAGCCGGTAGGCCCCGGCGGGCCGGCCGGCGAGCGAGATGGGCGCCTTGCCGTCGGCCCCATGCTGGAGACGGCCTTCGCCCAGCTTGTCCCGGGTGGCCCAGCCGGCGAGGATCGCCGCCGACTCCGTCTCTCCTTCCCAGCGCGGACGCAGCCGGTCGCCGGGGGTCTGGTAGGGCTTCTCGCCCTCCACGGGAGGCGGCTCGGGCAGGGGCTGATCGGCCGGCAGCAGAGTCGCCGCCGGCTGGGCGAGACTCCACAGCTCCCAGCGCCCCGCCCCCGCGCGGACGACCCCGTCGAGGTCTGTGCGCCGGGCAGCGATCTCGAGCGGCTGGCCGGCCTCGAAGACTTCGACTTCGCTCTCGAGGACGGTCTCGATCGCCACGAAGCCGAGCCGGAAGGCGCGGCTGGCCGTGCGGGTCTCGCCGCCTTCGTCGGTGACGTCGGCCTCGAGCCGGAAGCGGTAGGTCAGGCCGGTGGCGGCTCCCTCCCCCTCGCGGGCCGCGGGGGTGAACTCGACGCGGAAGGTGCCGTCGGCGGCCAGGTCGGCCGTGCCCCCGGCCACCGTCTGGGGAGCCTGGGGCCGCCACCGCCAGTGGTACCAGGAGAAGGGGGGGAAGACCGGCTCCCGCACCACCCGCCAGGCCACCCGTCCTCCCGACACCGGCAGGCCGAAGTAGTAGCGGGCGGAGCCCACGAGCTTCGCCGGCCGGTTCAGGCGCAGGGGCTCGGGAGGATCCTCGATCTTGGCCTCGAAGGTCGGCCGCTTGTACTCCTCGACGGCGATGGCGGCCCCCGCCTTGCGGTCGGTGGTCACTTCCCAGACTCCGAGCAAGCGGCCCGTGGGCAGGCGGAATCGCCCCGAGGCCGAACCGAAGGCGTTGGTGGTGGCGCTGGTCTTCGCCACCTGCTCACCGTTGGCATCCTTCAGAAGCACCTCGACCTCGGTCCGCGGCTCGACCACGAAGCGACCCCGGGTCTCCTCCCGGTAGGCCACCACCTTCCACTGCAGGTCCTGGCCGGGCCGGTAGACGGTGCGGTCGGTGTAGACCAGAGCGGAGCGCTGCAGGGTGTCGGGAGCGCGATGGGGCTGATAGAGGTACTGCTGCTGGAAGACCAGGTCGGCGCCCTTCTTGACCACCACCAGGTGGGAGGGTTGACGCCCGCCCTGGCCAGAGAACTGGGCCCGGCCGGAACGGTCGCTGTCGCGGGTGCCGAGGTGCTGATAGCCGCCCTGCCAGTCGAAGCGATAGAGGGAGACGCTGGCCTCGGGGATCGCCTGGCCCGTCGAGCCGGAGCGGACAGTGACGTCCAGATCGGTCTTGCGGCCCTCCGACAGCAGCACCAGATCGGTGACGAAGTAGGTCAGAGCGGCTCGGGAGTTGCCGTCGGCCCGGAAGTCCGCACGAGCGGAGGTGGCCACCAGGTAGTAGCCGGGTCGCGACAGAGGTGGCGTGACGAAGGTGCGGTGGGGGCGCAGGTCCGGGGTCGCTGGCAGCTCCACCGACCACTCGGCATCGGCCTTGCGGGAGGCCACGAGCTCCTCGATCCGGTGGTGCTCGATGCCCGGCGGGTATTCCCGCGAGGACGCCAGCTCGGCGAGCGGATCGAGCTTCCAGGCCCGCAGCCAGGCCCTCTCCAAGTTCTTGTGCGAGAGCGCGATCGAGGGCTTGCCGGCGCCGTCGGCGGCCATCGCCGTGAGGCCCAGCTCGGGCATCGTCAGCTCGTGAGCCAGCGCCTGGCAGGTCCGGCTCCCCTGCGAGCCCGGATGGGCCTCGGCCCCGGCGCGAGCGGCGGCCAGGGCGTCGACCAGGGCATTCGGCCGGTCCTCGCCGCGCAACAGGTCGGCCCGCTGAGCCTGGCCCTTCGACCACCACTCGAGGCGCTTGCCGAGGGCGGTGAGCCGGAGCTCGAGGTCCTTCTTGACGGCCTGGCGATCGGTGGCGTCGGAGCGGGCTTCGGCCAGGCGACGCAGGCGCTCGAGCCGGGCCTCGAAGGCCGCCTCGGGGCGGCCGGCCTTCTCGTGCCAGGTTTCGAGGTCGTCGAGGATGGCGACCAGCTTGATCAGAGGATGCATCGCGGGCGAGGCCAGCTCGTCGTCCGAGGCCAGGCGGGGACCGTCCCCCAGCAGGCTGGCGAGGTCGAGGAGGCCGACGTCGTTCGACTCCGCCGGGGTCCAGCGCGAGCTGTCCGCCAGCAGCTCCACCCACAGATAGGTGACGGCGTCGCGCAGGGTGCCGCGGATGCGCGGCGGGTAGTCGTTCTGCTCGATGTGCTCGGCGAGGGTGCCCAGGGGCTCGGCGCCCCAGGCGTCCCGGTCGCGCCAGACGCCGAGGTAGGCACGGCCGGCCTCGGCGAGGATCTGCCCCTTGGTCCACTTGGCGAGCTCCACCGTCTCGCCGGACACCACCTGCTCGCGCTTCTCGATCTCCCAGGAGTAGGCGTCGAGGTAGTGGGCCAGGGCCTGGCCATAGAAGAGGTGGAGGATCGAGCGCTCGAGGGGGCGCTCCGGCCAGGGGGAAGCCTTGAGCTCCTTGACGGAGGTCTCGAAGGCCGAGAGGGCCGACGAGTACTGGACGCGGCGAATCAGGGCTCGGGCCCAGTCGTCGGGATCGTTGGCCTTGCGAGCCTCGTCGAGTAGGGCCTCGGTGCGCTCGAGGGCGGCGCGGTACTTCTGCTCCGCGACCAGGCCGTCCACCTCGTCCCAGGCGGCCATGAATTCCATGCGGGTTCCTTTCTGGGCGCCGGAGCCACCCGCGTCCGGGGGTGCCGCCGGTGAAGCCGAGCAGGCGGTGACGAGCGAGAAGCCGGCCAGGAGGGAGAGCAGGGCGCCGAAGGGACGGGCGGGGGGTGTGCGCATGGTGAGAGTTTAGACGCGCTGCCGCGAGGGATTGAAATCCCACGCTACTGAAACACGTCCCTGCAGGACGGGGGAGCGAGGCGTCCGTCATTCCCGCGAAAGCGGGAATCCATCCGGGTCTTGCTCGAGTCAGAAAGGGAGGGACCCCCGCTTTCGCGTGACGACCCGACGCGAGATTCCGGGCTCCTGTTCCCCGTCCCTGACGGGACGAGGGAGGGGAGGGTGACGGCTGAGCCGGCCACTGTCGGCCCCGTTGTCGTCCTGAGCGCAGCGAAGGACCTGGGGGTGAGGGATCC
>JBIOYC010000216.1:0-7980 GCA_044869955.1 Thermoanaerobaculia bacterium | reverse complement strand
CCTCGGCGGCGGCGACCTGCCCACCGAGCTCACCGACCAGGCCATTCAAGCCATCCGCAAGAACGTCGAACAGCTCAAGGTCGGCTCGTAGAACCCCTGCCATGGACGCCAAGCTCAAGCTCTATCTGTCGCTGGCGGTCTTCGCCTCGGGCGCGATGCTGCCCGTGGTCGTAACGCCGAGCCCTAACCTCAACCCGCTCCTGGCCGGCTACTGCCTCTGGGCCGCCTTCTGGGCGTTGCCGCCCTTCTGTACTGCGGTCTGGAGGTGGACCTGGAAGCTCGCCGCTGGCTGCTCCCTGTTCTTGCCCATAGGCTGCCTGGCCCAGCTGGTGACCGTCTGGATCGTCGCCTGGCTGGGCTTGGCCTACGCCCTCCTCGGTGGGGGGATCCTCCACTTCGTACTGCACTTGCGGCGGATGGGGTGAGTGGAGACGAAACCATGCCCTCGTCCGGTACCGGCACCGTGCTCGAGGCTGCAATGGCGTGGGCGAGGGCGAAGGGTGTGCCTGGCAGGATCTTCCGTAGAGCGATCACCGACGTACAGCCCCGAGCCGACCTCTTTGCTCGAGCGCGTTGGCGGGGACGAAGCCGGCAGATCAGCGTGCGCCAGGCGGCGACGAGCAGCCGCTCGCGCACGCTCGCCACTCCGCTCGAGCCTTCTCGCTTCAACCCCTGGATCGAGGATCCCAGCTTCCTCGCCAACCGAACCCGGCAGCTCGCAACCTGTCGCACCTGCCGAGGCGAACGGTCCGTTGCCTGTGCCGAGTGTGGCGGAGCCGGGCAGCTGGCCTGTCAGATCTGCAGCGGTCACGGTCGTTACTGGTCCTCCCGGTCGCGACGCTTCGTCTCGTGTCGCGCCTGCAAGGGCGACGGCCAGCGCCGCTGCCGTTGTCGTGACGGAGCACTGCGATGTAGCACCTGCCAGGGCAAAGGCAAGGTCGAGGAGTGGCTCGAGATCGAGGAGACTCCATTCGTCCGGGTATCGACGACCTCCGAGAACCTCCTTTCTCGGAGCTTCGCGAGCTTCTCGGCGCCCGAGGACTTCGAGGCCGGTGGCTCTGGCTGGCCCGTCCAGCCGATCGTGTCGTGGACCGGGGCCTCACCGACGGAAGCTCCGGCCGAGATTCGAGCGCTGCTCGACCAGCTCCAACCTGCCACAGCCCTGCATCCTCATCGGGATCGACTGGATCGGGTCGACCTCCAGGTCTTCCGGGGAGAGGTGCAACGGATCGCCTTCGAGCTCGCCGGGCAGGGCGGGAGTGTGGAGATCGCTGGCTGGAACGGACAGGTTTTCGAAGTGGATCTCGGGCTGCAACCGATCCGGCGACTCCGCCTTCGCTGCGCTGCTGTCGTCGGGGCCGCCCTGGTTCTGGGCCTCAGCCTGGCCACCTGGTACGGTGGCCGGCACCCCTTCTTCGCGGCGCAACCAAACGCCACCTGGCTGTGGCTGCTGGCACCGCTCCTGGCGCTCGCCACGCTGCCGTTGGCCTTCGTCTCGGCCCTGCCGCGAGTGGCCCGCACATCTCGCCTGCTCAGCACAGCCGGAACGGGGGTCCTGGCGCTGCTGCTCACTCAGTGGGTCGCAGCAACGACCGGGCTCCCCTCGCTAGAGCACGCCAGCACTGAGGCTGCCACGGGCAGAATCGACAGTGCGCTCCTCGAAGCCTCAGCCTGTGCTCAGCTCGGGTTCAACGCAGCCGAGGCGAGCGCTTTTCATGACCAGCTCTTGATCGAGCAGGCACTCCAGAACCAGGCTGTCGCCCGGGCCTGGGCCTGGTGGCGTCGCGCATTCTTGACCACGGCGGGAAGCAACCAAGCGGCCGATCACGCTCTCGAGCTCACTTGGCGCCAAGCCGCTCTGGCTCTCGACCGTGGCCGAGTCGACGAGGCGGAAGGCTTGCTCGCCGAGATCCCCGAGCTATACGCGAGAGACTCACGGATCCAGCCTTTTCGGCTGAGGGCCTTCCAGCAGCGCGTAGAGCGCTGTGCCTTGCGCTTCGACGAGCGCTGCTTGGCAAGACAACTGAACCTGGCCCAGAGAGCCGGCCTCCCATCATCCGATGTCGCCGCTCTGCGGGGTCAGGCCGAAACGGCAGCTCGGCCCTTCTTCGTTTCCGCTTGGACTGTGATCCGTACGGCGAGATCCCTGAGCGAACGCCTGGATGCCTGTAGAGAGGTGCAAGGCCCGCTCAGCTTCCTCGTCGGACTCGACGCTTCGAGCTTCTCACCCGAGTCGAGCGAACAGGACGTTCAGGAGCTTTGCGCTCGACTCCGAGAGCAACAGGCGAGAGAAGCGCGCCGTGCAGCAGAGCGGGAAGAGCGCCGTCGCACCACGGTCCATCAGCGCTGGGCAATGGCCCCTCTCCTCTGCCGGGACGGAACTCTCTCGCCGTCGTGTCTCTGTGGGCGCAGCTCTTACCGCGGCTGCTGCTCGCACCACGGTGGGGTCGCGGGCTGCTCTCAGCCGTTGCCGGACTGACTCACCTCACAGCCGTCTGCAAGATCGCCTCGTAGTTGGGCACCAGCCGCAGGGCGATGCGGCGCGTGGCTTCGAGGCTCCCGGAAGGCTGGCGCAGCGGGCGGGTGTCGGCGAAGCCTTCCGGACGGAGGTCCCAGTCTCGCCCGCCAGGGCAAACGTCGCCTCCGCGCATGACCCCGACGAAGCTCGCCGCTCGTGCCGAGGAGATCCGCCAGTTGCAGTCCGGGTCGTCCCAGCAGACGCTCGAATCCGTGTGCCCCTCGACGTGCACCGTGAACAGCCGGGCGAAGCTCTCCCCCGAAGCGCCGAGCCGCCGTGCCTGCCGCGACAGCTCGGCACAGAACCGGTGCAGACGCTCTCGTGCCCCGAGCTGCCAGTGGGGAACCACACCGTTCAGGTCGAAGCCCACCAGGTCGTCACCGAATTGCAGGGTCTGGTCGGCCGCGAAGTCCAGATCGCTACTCTTCGAGATCTCCTCCACCAGGGCCTGCGCTTCGTCGATCGCCCGGGCCATGACCTCGTTGCGGGCCTTCTCAGCGCGGCATTCTTCGAGGGCGGTGCGGTCCCCTCGCCTGCGAGCCTCGGCGAGCAGCAGGCCGGCCAGGCTGACCACCGCCAGGATGGTCATCAAGTCGGCAAAGGCCGGCCAGACTTCGACGCTGCGGCGGCGCACGGAGCTCAGGCCCCATCCCGCGCCAGCGTCAGCAGGCAGCGCCGGATCACCTCGGCCTGTTGGACCAGGAGCCCGTCGAGACGCTGGCGTTCGCGGGCGATCTCGCCCAGCAGAGGGGTCGCCGCCTCGCCCACGGCCCGAGCGATTGCCGCGGGCAGACCGTCGGCGCCGGTCGCCAGCCGGTCGAGATGAGTGGAGGTGTGGGAAAGCGTCGCGGTCGCCGCTCCCAGGCGCCCATCGGCCTCGGCCAGGCGTTCGGCGGCCCGGCTCGTGGCGGTGGCAGCCTCCTGCCAGCCGGAAAGCGTCTGCACCTGGGCTCGGGTCCAATCCTGGTGAGCCTCGGCGAAGGAGGCGGCCGAGGTGGGCAGACGCTCCGCCAGCTCCCCCAGCTGGCGGCTCGCCGCTTCGAAGCGAGCCAGGAAGCGTGATTCGACCTCCTCGCCGACCCGGTCGAGCACGGTCCTCGCCGCGTGAGCAAAGTCCTCGCGCCAGAGCAACTCCCGCTTGGCCAGCTCAGCGAGTAGCTGAGCGTGGTCATCACGGACGGTGCGCGCCAGGTCGAGGGTGTGCTCGCGGGCTTCGCGGCCGAACTCCGTGCCGAGCCCCCGAGCGGCCATCGCAATGCTCTCGCCGAGGTCGGAGGACAGGCTGCGCAGAGCCGCCTTGACCTCCACCACCCCATCCTGGATCTCGCGCACGGCCACAACCAGCTCGCGCTCCCGCTGGGCGGCCAGGGCGCCGGCCCGCTCGACCGCCCCCGACAGCTCGGCCAATGCCCGCTCGTGCTGGGCCGACAGGGTCGCCGTCCAGGACTCCCGGGCGTCGGACAGGGCCCGAGCCATCGCCTCCGGCAGGTGCACCATCTCCGCGGTCGAGGCGGCGAGGCTGGTGGCCGCCGGCTCGAGCCGTGCGCTCGCCCGGGAAACCTGGACCGCCGACGAGCCCAGGGCCATGGCGACGTCGCCCACCTTGCCGAGCTGCTCCTCGACGCTGGTGGACAGGCGTCCGACCTCGTTTGAAAGCTGATCGATGACTCCCGGCAGGCGGGCGGCGGCCTGCTCGAAGGCGGCGGCGAACTGGCCGCGGATGGCCTCCTCCACGACACCCAACTGAGCTTCGAGGGCGGCCAGCACTTCCCGCTTCGGCGGCCGCCGCCGAGCGATCTCACGCAGCTTGGCGGCCAGCTCCCGCCAGGCCGCCTGGCCTTGGGCTTCGGCCTTGGGCAGCAGAACGAGCACGATCATCAGGTGCACGGCGACACCCGCCAGGCTTCCGCTCAGGGAGGAGGCGGTGGCCTGGACCAGACCGAGAGGGGACGCGCCCTCACCACCTGGCGAGGTGCCCGCCCGGAGATGGACCAGCAGGGCCAGGATGGTGCCGCCGAGGCCCGTCGCGAGCGCCGCTGCGGCGAGCGACCGCAGGCGCTCGTCGATGCCGCTCCAGATCAGCTCCACCTCTTCTCGATATCGCCGCCAATCGGGCAGCTCCCCCACTTCGGCTCGCTCGGCCAAGTCGTGGATCAGCAGCTCTCCGAGAGCGCTCAGCTCGGCCGCGGGGCTGCCCCTGACCCGGCGCCACGCGGCCACCAGGAGCCCCGCTTCCAGCAGAGCCACGAGCAGCAACGGCGTCCACTCGAGGCTCATTTGCGTTGCTCCGGGGCGCGGAGGAACGCCGGGCAGACCAGCCGATAGGAGGTCGGGACAGGCCGCAGGCGCTCCACGAACGAGCTCAAGAGCAGGGTTTTGCCGACGCTGGCCTCGGTTTCGTCCGTTTCGGTGGACCAGGGTGCCCAGTCGGGCCTCGACGGCGTGGCTCTCCCCCCGGAGAGCTTCAGCTCGAGATCCTCCGGCGGAGCCGCTCGGCGCACGGCACCGCAATCTAGCTCCAGATCGAGCCGTTGGTTGGCCGCCTGCACGCTTACTCCCGGCCAGCTGGCTGAGGTCCCCCGCGGGAAAAAGCCCTGCCAGGACCACGGCGCAGGCCCCGATCCGCTGCGTGCCTGTGGGCCTGGAGCCTCGGCTGGGATCAGCCACTCCAGCTCGCAGAGCAGGCGCACGATGCGCGAGTTTGCGCAGCGAGCACGCCCCGCCGGATCGACCGCAAGCGTGAACTGCCGCGTGAGCCGCCCCTGCTCGTCGACCGCCACACAGGAGGCGGTCACCTCTCGAGGCGTGGTCTCCTCGGTGAGCAGCTCGAACCAGGGCTCGAGGCCAGCTTCTCGAGCCGACGTGCCCAGTCTCTCCGCCAGGCTCACCACCGCGCTCCGCTGCCGACCGAGCACGAGGAAGTAGACGGCCGCCCTCAACGGCCGGCTCACGGGAGCCCAACGGCCCAGCCGTTCGCTGAAGCGGCAACCGAGCCCCGCGGGCGCACCGCAGGCGGGACGTACGGCTCCCAGGTACGGCGCCCGGACCCCGAAGAGGCCGAGGTGAAGGTCGCCCGCTCGAGCCCTGGCAGCGTAGCTCTGCTCCTCGAAGGCATTGGCAGCCGCCATGGCACCCAAGGTGTCGGCCTCGGTGGCGGCGAGGTCGGTAACCAGCACAACCAGATCGAGACGGCCGGCCAGGGTCTCCCGGACCATGCGCGTCACGGCCGGACGCAAACGCGATTGCGTGCCACGGAAGAGGCTCTGGGTCCAGCGTGTAGGCCGCTCGAGCTCGGCCACCTCCTCCGCTACCGACCACCAGGTCACCTCGGCCGGCCCGGCCTCTGCGGCTTGGAGGTGATCCGGGAGGACCGCGAGCAGGCGGGCCAGAGGGGTCGTGGCGTCGTCGGTGGAAGGTGGTACGAAGCCTCCCATCGGCTCGGAGGTATCGAGATAGACCGCCAGCCGTCGCCGGGCACCCGTCACCGGCTCCGTCCTCGGTGCCGGAGCGCCCAGCTCCCTTTCCCAGACCGGTTCGAGCCGGCATGACCGACTCAGTCTCTCGAGCGGCGCCTGGTGTGGACGGCCGAGGCTCCTGGCGGCAAGGACCACGAGACCCAGGAGCACCACGAATCCGAGCGCCCCGCCGAGAATCTCGAGCTGCTGGCGGGGCGAGAAAGGCGCTCTGCGATGCACCGGCACATTCATGACAAGACTCCCTCGCCGCTGGTAGAAGGCGGTCGCGACGGATCCGAGCCTCGCGAACGGGGAGAAAGCTGCTCGGACAGCCGCAGCAGCTCCTCGAGCGAACGGCGCAGCGCTTGGCGATCGAATGGCTCCGGGCGATCGGGCAGGGTAGTGATCCCCTCTCGTGTGAGCCGACGTTCGAGGGTCTGGACCCGCCGCGTCAGGCGCCACCACAGGACCAGGCTCAAGCCTGTGGCGGCGACCGCCAGCAGGCTCGTGGTCAGGGAGGGCTCCAGGAAGCCGAACCAGGGAATGGGGATCATTCGACCTCCCCCATCTCGACCAGGTTCAGCCGCCCGTCGGCCCGGCGCGCCGTAGCCGGCCGCACCAGCCGGCAGATCAAAGCCTGGCGGGAGCCATGGCCGGGGCTCGAGAACCAGTTGGCCAGGGCATGGGCCGGCAGCTTGAAGCTGGGCAGGAGGAAGACGGTGTCCGCCCCCGGCGAGGCGACGACGCCGAGGTAGCCGGCCCCCACGCCCAGGTCCTCACCCGGCACGGCGTGAGCTGCCACTCCCTGGGCCTGGAGTGAACGATCCAGGCCTCGAGCTTCGAACCGGCCATCGCCCTCGCGCAGGTAATGGTCCCAGGCGGCGACGAGACCGTGGGGCAAGCGAGGTCCGTGCGCGCTCGTCGCCTGGGCCATCACCGGCGTAGCACTGGCGGGAGGAGGCTCACTCCAAGCTCGCTGATCCTCCGGATGGCTGGTAGCCCGAGAGTACGAGGCCTGCCCGCTCAGCCGCTGGGCGGTGGCGGCCATTCGCCCCAGCTCCGCCAGCAGGCGCTCCTCGGTGCTCGACAGGGACCGGCGCAACTCCTGGACGGATCCTGCGACCTTGCTCATTTCCTCATGGAGAATCTGGAGGTCATTCGGCGGACAGCTAGCGGCCTTCGAAGCCGCGACGTTGGTGGCGGCGGGCGGGGCTTCCCACTCGGCGCCGGTCTTGACGGCCGTCTCTGAGGAGCGCTCCTTGCTCGAACGCCGAACCCGCCACTCGAAGAGGACCAGGGCCAGAGCCGTCAGGGCCAGGCCCGCGAAGACGCCGGGCGCCTGGCCGAAGCTGGCGAGAAGGCCAGTGACGATCAGGCCGAAAACGAAGGTCCCGGCTCGCCACGACCAACGCCTCAGGGTGCGCCAGGTCATGGCACCTCACTCCTCGCCCTGGAAGGAGCGCGACCGGGTGAGGCTCTCCCAGACGATTGCCCCCACCGGGGCCTGGTAGGTCTGCCGATCGTCGCCGTCACCGCTGGTGGCCTGTCCGCCGGCCGACTGCAGCTGGCGGTTGAGGTCGGCCAAGAGAGGGGCCTCCAGTTCGACGAGGCTCCGTGAATTGCCAGCAGCGGCTGAAGACAATGGAATGGGAGGAACCATCTGGCGGACTGTCACGTGCGTCGCGTCAGCCATGTCAAGGGGCAGAGGTGATCCCCAGGCCCGTGACACTGGCTTGCCGTCCGCCCCCACCACCTCGAGATCGACCGGTGTGTAGCTGTGCCAGAGGCTACGTGCTTCGTCGTAGCTCATGACCTTCCCCTTGGCAACGACCTGTTTCACTGGGAACGTCTTGGCATCCTCCAGCTGCATGTGGGCCGCGGTGGCCCAGTGGTCGAGACTTTCGGGCTTGGGGTACTGATTGCCGGGCAGAGAGTCCCAGAGCTCGCAGACGCGGCGGCGAACCGCACCGATCACTTGCTCGGCGATGCGGACGTAGCCCTCGGAAG